>SIRX01000150.1 GCA_004563715.1 Actinomycetota bacterium | reverse complement strand
CTTTGCTTTGTTGGCTAATCCTTCCTGCGAGTACCCGGCTTGCTCGCGGTACATACGTACCACCTTTCCGAACTCCAGGCATTCCCGACTCTTTGGAACCATGACCGAAAGGTACAGAATGATACTTGAAAGTCTACAGAATATGAGTATTGTGGATGCATATGATTCGAGCAAGGGTAAGTCCGGTTTTAAAGTGGGCGGGTGGCAAGCAGGGTATCGCGAGCCGTCTGGTTGAGTATTTTCCTTCGGACTTCGATCGCTACTTCGAGCCTTTCGTGGGTGGGGGGAGTGTTTTGTTCACACTCCAGCCGTTGCAGGCTGTTATTGGTGACGCGAACGAGTGGCTGATCGACGCCTACAAAGCCATTCGAGAGGATCATGTCCGGGTAGCGGAAATCCTGGACAGCCTAGAGAACACGAAAGAGGAGTACATAAGGATCCGGAGCATTCGGCCCGCAGAGCTTCCTCTCTTCCGGCGTGCGGCCCACCTCATCTACTTGAACAAGACATGTTTCCGTGGCCTGTTTCGCGTAAACCGGCAGGGCCGGTTCAACGTGCCCTATGGCCAGTACGACCGTCGTTACTATGATCCCGACAACCTACGGGCGGTGGCTGAGGTCTTGCGGAACGTAAATATCCGCCCGGGCGACTTCGAGTTGTGCCTACACGACATAACAAATCGGGACTTCGTGTACCTGGACCCGCCCTACTACAAGCTGGGTGGCTATTCTGACTTCAGCCGCTACACCAAAGATCAGTTCCGGGCGAACGATCATTTCCGCTTAGCAGCTTTCTGCCGCGAGCTTGATCTGAGAGGTGTACGCTGGGCCGTCAGCAACAGCAACACAAGCTTCATTCGTGGACTATTCGAAGGTTATTACGTAACCGCTATCAGGAACCGCCGGGAGATCAATTTGAACTCTCGAAACCGGGACATTAGCGAGCTACTGATCACAAACTACGCACCAGAAAAGCGCACTGAACAGGAAGAACTGTTCAAAATAGAGAAATCTCGGTAAATACCCAAGCGCCTGCATTGCACGGTTATGAAGTCGGATGTTTGTTGCTATCGCGCCTCGATCACGAGCCCCTCGTTTCCCCGCAGCGTAACCTCCTTCACCACCTCGGCACCCTGCCGCTCCAGGAGGGTGCCTAACGCCACGCGGCCCCGGAGACCGGGCATCTTCAGGCACGGTTCTCGGGGGCCCAGGTTGAGGACGACGATAAAACGCCGTCCCTCGTGCTGACGTTGGTAGGCCAGCACCTCGTCGGTCGCTGCGACGAGGGCGTAGTCGCCGCTCGAGAGCGCGGGTTCGGCGCGGCGCAGGGAGAGCAGGCGCCGGTACAGGTTCAGGAGAGAGTCAGGAGCTTCTCGCTGGCACTCTACGTTTACCACCGGGGAATCGTCCGCCGGTGGTAGCCACGGCTCCACGCCCGAGGGGCAGAAGCCGGCGTTGGGTGAGCCGTCCCACTGCATCGGGGTGCGCTCCGGGTCGCGTCCGAGGCCGATGCCGGGGACGTTTTTCTCCCAGGGGTCCCGCACGCGGTGGGGAGGTATCTCCACGTCGCGCATGCCGAGCTCGTCCCCGTAGTAGAGGGTGGGCGTGCCGCGCAGGGTCAGGAGGAGCATGGCAGCGACGCGGGCCTGGCCGGGGCCGACGCGGCTGGCCACGCGGCTCCGGTCGTGGTTACCGAGCACCCAGTTGGGCCATCCGCCGGGCGGCAGGGCGGCCTCGTAAGCCTCGATGAGCGCGGCGATCTCGCGGGCCTTCCAGGGCGTGGATATGAGGTGCATGTTGGTGGGCAGTTGGACCCCAGAGCCGTCCTCGCCATAGTAGGCGACGAGCCGCTCGATGGGCAGGTACAGCTCTCCGATCAGGAGCCGGTCCTCCCCGTACTCGTCGAGCACCCCGCGCATCTCGCGGACGATCCCGTGCACCTCGGGCCTGTCGGTGGAGTAGACCGGCAGCAGGGCGTCGTAGGGGCTGTCTCCCGGGCGGTGATCCGGGTTCGGCGGGTTATCGCGGAACCGCTCGTCCTTTACGAGCTGGCGCAGGGCGTCCACCCGAAAGCCGTCCGCGCCCCGGTCCAACCAGAACCGGAGCACGTCGTACATGGCCCCGCGCACCTCCGGGTTGCGCCAGTTGAGGTCCGGCTGCTCCTTGAGGTAAGCGTGATAGTAGTACTGTTCCGTCTCCTCGTCCCACTCCCACGCCCCGCCGCCGAAGGTCGCGAGCCAGTTGTTGGGCGGCGCGCCGTCCGCTTTCGGGTCACGCCAGATGTACCAGTCGCGCTTCGGGTTGCGGCGCGAGGAGCGCGACTCGACGAACCAGGGGTGCTCCTCGGAGGTGTGGTTGGGCACGTAGTCCACGATGACCTTGAGGCCCAGGCGGTGCGCCTCGGCCACCAGGTCGTCGAAGTCTTCCAGGGTGCCGAACACGGGGTGAACGCCGGTGTAGTCGGAGACGTCGTAGCCGAAGTCCGCCATAGGCGACGGGTAGAACGGGGAGATCCAGACGGCCTCCACCCCGAGCCACCGCAGGTAACCGAGCCGGCCCGTAATGCCGGGCAGGTCTCCCACGCCGTCGCCGTTGGAGTCCGCGAAGGAACGCGGGTAGACCTGGTAGACGACGCCGCGCTGCCACCACGGGTTCCTTACGCTGGCTTCTCTCACGTACACCATGTTAGCGGTCTGGCCGCCGGAACGCCGTTCCTATCCCTTTCCGGTCCCCACGGCGCCGGCCAGGAACACGATGGCGGCGCTGAGGACCACGACGACGTACAGGGCGCCACCCAGACCGACCAGCTCGGCGATAAACCCTATGATGGGCGGCCCGGCCAGAAAGCCCGTGTACCCGGTGGTGGCGACGGCGGCGAGCGCGGGTCCGGCAGCCATCTCCTTCGTGCGGCCGGCGGCGCTCAGGGCGGCGGGGAAGATGATCGAGAACCCTATCCCCGCGCAGGCGAAACCGGCGAGCGCGGCGTACGGATGACCGGCCGCCAGCGCGGCCCCGAGCCCGGTAGCCGCGACCGCCGCCCCGAGGCGGACGACGCGGACAGCCCCGAAACGGGCCGTGAACCTGTCCCCGAAAAGCCGCCCGAGCGCCATAGCGAGCGAGAACGCCGCGTAGCCGGCCGCCGCGAAGCCGGGGCCCGTACCGAGCGTGCCGTCCAGGTAGACCGCGCTCCAGTCGGCCATGGCTCCTTCCCCGAGCAGGACGCAGAAGGAGATGATCCCGAGCCCCAGCAGCGCCCGGTTGGGACGGGCGAAGGCCGGCGCCCCGTCCTCCCCGGCGTCCGCGCTCGCCGGCACTAACGCCCGGTAGGCGACGAGGGCGGCCGCGAGCGCCAGCCCGGCTACCGCAGAGAGGTGGGCCAGCACCCCGACCCCGGCGGCGGCGACCACCCCGCCGGCCGTCGCGCCCGCGAGCCCGCCGAAGCTGAAGGCGGCATGGAAGGAGGCCATGATCGGCCGCCCGTAACCCTTCTCGACCGCCACGGCCTGCGAGTTCATCGAGACGTCCAGCGCCCCGTTCGAGGCGCCGAGCACGAAGAGCGCGGCCGCCAGGGAGGGCAGCCCCGGGGCCAGCGCCGGCAATACCAGCGCGAGCGCGAGCGCCAGCGCCGCCCCGCCGACCACCGGCCGGCTCCCCAGGCGGGAGGTCAGCGCCCCCGTGAGCGGCATGGAGACCAGCGCCCCGAGAGCCATCCCGAGCAACGCGAGCCCTAGCGCCCCTTCTCCCAGCGAGAGCTCCCTCTGAACCGCCGGTATCCGCACCACCCAGCTCGCCAGCGCGACCCCGTTCAGGAAAAAGACCGCGAGCACCGCGAGCCGGGCGGCCTGTAATGGGTCCCGGATCGGTATCATCGAGCGCACAGGCGCCATTCTATGTCCCGCCTTCCTCCAGGACCACCAGCCGGGCGCCCACCCCGGGGCCGTCAGGCCCCGGAGCTGAAGCTAGCTGCGAGCGAGCAGCGCCACCGGGAAGCTCCCGAGCAGCTTCTCCACGGGCAGCAAAGACCCGCCGTCCCGCTCCCCAGCGGCTACGGCCTCGCCGGTCAGCGCGTTGTGGTACGGACCCGCGGGCAGGCCCGAGACGTCCACGCGGGTGCCGGACCAGCGCTCAGGATCGGGCATCAGCGGGCCGGTGTCGGCGGTGAGCGCCGCGTACAGGCGGGGTGCGGCGGTGATCGTCACCTCGTCTCCGAGGCGCCGGGCGAAGGCGACGAGGTGGCCGGATAGCGGTCCCGAGACCTCCAGCGGGACGTACTCGCCGCGCTCGAAGAGGGCTGGCTTCTCCGCGCGCAGGACGAGCGCGCGCCGCGTCAGGTGGAGCTTGGGCCGTCCGTCCCGCCAGCCGTCGAGCAGGGCGCGGGCCTCGTCCGGGCCGGCGTCCTCTACCTCCGCGAGGAGCTTCCGGCGGAGGGCGTAGTCCACGGGACGGCGGTTGTCCGGGTCCACGAGGGAGAAGTCCCAGAGCTCGTTGCCCTGGTAGACGTCCGGGACGCCGGGGGCTGTCAGCTTGATCAGGGTCTGCGACAGGCTGTTCAACGCCCCGAGCCGGGCTATCCGGCGGGCGAAGGGCGTGAACTCCTCCAGGAACAGGTTGTTCTCGGTGGACGAGAGCAGGGCTTCCACGAAGGATGAGACCGCCGCCTCGTACTCCTCGTTCACGTTGATCCAGGACGTGTGCACCTTGCCCTCCCGCAGCGCCTTCTCCATGTACGCCAGGACGCGTTCCCGGAAGGCGGCGAGCCCCTCTTCGTCCGGTTCCTCCAGCGGCCACGCCCCCAGGAGCGTCTGGTAGAGCAGGTACTCGTCGTTGCGGCTCGGCGCCTCACGGCCGTCCACCTCGCGGCGGCGGGAGCGGTTGATCCTGGCCCACCGGACGAGCTGCGCCCGCCACTCGTTGGGGATCTCGGAGAGGACGTTGATCCTGGCCCGCACGTCCTCGCTGCGCTTGGTGTCGTGCGTGGAGGTGGAGAGCATCGCGTGCGGCCAGCGCTTCGCGCGCTCGGCGGTCAGGTGGTGGAAGGCGGAGACCGAGACGCCGAACCGCTCCGGCTCTCCCCCCACCTCGTTGAGCGAGACGAGCCGGTTGTAGACGTAGAGCGCCGTGTCCTCCATCCCCTTCGCCATCACCGGCCCCGTGTACTGCTGGAACTTCATCACGAACGCCGCGACCAGCGCCCGGTACTCCTCCGGACCTTCAGCCTCCAGGAGCAGCACGGCCCGGATAAAGTCGAAGACGGCCGTATCGGCGGCGGTGCTCTGCTTCCTGGCCCGCGCCACGGCCCACTCCACGTAACGCCGGTCCTGCTCCGAGAGCCCCCCGGAGGTTATGTAGGTGCGGTAGACGGGGAAGTGGGCGACCACCTCGGCGAGCGCGTCCCGCAGGACGTTTATGGTGAAGTCGAACGCCCGCCGCCCGTACTCGGATATCCGCAGCAGGCGCCGGGCGAGGACGTTCAGCTCGCTGGCGAGCTCACCCCGCATTACGTCCTTCTTGCACCCGTAGAGCAGCTCCTCGAAGTCCACGCTCCGCCCGAGAAAGCGCCGGTAAGCCCGCTCCATCCCGGCCTCGCCCGCCGGGTCCACGAGCAGGCCGTTGACCAGGTTGGCGAACTCGTAACCCGTGGTTCCCGCCACCGGCCAGTCCTCCGGCAGCGCCTCGTGGGGCGCGAGTATCTTCTCCACCAGCACGTAGAGCGGCTGCTCCTCGCCGGAAGCCCCCAGAGCCTCCGAGGCCGCCTCCTGGAGGCGGCGGAAGTAGCCGGCGGGGTCGTAGAGGCCGTCCGGGTGGTCCAGGCGCAGGCCGTCCACCCTGCCCTTCTCGATAAGGTTCAGGACGAAGCGGTGGGTCTCCTCGAAGACCCGCTCGTCCTCGACGCGGATGCCGGCCAGGTCGTTGACGCTGAAGAAGCGCCGGTAGTTGATCTCGTCGCTCGCTACCCGCCAGTAGACGAGCCGGTGCGCCTGCTGCTCCAGTAACCCGTGCAGCGTCTCGAAGCTCTCCGGGTCTCCTGGCGCACCGTCGATCCGGTCCACCCGCCCCGCGACGGCGCGCTTTATCTCCTGGGACTCGGCACCCAGCCGGGCGAGGCGGGCCTTGTGGATCGCGGCGTCCCGTTCCCGCTCGGCCACGCTCTCCTCGTCGGCCACCTCGCGCCCCGGCAGCTTGCCGAAGGCGGCGGCGAGGCTCTCCAACTCCACCGCGCGCTCGTCCGCCGGCAGGCCCTCCAGGCCTTCCAGCAGGACCGGGTAGGTCTTGGGGTCCAGCGGAAAGCGGTGCTCGTAGTAGAAGACGGAAAAGGAGCCTTCCACCTCGTCGAACTTCAGCTCCAGCTCTCCGTTCTCCAACACGGCGCGGTAGTGGTCGCCGAGCACGGGGAGCAGCACCTTGCCGTGGAGCTGGCGCCGGTTGGCCGGGTACCAGTCGACGTCGAAAAAGCGGGCGTACGGTGAGGCGGGACCGTTCTCCAGCACCTCCAGCCACCACCCGTTGTCCGCGCCGACGCCCATGTGGTTCGGTACCCAGTCGAGGAGGTGGCCCATACCGCGTCCGTGCAGCGCCGCCACAAGGCGCTCGTGATCCTCTTCGGCCCCGATCTCGGGGTTCAGGGCATTGTGGTCCGTTATGTCGTAGCCGTGGGTGCTGCCGGGCCGGGCCTTCATGTACGGCGAGGCGTACAGGTCGCTCACGCCCAGCCTCGCCAGGTACGGGACCAGATCCGCGGCGTCCGCGAAGGTGAAGTCCTCGTTCAGCTGGAGCCGGTAGGTTGCGCGCGGGACCCTCAACCGCCGGTCCTCAAATACCACGCCACGGACCATCCCGGAAGCTCCCGGCCTTCTTCCGGGACGCCTTCCGTAGCGTACAGCGGCGTGCCGGGCACGTCCTCGAAGCCCGCCAGCGGTTCCTCGCCCAGGTTGGCGAGCAGGGTGAGCAGCGAGCCGTCGCCGAGCGTCCACTGTGCCCGCAAACCCCGGTCCCCGACGAGCCGGTAGGCGGCCTCGCCGCCCGGTATGTTCACCAGGCGGGGTGTTATCTCCGTTTGCCGGATCCTAAGTAGCTCCCTGTAGTGCTCCAGCCAGCGCCGGTGGCCCAGCTCCGCCGGGTCGTCCCAGTCGAGGACCGCCATGCGGAACGTCTCCTCGGCGCCCGGGTCGGGGATACGCTCCCGGGTCTCGGGGTCGGAGAACTCCGGGAAGCTGGCGAACTCCTCCCGGCGTCCCTGGGTTACGAGCGGCGCCAGGTCCTCCTCGAAGTCGCAGAAGAACGGAAAGGGCTGCTCCGAGCCCCACTCCTCCCCCATAAAGAGCATCGGCACCTGGGGAGCGAGCAGGTAGATGGCCGCCGCGGCCCGAACGGCCTCGAACGGCGCGAGGGTGGAGATCCTGTCTCCAAAAGCCCGGTTGCCGACCTGATCGTGGTTCTGGATAAACGAGACGAAGCTGGTCGGCGGCAGGTCCGCGCTGGGCTCGCCCCGCTTCTCGCCCTCCCGGTGGAGCGAGGGCTCGCCCTGGTAGGCGAAGCCCTCCGCGAGGCACCGGCCCAGCTTCTGTACGGGGGCGTCCGCGTAGTCAGCGTAGTAGCCGGCGCCCTCGCCCGTGACGGTGGCGTGGAAGGCGTGGTGCACGTCGTCGTCCCACTGGGCGGTGTAGGACGGCTCCCCGCGCAGGTAGGAGGCGTTGTTGGCGTCGTTCTCCAGCACGAGGTGGACGTGCCGGTCGCGGCCGGGGCCGTCCTGGACCCGCCGGGCGAGCTCGGCGAGCACGTGCTCCCCGGAGTCGTCGTAGATGGCGTGCACCGCGTCCAGGCGCAGGCCGTCTATGTGGTACTCCTCGATCCAGTACAGCGCGTTGTGGATGACGTACTCTCGGACCTGGCGGCTTCCCTCGCCGTCGAAGTTGACGGCCGCGCCCCAAGGGGTCGTGTGCCGCCCGGTGAAGAACTGCGGGGCGTAGACGTTGAGGTAGTTGCCCTCCGGGCCGAAGTGGTTGTAGACCACGTCGAGAAAGACCATGAGCCCTTTTTCGTGGGCGGCCTGGACCAGTTCCTTGAGGTCCTCCGGCGTCCCGTAGGAGCTGTCCGGGGCGTAGGGCAGCACGCCGTCGTAGCCCCAGTTGCGCCGGCCCGGGAAGTCCGCGAGCGGCATGAGCTCTACGGCGGTGACGCCCAGGTCCACGAGGTGGTCGAGCTTTTCGCGCGCCCCGGCGAAGGTGCCCTCCGGGCTGAAGCTGCCGACGTGCAGCTCGTAGAGGACGGTCTCCTCCCAGGGACGGCCCCGCCAGTCCCCGTCCCGCCACTCAAACGCCTCCGGGTCCACGACCTGGCTCGGGCCGTGGACGTCCCCGGGCTGGTAGCGGGAGGCGGGGTCCGGCACCTCCTCCTCACCGTTGATCCGGTACCGGTAGCGGCTCCCCGGCGGGGCCTCGGTGGTCAGGTGGAAGACACCCTCCTCGCCCCGCTTCATGCGTTCGGGCTCCTGGCCTTCGATGAGCAATTCCACGCCGTCGGCCACGGGCGCCCACAGGGTAAAGCGCGTGTTGCCGCCGTCCAGCACCTCGGCCCCGAAGGACAGCGGGTGGCGGCGCCTCATTCCTCGTCCTCCTCGACGGGCTCCGGGTGGCGATTGATAAGAACGGCCATAGAGCGCGCCCCCAACGGGTACTCGGCCCCGGGTTTAAAGAAGCCGTCGGAGCGCAACCCGGCGGCATAGCCGGTGTCCACCAGCACCTCCCAGCGGGCCTCCTCCGGGGCGGACGGGAGGGTAAAGCCGATCTGCTCGTGGTGGGCGTTGAAGAGCATTATGAAGTCGTCGTCTATCTCCGGGCGGCCTTCGGAGTCGTACTGGTCCTCGGAGTAACCGGCCATCTGCAGCCCCAGAGAGCGGGCGAACGTGTGGCCCCACTCCTCGTCGCTCATCTCCCGTCCCTCAGGGGTGAGCCACGTTATGTCCTTCACGCCGGCGCCCTTGATCCGGCGGCCCTGGAAAAAGCGCCGCCGCCGGAACGCGGGGTGCTCCTTACGGACGCGGATCATGCGCCGCACGAAGGCCAGCAGGTTGCGGTCCACCCGCGAGAGGTCCCAGTCCACCCAGCTTATCTCGTTGTCCTGGCAGTAGGCGTTGTTGTTGCCGCCCTGGGTGCGGCCCATCTCGTCGCCGTAGACGATCATGGGCACGCCCTGGGAGAGCAGCAGGGTCGCCAGCAGGTTGCGCTTCTGGCGGTTGCGCAGGCGGCGGACGTTCGGGTCGTCGGTGGGGCCTTCGACGCCGTGATTCCAGCTCGTGTTGTGGCTCTCGCCGTCGTTGTTGTCCTCGCCGTTGGCCTCGTTGTGCTTCTCGTTGTAGGAGACGAGGTCGTGCAGGGTAAAGCCGTCGTGGGCGGTGACGAAGTTGATGCTGGCGTGGGGCCGGCGGCCCCCGCGCTCGTAGAGGTCGCTGGAGCCGGTGAGGCGGTAGGCCAGGTCCCCGACGAGGCCGCCCTCCCCCTTCCAATAGGCGCGGACCGCGTCACGGTACTTGCCGTTCCACTCCGTCCAGCCCACGGGGAAGTTGCCCACCTGGTAGCCGCCCTCCCCCACGTCCCACGGCTCGGCGATGAGCTTGGTCTGCGAGATCACCGGGTCCTGCCGGATGATGTTGAAGAAGCTGGAGAGCTGGTCCACCTCGTAGAGCTCGCGGGCCAGGGCGCTCGCCAGGTCGAAGCGGAAGCCGTCCACGTGCATCTCCAGGATCCAGTACCGCAACGAGTCCATGATGAGCTGTAGAACCCGCGGGTGCATCATGTTCAGGGTGTTGCCCGTGCCGGTGAAGTCCATGTAGTAGCGCGGGTCGTCGGGGGTGAGTCGGTAGTAGGCGGCGTTGTCAATGCCGCGGAACGAGAGCGTCGGGCCCAGGTGGTTGCCCTCGGCGGTGTGGTTGTAGACCACGTCCAGGATGACCTCGATGCCGGCGGAGTGCAGCCGCTTGACCATCGTCTTGAACTCGTTGATCTCGCCCGACGCCGAGTAGCGCGTCTCCGGCGCGAAAAAGCCGATGGAGTTGTAGCCCCAGTAGTTGTCGAGCCCCTTGTCCACCAGGTGCTTGTCCTGGACAAAGGCATGTACCGGCATCAGCTCGACCGCGGTGACCCCGAGGCGGGTGAGGTGCTTTATGGCCGGAGCCGAGGCAAGCCCGGCGTAGGTGCCGCGCAGCTGCGGCGGGATGTCCGGGTGCTGTTTGGTAAAGCCCTTGACGTGCAGCTCGTAGATGATGGTGTCGTGCCACGCGGTGCCCGGCGGCCGGTCGTCGCCCCAGGTGAAAGAGGTGTCCACGACCTGGCACTTGGGCATCCCGGCGGCGTTGTCCCGGCCGTCGAAGCCGAGGTCCTCTTCCTTGCCGCCGACCTTGTAGCCGAAGTGCGGGTGGCTCCAGTCCAGCGGCCCGACGATAGACTTGGCGTAGGGGTCGAGGAGCAGCTTGTTCGGGTTGAACCGGTGGCCGCTCTCGGGCTCGTAGCGCCCGTAGACCCGGTAGCCGTAGAGCTGGCCGAGCCGCCCGTAGGGCAGGTAGCAGTGCCACACCTGGTCGGTGTGCTCCAGGAGCTCGATCCGCTCGACCTCCCGCTTCCCGGAAGGGTCGAAGAGGCACAGATCCACTTTCTCGGCGTTCTCCGAGAAGAGCGCGAAGTTGACCCCCTCTCCGTCCCAGGTGGCCCCCAGGGGATACGGCCTCCCGGGCCAGACCACGCTTTTTTGTCTCTTCGTGCTTTGCATAGGCATCAAGTCTCTACTAGGTTTCAAGTCTGGTAGTCTGGAGCGCGTAAGCGCGGCCGGACCGCGTAAGTCTACCTCATGGAACCCCGGGCTAAACCCGGCCCGCTGCCGCGGCGGAGACGGGCCGGGGAGCAAGCACGAACTATATGGGGCCTACCTCGACGGCGTCAGGATCAGGGTGGCGAGCGGCGGCAGGCGCAGGGAGAGCGAATACGGCCGTCCGTGAGCCGGAACCTCCTCGGCCTCCACCGGGCCGCCGTTGTTCACGCCGCTCCCGCCGTAGACGCCGTCGTCGGTGTTTAGCGCCTCGATAAAGACGCCTTCTCCGGGAACCCCGATCCGGTAGTCCTCCCGGACGACCGGGGTGAAGTTGCACACGACGACCGCGTAGTCCTCGTCGCGGCCCCGGGCGGGGCGCCGCAGGAAGGAGACCACGCTGTTCTGCCGGTCTCCGCCCTCGATCCACTCAAAGCCCTCGGGCTCGTAGTCCACCTCGTGGAGGGCGGGTGTCTCCTTGTAGAGGGCGTTGAGGTCACGCACGAGGTCCCGCACGCCGGCGTGGGGCGGCTCGTCGAGCAGGTGCCAGTCGAGGCCGACGTCGTGGTTCCACTCGCGCTCCTGGGCGATCTCACCCCCCATGAACAGGAGCTGCTTGCCGGGGTGGGCGTACATAAAGCCGTAGTAGGCGCGCAGGTTAGCGAACCGCTGCCACTCGTCGCCCGGCATGCGCCCGATGACCGAGCGCTTGCCGTGGACGACCTCGTCGTGGCTGAGCGGCAGCACGAAGTTCTCGTTGAAGGCGTAGACGAGCGAGAAGGTAAGCTTGTCGTGGTGGTAGGAGCGGTTTATGGGGTCTTCCTGCATGTACTCCAGGGAGTCGTGCATCCAACCCATGTTCCACTTGTAGCCGAAACCGAGGCCCCCCATGTACACCGGGCGGCTGACCATCGGCCAGGCGGTGGACTCCTCCGCTATCGTTACGGCGCCGGGGGCGTGCTCGTAGACGAGCTCGTTGGTCTTTTGCAGGAAGGCTATGGCCTCCAGGTTCTCGTTGCCGCCCCGCTCGTTGGGTAGCCACTCGCCCTCCTCACGGGAGTAGTCCAGGTAGAGCATGGAGGCCACGGCGTCCACCCGCAGGCCGTCTATGTGGTACTCCCGGAGCCAGAACAGGGCGTTGGCCGTGAGGTAGTTGCGGACCTCGTTGCGGCCGTAATTGAAGATGAGCGTGCCCCAGTCCGGGTGGCGTCCCTGACGGGGGTCGGCGTGCTCGTAGAGGTGGGTGCCGTCGAAGAGGCCGAGGCCGTGGGCGTCCTCCGGGAAGTGGGCCGGGACCCAGTCGATGATCACGCCGATGCCGGCCCGGTGGAAGGCGTCCACCAGGCCCTTGAACTCGTCGGGGGACCCGAAGCGGCTCGTGGGGGCGTAGAGCCCGAGCGGCTGGTAGCCCCAGGAGCCGTCGAACGGGTACTCGGTCGGCGGCAGGAACTCGACGTGGGTGTAGCCTATCTCGGAGACGTAGGCGACCAGTTGCTCGGCCAGTTCTTCGTATGATAGGTAGGTGCCGTCTTCGCGCCGCCGCCAGGAGCCGAGGTGGACCTCGTAGGTCGACATCGGGGCGTCGAGGGCGTTCTTCGCCTCCCGGCTCTCCATCCACTCCGAGTCTTGCCACTCGTAGCGGTGGGGGTTGTGGACGACGGAGCCGGTGCCGGGGAGCCTCTCGGCCCGGAAGCCGAAGGGGTCGGCCTTCTGGGGCAGCAGGGCGCCGTCGGGGCCTTTGATCTCGTACTTGTACACCTCCCCCTCGCCGATGCCGGGGACGAAGATCTCCCACACCCCGATCCCGGGATGCTTCCTCATAACGTGCCGCCGACCGTCCCAGAAGTTGAAGCCGCCCACCACCGAGACGCGCCGGGCGTTCGGCGCCCAGACGGCGAAGCTCACCCCCTCGACGCCCTCCAGCGTGGTCGGGTGGGCGCCGAGCTTCTCGTAGAGGTGGTGGTGGTTGCCCTCCCCAAAGAGGTACAGGTCCTGCTCGCTCAGGACCGGCGGGAAGCGGTATGGGTCCTCCAGCTCCACCGCGCCCTCGCCCCAATCGGCCCGCAGCCGGTAGGGCACACGCTTCTTTGTCGAGACGGGGCCGGCAAAGAGCCCCTCCGGGTGGACCGGCTCCAACTCTCCCAGAAGGTCCCCGGTGGTGGAGACGACCGTTACGGAGCGGGCGCCGGGCTGGAAAGTGCGGACCACGAGGCCGCCGGCCTCCTCGTGCATCCCGAGCACGGCGAACGGGTCGCCGTGGTCTCCCGCAACCAGGGCCTGAAGCATCTCTTCGTTCGTCATTAGCTCTCCTTCTGCGCCGGCTCTCCCAGGATGTCCAGCACGCCCTTTATGGGGATGCCGACCCAGTCCGGGCGGTTGTCCAGCTCGTAGCGGATCTCGTACAGGGCTTTCTCCAGCGTGAAGAGGTCTATGAGCTGCCGGGCGTGATCTTCGTCCCCGGGGTAGGAGGCCGCCTCGCGGGCGCCCTCCGCGTAGCCTTCGAGAAAGGCCTCCCGCACGTCCGCCTCCCAGGAGCGCACCCACTGCTCCAGCTCCTCCAGCTGGTCCTCGCGCTCCGCGCCGACCTCCATGATCGCCGACTCGGCCGCGTAGTTGAACGAGCGCAGCATCCCCGCCACGTCCCGCAGGGGCGAGTGCTTCATGCGCCGCTCGGCGAGCGGCCGGGCCGGCTCCCCCTCAAAGTCTATGATCTGGAAGTCGTTGTTGACCACGAGGACCTGCCCCAGGTGGTAGTCCCCGTGGTGCCGGGTCTTGACCTCCTCTACGTCGCCCGCTAGCGACTTTACGCGCTCTTCGGCGGCCTCCCGCAGCCCCAGCAGCCGGTCCACCTCCTCCCCCACCGACTCCGGCAGCCGCCCCCGGCGGCGCTCCAGCGCCTTCAAGGTGCGGTCCAGCTCCCGGACGATGCTCTTTCTCCAGCTTTCGACCTCCTTGCGCGAGGCCGGCTCGGGCGCGAAGTCGGGGTTGTCGGTCGGGGCGGCGAACGCCTCGTGCAGCTCGCCGGTGCGGAGCCCCAGGGTGTGCATCAGGTTCATAAAGAATGTGCCCTCCGCCTCGCGCTCGGGCTCCACACCATCTTCCTCGATGCTCCAGGAGGTAACGAGCCGCTCCTCCAGGTACCGGGTCAGGTAGTCCAGGGTGTACGACCACCCGTCCCCCTGGTTCCCGACAAACCCCTGCAGGAGCGCGAGGGTGGTAACCCCGCCGTCGGACCCCTCGTACTCGATGGCCCCGGCGAGCGGCGGCGTGTTGGCGAAGTACGACTCCTCCGTGAGGTAGCGTCCGACCTCCAGGTCCGGGTTGACGCCCTTTTGGAGCCGCCGGTACGCCTTCAGGATCAGGCGCTCGCCCAGGATAACGGAGGTGTTGGTCTGCTCGACCCCGGCGCGGCGCACGCTCAGCGGCTCGTCGTCTACCAGTTCCTCCAGAACGCCGGTGCTGGAAAAGCGGATCACGCCCTCCCCGGCCTCCAGCTCCCGCTCCTCGCCCATCGCCGCCACCAGGCTGCGGCAGAAGTCCTCGTCGGCCAGGGCGTCGAAGAGCACCCCGACCCGGTTTCTCCGCCGGAGCTTCGCCACCGTGTAGGGCATGAGGGCGGGGATGCCGTCCCCCCGCTCGTCCTCCCAGGCCGCCGCGAGCGGCAGAAAGTAGACCTGGGGCTCGTTCTCCTCCCCGCCGTGGACCCGCAGCAGCGCCAGCAGCCACTCCGGCCCGACCTGCACCTGCGAGACGACCTCGACCCGCTCTATGTCCCCGCCCTTGCCCGCGAACCACCGTCGCACGCCGAGGTAGCCGGGAAGCGCCTCCCGCTCTAGCTGCGACACCTGCCGCTCCGGGAAGCGCAGCGGCGTCCTGCGGGTCCGGCGGACCGGCTCGCGGCCGGCGGGCAGCACGACCACCGGCGGCTCCGGGTAGCGCGGGCTGTCCTCGTGCCAGCTCGGGGCCGCAGCCTCCGTCGCCAGGCGGAACCAGTAGAAGCCGTGCGGCGGCAGCGTGAGAAAGTACGGCAACTCGCCCACCGGCGGAAAGCTCGTCCCGCCGAGCATCTCCACCGGAACCCGGCCCGCGTAGCGCGCGAGATCCAGCTCCACCGGCTGCGCCGACCGGCTGAGGTTCGCCACGCATAGGATCGACTCGTCCTCGCGCTCCCGCAGGTACGCCAGCACCTTCCGGTTGCCGGGGTGCAGGAACTGCAACGTGCCCCGCCCGAAAGCCTTGTGTGCTTTACGCACGGCAATGATACGCTTCATCCAGTTCAGCAAGGAGCCGGGGCTCCGGCTCTGGGACTCGACGTTGAGGGCCTCGTAGCCGTAGACCGGGTCCATGATGGGCGGCAGGTAGAGGCCGGCGGGGTCGGCGCGGGAGAAGCCCGCGTTGCGGTCGGAGGTCCACTGCATCGGGGTTCGGACGGCGTCGCGGTCGCCGAGAAAGATGTTGTCCCCCATCCCCAGCTCGTCGCCGTAGTAGATGATGGGCGTACCGGGCATGGACATGAGGAGGCTGTTCAGCAGCTCTATGCGGGGCCGGTCGTTCTCCATCAGGGGGGCGAGGCGGCGCCGGATGCCGAGGTTGATGCGGGCGCGGGGGTCGTTAGCGTAGACCTGGTACATATAGTCCCGCTCCCGGTCGGTGACCATCTCCAGGGTCAGCTCGTCGTGGTTGCGCAGGAAGACGCCCCACTGGCAGTTGTCCGGTATCTCCGGGGTCTGCTGCATGATCTCCACGATGGGATGCCGGTCTTCCTGGGCGACGGCCATGTAGATGCGGGGCATCAGCGGGAAGTGGAACGCCATGTGGCACTCGTCCCCGTCCCCGAAGTACGGCAGCACGTCCTCCGGCCACTGGTTCGCCTCCGCGAGGAACATCCGGTTCTCGTAGCGGGTGTCCAGCTCGGCGCGCATGCGTTTCAGGACCTCGTGGGTCTCGGGGAGGTTCTCGCAGTCGGTGCCCTCGCGCTCGATCAGGTAGGGGATCGCGTCCAGGCGCAGGCCGTCCACGCCGGCGTCGAGCCAGAACTTCATCACGCCCATGATCGCCTTGAAGACCTGCGGGTTGTCGTGGTTGAGGTCCGGCTGGTGGGAGAAGAAGCGGTGCCAGTAGTACTGCCCGGCCTCCTCGTCCCAGGCCCAGTTGGAGCGCTCGGTGTCGGTAAAGATGATGCGGGCGTCCTCGTAGCGGTCAGGGGTGTCGCTCCACACGTAGTAGTTGCGCCGGGCGGAGCCCTTGGGGGCCTTGCGGGCGCGCTGGAACCAGGGGTGCTGGTCCGAGGTGTGGTTGATGACCAGCTCTATAATGACCTTCAGGCCCAGATCGTGCGCCTTGCGCACAAAGGCCCGGAAGTCGCGGCGGGTGCCGTAGTCGGAGTGAACGTTCTTGTACTCGGAGATGTCGTAGCCGTCGTCACGCATCGGCGAGGGGTAGAAGGGCATCACCCAGATCGCGGTCACCCCCAGGTCCCGGATGTACTCCAGGCGCTGCGTGAGGCCCTTGAAGTCCCCGATGCCGTTGTTGTCCGAGTCGTAGAACGCCTTGACGTGCAGGTGGTAGATAATGGCGTCCTTGTACCAGAGCGGGTCCTCGCGGGGGACTTCAGACAATTACGCACCCGCCTTTCTAACGTGGAAGATCTCCGCGACGTTCTCTTGCGGCGTGAGCCGCACCCAGAAAGAGCGGCCCCGTCGACCCGGCAGCACCCGCCCGGAGAACAGCTCCTCGACCACGTACTCCTCGTCCTCGCCTATCCCCAGAGCGTCCAGCGGCAGGTCCAGGTGGGCGGCGTGGGTCTCGAACGGGTTCAGGTTCACCGCCACGAGCACGGTGTTCTCGCCGCTCGTCTTGGAGTAGAAGAGGACGTTCACGTTGTCGGCGTGGTGGAAGGTCAGGTTCGTCAGCTCCTGGAGGGCGGGGTTCTGGCGCCGGATCCCGTTGATCCGCCGGACGTAGTCCTTGATGTTGCCGGGCCGGTCCCAGTCCCAGACCTTGTACTCGTACACCTCCGAGTCCTGGTAGTAGACGGTGGTGCCGGGCTCGCCCCGCGGCGTGTTCTCGCACAGCTCGAAGCCGTTGTAGATACCGTAGGCCGGGGAGAGCGTCGCCGCCAGCACCAGGCGCATTTGGAAAGCGGGCCGTCCGCCGAACTGCAGGATGTGCGGCAGGATGTCGTGGGTGTTGGCGAAGAAGTTGGGCCGCAGGTACTCCTGGGGGCCGCCGCGGGTCAGCTCCGTCAGGTACTCGGTAAGCTCCCACTTCGTGTTGCGCCAGGTGAAGTACGTGTAGGACTGGGTAAAGCCCAGCTTCGCGAGGCCCTCCAGGCGGCGCGGGCGGGTGAAGGCTTCGGAGAGGAAGATCACCTCCGGGTGCTCCTCCTGCACCTCCCGGATCAGCCACTCCCAGAACGGTAACGGCTTGGTGTGCGGGTTGTCCACCCGGAACGCCTTGACGCCCTGCTCGACCCAGAAGAGCACCACGTCGAGCCATTCCTGCCAGAGCGCTTTCCAGTCCTCCGTGTGCCAGTCCACGTTGACGATGTCCTGGTACTTCTTGGGCGGGTTCTCGGCGTACTTTATGGTTCCGTCGGGCCGGAACCGGAACCACTCGGGGTGCTCCTCTATGAGCGGGTGGTCGGGGGAGCACTGGATCGCGAAGTCCAGGGCGACCTCCAT
Source organism: Actinomycetota bacterium (assembly GCA_004563715.1). Lineage (GTDB taxonomy): Bacteria > Actinomycetota > Rubrobacteria > Rubrobacterales > Rubrobacteraceae > SIRX01. The sequence goes on along the minus strand of SIRX01000150.1, from coordinate 44,100 downwards.
CCCGTGCTCCCGGCACGCCCCCACGAAGTGCCGGAAGTCCTCCAGCGTGCCCAGTTCCGGGTGGACCGCCTTGTGGCCGCCCTCCTCGCTCCCGATAGCGTAGGGGCTGCCGGGGTCGTCCGGGGCCGCCACGAGGACGTTGTTGCGTCCCTTGCGGTGGGCCGTGCCGATGGGGTGTATCGGGGTCATGTACAGCACGTCGAAGCCCATCTCCGCGATCTCCGGCAGCCGGGCCTCGGCCTCCCGGAAGGTCGCGCCCCGGCCCGGCGCGGTCCCCTGGGAGCGGGGGAAGATCTCGTACCAGGCCCCGTAGCGGGCCGCGACCCGGTCCACGACCACCTCCAGCGTCTTGTACACCGTGGAAGCCGAGCGGTCCGGGTGGCAGTCCATGAGTTCCTTCAGAGGCTCGGAGAGCAGCAGGGCTAGCGCCTCGTCGTAGTTGGCGACGTCCAGCTCCTTGAGCGCGGCCTCCAATCGTTTCTCGCCGGAGCGCCGGGCGGCGTCCTCCACCAGCTCCCGGCCCTCCAGCAGCTCCAGTTCGACCCGCTGGCCGGCCTCGACCTTCGCCCGCACCTCCCGGCGCCACGTCTCGAAGTGGTCCGTCCAGGCTTCTATGGTGTACTCGAAGCGGGCGTTCCTCGGGAGGTCGAAGGAGCCGGTCCAGAGGTCGAGGCCCGGGTTGCGCAGCTCCATCGGGCTTTCCGACCACTCTGGTCCGCCCTTGCGGCGGTGCTTCACCACCGCCGCGATGACGTCGTGGCCGTCCTTGAAGATGTCCGCCCAGACCTCCAGCCGGTCGCCGATCTCCCGTTTCACCGGGTAGCGTCCGCAGTCCAGCTCGGGCGAGACGCCCTCGATGACAATGTTCTCGTACCTGTCCGTCATAAACCCTCCGGCTCTCCGGCGCCCAGTCTCTCAACGACCCGGCGACTAGAATAACCGTATCGGCCACGGCCACGCAACAGAGGTCCCGGAGGCGGCTCCGGGGTTTTCCGGGATGTGTGACGAAAAGCTGCGCGGGTAGAATGCGAGGGTAGGAAAGCTACTCCAGAGGTATGAGATGGCCGACAATCCGGTATCCCGGCTGACCGACAGCGACTCGCCGGAAGATCTTTTCGAGAGCTACGATACGGAGGACGAGGTTCCTCTGGGCGCCTACGCCACCTTGGTCGGGGTGTTCAGCGCCGTCTTCGCCTTGTTCCTGCTGGCCTCGCGCCTTATGGGCCGTCCCCTGCCCCGGCGGACGGGACTTCTGGACCTGGCGCTCCTGGGGACGGCGACCCACAAGCTGAGCTGGCTGATCAGCAACGCCTCCGTGACGAGCTTTATCCGGGCCCCCGTCACCGAGCTGGAGGAGGTAAAGAGCCCGACGAACCTGGACGAGAAGCCGCGCGGGGAAGGACTCCAGAAGGCGTTGGGCGACCTGATCACCTGCCACTTCTGCCTCGGGATGTGGGTCGCAGCCTTCCTCAGCTATGGCTTCGTGCTCTTTCCCCGCACCACCCGCTTCGTGGCCGGGGTCTTCTCGACGCTCGCGATCTCGGACTTTCTGCACCAGGCTTACAAGTATTCTGTGGACAGATCGAGCAGTTAGACGTGGCCGGGGGCGGTTCTGCCCCGGACGGGAAGGAGCGTTGTCGTGACCGAAGGAAACGGAGGCCAGAACGGCCGACAGGGGGAGTACGTTACCCTCAACTGGGGCTGCACCAGGTGCGGTTACCGGGTAGAGGGCGCACCGCCGGAGCAGTGCCCCGAGTGCGGCGCGGGCAAGGAAGACTTCGACGAGGTGCCGATCCCCGGGTTCTAGGGTCCGGCGGTTCCTCACCCCGGCCGCCCGCGACACTGCCGGCGGGATGGCCAGGTACGTCACCTTCGGGTTCGCGCATTTCGCCGAATACGCCGTCGGTGCCGGGGTTTCTACCCGGTGCCGCCGCCAGCGTGCAGGGAGAGAACGGTTACCTCCGGCCGGCAGAGCAAGCGCGCGCGGAGATCCACGCAACCGAGGCCCCGGTTGGTGTACAGGACCATGCCGCCAACCTCGTAAAGACCGCTGGTGTACCGCTGCGAGTAGGGTGGGAGGACGAGCCGTCGGAGGACCGGGACGGCCACCTGGCCTCCGTGAGAGTGGCCGGAGAGCTGCAGGTCGAACCGGCCGGTGGCCGACGCGACGTCGGCGAAGTCCGGCTCGTGGACCAGGAGCACCGCCGCACCCCCGGCCGGCAGCCGCCCCAGCACCAGATCCAGGCGGCTCGCGCCCTCCATTACGTCGTCTACCCCGACGACGTGCAGCGCCGCGTCGCCGCACTCCAGCGTGAGCACGCCGTTACGAAGCTCGGTGACGCCAGCTTCCCGGAGGCACCGCCGCACCACGTCCACGCCGGTCAGGTAGTCGTGGTTGCCCATGACAGCCACCACGCCGTCCCTCGCCCGCAGGCCCCCCAGCGCCCCGGCCAGACGTCCGGACAATCCGGGGTCCGCAGAGTAGCTCAGAAAGTCTCCCGTGAGGGCGATAAGGTCCGGGTTCTGGGCGTTCACCAGGCTCACGATCCGGCCCAGACGCTGGGGTTTGGTCCACTCGTCGAGGTGTATATCCCCTAGCTGCACCACCCGGTAGCCGTCGAACTCCGGGGCCAGACGGGGTAGGGTAACCGTTACGGGCCGAACCTCCAGCAACCGGGGCTCCACCTCGCGGGCGTACAGGAAGGCACCCGCACCGGCCAGCGCCCCGCCGGCGGCAACCGCCGCGAGCCCGCGAAGCGCCGTGCGTTGTTCGTCCGTGCAGCGTTCTCCGGGAAACCGCACAAAGCTCCTCTCGTTCGCGGGGCCTGCGGGCCGGAACTACCGCGTATGTTACCCGGCCGGGGGCGGACGGTTTACCGGGGCGGTGCGGTCCGGGGCGAAGACCTCGTGCGTCGCCGCGGCCGGGAGCGGGGGCCAGAAGTAGTCCCCCTGCACCACGTCGCAGCCCATGTCGAGCAAGCAGGTCAGCTGGCCGGCGGTCTCCACCCCACCCGCGAAAACCTCCTTGCGCAAGGCGTGGGAGAGCTGGATCATCGCCGAGACCAGAAGCGCGTACTCCGGGTCTTCATCCAGGCAGCGGACGAAAGTGCGGTCGATCTTTACGGCGTCTATGGGCAACCACTTGAGGTAGGCCAGCGAGGAGTACCCGGTTCCGAAGTTGTCCAGCACCAGCCGCGCCCCCAGTTGCTTCAACGCCCGGAAAACGTGCAGGTTCGAAGACGGGTCGTCCATGAAAACGCTCTCGGTTATCTCCAGGTAGAGCGTGCCGGGCTCCAGCCCGGTTCCCTGCAAAAGCTCGGAGATCGTTCGCACCAGACCGGGGTCCGCCAGCTGCCTCCCGGAGAGGTTGACGCTCGCTTTGAGCGGCGGGCGCGTGGGGCGACGCTGCTGCCACGCCCGCAGCTGGCGGCAGACCTCTCTGACGACCCACTCCCCGATGGGAAGCATGAGGTCCATCTCCTCCGCCGTCCGGACAAACTCCCGGGGTTCGAGAAGGCCTCTCTCGGGGTGCCGCCAGCGCAGCAGGGCTTCCACGCCGGAGACGGTGCCCGATGCGAGCCGCACCGTCGGCTGGTAATGGACTTCGAACTCGGCGCGCTCGAGGGCGCGCCGCAGGTCGTTCTCCAGGCCCAGCCGCTCCCGGATGCGAACGTCGAGGCTGGTATCGAAGCAGCTGTAACGCCCGCGGCCGTGGTCTTTGGCCCGGTACATCGCCAGGTCGGCCTTTCTCAGGAGTTCCGCCGGACGGTTTGGGTCGCAACCACCGACGGCTATCCCGATGCTGGCGCTGACAAACACCCGTTGGCCCGGGAGATCGAAAGGCTTCTCCAACTCGCCCAGGATGCGCTCGGTGACCTCCTTGGCGTCCTCAGGTCCTCTGGCGTCTTCGAGCAGCACCGCGAACTCGTCGCCGCCGAGCCGGGCAACAGTGTCCTCGGGACGCAGTATCTTCTTGAGACGCCGGCCCACCGCGACGAGCAACTCGTCGCCAACGTCGTGACCCATAGAGTCGTTTATGAGCTTGAACCCGTCCAGGTCCAGGAACAGGACCGCGACCGCGCCCTCCCGGCGGCCGGCGCGTTTTATGGCGTGCCCGAGCCGGTCGGCGAACAGCGCCCGGTTGGGCAAACCGGTCAACGCGTCGTGGAAGGCCCGGTGGACGAGTTGCTCTTCGAACGCTTTTCGCCCGGTGATGTCCCGGGCGTTGAGCACGATGCCCTCTACGTTGGGATCAGAGAGCAGGTTGCGCCCGACTATCTCCAGGTAGCGCCAGGAGCCGTCTTCGTGACCCACCCGGATCTCCGCTGCAGGCTCACTGGAAGGGTCTTCGAGCAGGAGATCGAAAGCGGCCCGCGCCCGACCTGCGTCCTCCGGATGTACGTGTTCGAAGCAGCTCTTACCCAACCGGTCTTCAGGGTCCCGGCCCAGCACCCGTTCGAAAGCGGGGCTCAGGTAGCGCACCCGGGCCTCCGCGTCGGCCACGCAGATAATGTCCTGCGCGCTGTGTACCAGGGACCGGAACCGTTCCTCGCCTCGCCGGTAGGCCTCCTCGGCCCTCTTGCGCTCCACTATGTCCCGCAAGTTGAGCGCCACACCGGCCACGTCTCTGTCCTCCAGCAAGTTCTGGACGGACGCCTCCATCCAGACCCAGGTCCTGTCCGCGCGGCAGAGGCGCAGGTCGGTTCGCAACACCTCCCCGGGCTTCTCCAGGACGCCTGTCAGTATCTCTTCGAAAGCAGGCTGGTCAGCCGGGTGGATCAACCCGGCCAGCCCGGAACCGTTGCGACCGAGGACCTGCGCCGGACTGTACCCCAGGGACCTGCTCAGCGAGTCACCCACGTAACGGATCCCGCCCCTGGCGTCCAGGACGGCTATACCGTCGGAGGCGTTGCGAACCAGCGCCTCGAACAAGCCTCGCCCGGCTTCTCCGCCGGAAGCAACCTGTTCGTCCTGGTCTCCGTACAGCAGCATGCCCTTCACCCCATTCGTTACCTTTCGCATGCTTCCGTCACACGCGAAGTTTGCCTGTAACCAGGTTTGCCCGCACCATACTTCAGCCCTACCATGTTGCCCCTTCTCGAGCTGGCATTTCGTACCAGCGTACATCCGGACGAAGCCCGGCGTATCACCCAAATGCAGTATTTTGTCGCCTCGACACTGTATCTGATAGAAGCGTGTAGTACTTGAACGAACAAAATCCAGAGACAAGACCTGTATATCGTACGGGTGTATCATTCGTCTCCGGAGCCTTCTACGCCTGGAGGTAACGTTTGGAGAGCGGCCGCCGCTCGCTGCTGAACAACTCACGCTTCCTCAAACTCTGGGCAGGCCAGGGGCTGTCTTTCGTGGGCGACGCCATCTCCATGGTGGCGCTGGTGATCCTGGTGGCCGAGATCACCGGGAGCGCTTCGGCGGTCGGGGGCTTGCTGGTAGCCCGGCTCCTGCCGACCCTCCTCAGCCCGCTGGCCGGCGTTCTGGCGGACCGCCTGGACCGGCGGGCTATCCTGGTGGTGAGCGACATTTGCCGCGCGGGCCTGATCGTCTCGGTGGTCTTTACCCGGGAGCTCGTGGTCCTGTACGTGCTGGTCTTCCTGATGGGTCTGGCCCGGGCCGTTTTCAACCCCACCATCCGGGCCGCCTTCCCGAGCATCGTCTCCAGTGAGGAGCTTATCCGGGCCAACGCCTTGATCAGCGGCACCTTCAGCCTCTCGATGATGCTGGGACCGGCTCTGGGGGGGTTGATGGTGTCCGCGTACGGCGTGGACGTGGCGTTTGTTCTGAACGCCGTGACGTACCTGATCTCCGCGGGCTTCCTCGCCCTGATACCCCTCCCCCGTCCGCAGAGGGACGACGAAGAGAGCTTCGTGCGGGAGTTGAAGACCGGCTTCGGCTACCTGGCCGGCGCCCGGATACCCCTGGCTATCGTGGTGGGAGCGTTCCTCACGATGCTGGTGACCGACCTGACGATACCGGCCGAGGTCTTCCTGGCCCGTGACACCTTCGACGCGGGAGACACCGGTTACGGGCTGCTCGTGAGCCTGTGGGGGGCGGGAATGGTAGCCGGCAGCGCCCTGACGGCCATTCTGAACAACCGGGTAAACCTGATCTTCCTCTACTTCACGGGCATCTTCGTTTGGGCGCTGGCGCTGTTCGCCACCGGCCTGTCGCCGACCTTCGCCCTGGCCCTGGGGGCGCTGACGATAGCCGGCGTCGCGAACGGCATAGACAACGTGGCGACCGACACCATACTGCAGAGACGGGTCCCCGACGCGCTGCTGGGCCGGGTGTTCTCCGTGAGGTTCATGGGGTACAGCGTCGCGGAAGCCGTGGCGTACCCCGCCGGGGGCCTGATCGTGGACGCCGTCGGCCCCCGCACGACGTACCTCTTCGCGGGCTCAGCAACCGCCGTGGCGGGCGTGCTCATCCTGCTCTTTATAGCCGCAGGTTCAGCGAAAACCCGCAGCCAGCACGGCTGACAAGCGAAAATCTCCACAAAAAAACACGCTACACAGACAGAATCACGCCAAAGAAGCAGAGTTTCGTGAAAAATACCCTTACCTCCACCCATCAGATCAAGTAGCATGCATGTCAATAGACCCTACTGAGGGGGGTAGATATAGCTGAGGTCCTGTGATGATTGGTAGCCGAGGACTATGGGCGAGTATGCCCAATAGAAAACCGAGTCGAGCGTCAAGGTGATGAGAGATTAATAGTCCGCAGAGCTTGGTAACTTGGTAACGAACAGACCCCACAAATAAGAAGGGTATTGGAGAGGGGGTGAGAAGTCAATGGCGCGCAGGTCCTGGTGAGGCGAGTCGGGTAACGGTCGAGACCGAAACGTTTGTAGGGAGGTGAACCTCTGTGGCCCGCCGGAGTTGGTAGTTCGATAAGTAAGCATAGGAGAAAAAACAATTTTTGAAAGGGTGGTGAACAATCGATGGCTCGCAGGAGTTGGTAACCAGGCAAGTAAGCATACAAGGCCGATTGGAAGCGAACAGTAGATAGAATGAGAGGTGAGTAATCAGTGGCTCGCAGAAGCTGGTAAGAACCAACTCTTTTCCTATGTACGGAGCCTGTGTCTTGTGGCACAATACGACGTTATGCACGCAGGCTCCGTACCAGGTAGACCTTGAGCGAGATACATCTTAGGATTTATGTAGGCGCTCTATTGATCTGCGCCTTTGCTCTAGCCTCCTCCTGGATATACTGGTACGGGGTCGAGTTTGATTCTCGGCTCGTCGTAGGAACAATAGTCCTTGCTGCCTTTGTGCTGTTGAGCACATTTCTTACGGTGCGCATTGGCGAACATACCAGCTTAGGAACTTGGGACGTAGGGCTAATATTGGCAGTCGTAGTGTTAGGACCAACCTGGGCTGTTTTGGCTGCTTTGCCTGCTTCTATTATCGCAGGACGCCGTGACTGGCTACGCACCGGTTACGAGGCCGGTCAGAACATTACAATTATCTACTTGGCCGGCATAGCATTCTCTTTCGTCTCAAAACCTTTGCTAACCGTACAAAGAGAAAATCTCACAAGTGTCTTCGAATTTACAAGCATCTTCTATGGGGCACTCGCGGCCGGAGTGACGTTGATACTAACGAACGAAGCCATAGATAGTGGTCTGCTCAAGGTCAAATACGGCCAGTCATTCAGTGAAACTTGGGAGGAGAACTGGCAACCCTACTTGCTCTCAGACGCCATCAACGTGCTCACTGCGGGAGTAGGCGCGCTGGTTCTAGTAGCGTATGGCCCGCTGGCGACGGTAGTGGTAGGCGCAGGAGCTATGGGCAGTCAATTCCTCGTTTACCGCTCGCGCGAGCAGGTACGAGAGATACAGGAGTTGCGGTCGCGGGTCCGTTCGCTGGAGGAGTCGCTCACGAGCTCCAACGTGGCGTTTGGGACCATGATCATCCGGGAGATGGGACAGCGAGACGGGTACACCGACCGGCATGCGGCGGCCACGGCGGTCTTCGCCACGGACCTGGCCCGCGAGATGAAGCTCGGGGAGCTGCGGGTAAAGCAGGTGCATCTGGCGGCCCTGATCCACAACGTCGGCCTGTTCGGTCTTCCCGACGAGTTGCTCGTGGAGACCGGCAAGCTCAACTCGATCGGCCGGAGCAAGCTCGCCGAACATTCGGAACGCGGCGAACGGACCCTCGCGGCGGTCCCGGAGTTCAAGGAGATGGCTAGTTGGGTACGCTGGCACCACGAACGTCCCGACGGCCGTGGGTATCCGGACCGGCTGCGGGGGGCCTGGATCCCGCTGGAGGCAAAGATCCTGGCGGTGTCGCAGGCCTACGCCGCTATGGTGCTGGACCAGCCCCGCCGTCCGGGTCTGGGCTTTGCCGAGGCGCGAACCAAACTTATCGCCGGCGCCGGAACCGAGTTCGACGAGGTGGTGGTCCGGGCTTTCCTGAGGATTCTGGATACCGAATCCGACGGGTACCGTATGGCTGACGACGACCGTTTTATCTTCCCGGATTCGGCAGTGTCGTCCGCCCCGCAGGCGACCGCTCCCGTAGCACCGGTAAGAAAGCTGTGATCCGGAGCATCCCCACTTTGTCTTTGCGAGAACCAGTTGACAAGTGTGCCCGAAACCGTAATAATTTTATGGTTGGTTTCGTAGCTGGTGGGGTGTTTTGGGTGCGCTTGGTGCAAAAGCCCTCGCCTACCAGCCTTATGTGCAGTGTGATGGTATTGGAAAGCGCTTGATGAGCTTTGCGCGAGCGATAGACGGACGTGCCGCGGTTGCCGCACCAGGGAGGCTTTCGTGGCCCCCGAGGTGATGGCGGGAGCAGGGCTCATCTTGCTGATCTCGGTAGCGGTCGCTTCCCTGGCCGCCTGGCTCCCGCGCCGGAAGCCCTACAAATCCGATAGCCCCCCCGAAAGCGTTGACCCCAATAGGCATGAAAAGCAGATGTCCACGCTGCTATCGAACCTCGCGGCGGTCCTGAAGGTTATGGACTCCGACGGCATCTTGCAGTGGACGGCGCGCACGGCTCGGGAGTTGGTCGACGCCCCGTACGCACACGCGGCCCTGCTGCGCGGGTCACGGCACGGCACTTCGGCCGAGGCCGGCCTCGACGCCTACCCCACCTGGTGGCACCCCAAGATCCAACGCCTCGTCCTGTGGAGCAGCAACACCCATGAGGTCTTGCGCGACGAGGAGGTGCTGGAGGGCATAGAAGGGCTCGTGGCGATCCCCATAATTTCACCGGAAGGGCAGGGTATAGGGGCCCTGATCGTCGGAGGGAATACCGTAGGCGTCCAGGAAGAGCACACGCTCAGCCAGGTAGCCGAGCAGGCTGCGCAGGCCCTCGACCTGGCCGAGAGAAACGCCCCCGGCGGACGTGACCCCGTTTCGGGGCTGCCCGGTGAGACCTCGCTTACGCGCGTGCTGGACCGGGAGTTCTTGCAGAACAACACCATGACGCTGTTCGTGGCAAAGCCCCGCCGCCCGCAGGACTACAACCGGGTGTACGGCCCCGGGGCCTGGGACGCCCTCCTGGCCAGGATCAGCCTGGATCTGGAGGAGAAGTTCCGCTGGGTTTTTTGGCAAGGACACGGGCTGGCGGTGTTGAAGAGGGGCAGCTCCCGGACCCGTCAGACCGCCGTCCGCCTGCGGCAGACGATAGCGGCTTTGACCAGCGACTTCGCAGCCCCCATCGACGTGTCCGTGGGGTTCGTGACGATCAAACCGGAGGAAGCCGGAGGCCCGAACATCGCGCTGCTGGAAGCCGCCTCCGAGGCGGCCTCCGAGGCGGCCTCCCGGCCCGAGAACATTTTCGGCGGCCCCATAACCGAGCTTTCGGAGACCCTGCGAGACCGGAAGCCCCGGATACAGGAAGAGCAGACGGTCCTGACCTTGATAAAAGCCGCCGAGGTTCGTGATCCCTACCTGGGCTTCCACATGAAGGACGTCTCGCAACTCTCGACGAGCATCGGGTACCAGATGTCGCTGCCGGAGACCGAGATAGACCTGCTCGCCGTGGGGGCGCTGCTGCACGACATCGGCAAGATCGGCATCCCCGACTCCATACTGCGCAAGCCCGGCCGGCTCGACCGCGAGGAGTACGAGATCATCCGGAGCCATCCCGAGCTGGGTGCCAGGATTCTGGAGGAGGCCGGGCTGTCGGCCGCGACACCGGCGGTCAAGCACCACCACGAGCGCTTCGACGGCGGGGGCTACCCCGACGGGCTCGCCGGGGACGAAATACCGCTTCCGGCCCGCATCGTGTGCGCCGCAGACACGTTCAGCACCATGATCCACGACAAACCCTACCGCCCGAAGATAGCCCGCAGCGCAGCGCTGGAGGAGATCCTGCACAATTCCGGCACCCAGTTCGACCCCGACGTTACCGCTGCGCTCGCTGAAGTCCTGCGGCGTGTGGACGAGCAGCCCGCGAGCAACACCAGTTAAGGTCGCGCATAAACCCGCCCGGACCACCTCTGGCGGACGAGCGGCCAGAGCACACGTCTACATTCGCGTACCTCATGGCTCTTTTTCTGGAGCCCCTTGCCGGGTTTATCTGGACAGAATGCGCTACCACCTGGTAGAAAGATGGCCTGTAACTCAACTATGTTTCCGGCTAGACTACCTGTAACGGGCGGGGATTCTTCGGCGGTTCACCGTACCCCAAACGACCCTCCAAAAGAGGTGAAGTATATGGAGAACACACACCGCAACGAAGCCGGACTCCTCCCGTCTATCTTGGCGATACAGCAGGAGCTTGCGGCCGCTGAGCCTGATCTGGAGAAGACCATGGCCGTCATCGTGCGGCGCACACGGGCGCTGACCGGCGCCTGCGGGGCGACTATAGCACTGGTCGAGGAAGACGAACTCGTGTACCGCGCCGGAAGCGGCACTGTAGACCCCCATCTGGATGTGCGGCGCGAGGCCGGCAGCAGCCTCTCCGAAGAGTGCTTCAGCAGCGGCGAGGTCCTGCGTTCCGACGACGCTGAGACAGACGCGCGCGTGGACCGCGAGGCAGCCCGGCACGCAGGCGTCCGCTCGATAATCGTCGCACCCCTGCGGCGCGGGCCTGGGATCTCGGGGATCTTGCAGGTGTTCTCTACCAGAACCTGCGCTTTTGGAGAGGACGATGTTCACGCGCTGCAGGTCATGGCCGGCATGGCTTCCATCGCCGTGGCGCACGCTATGGGGTTCGAGGCCCGTAAGGCGCTGGTAGACGAGCACAACCGGGCGCTAAAGGAGCTTCGAGAAAGCGAGGCGCGCTTCAGGGCGCTCTTCGAGGGGGCGCCAATAGGTATAGCCATCGCCGATCCCGACGGCCGGATAGTAGCCAGCAACCCGGCGCTGCAAGAGCTGGTCGGCTACGACGAGCAACAACTCTTCGACACGCACTTCAGCGAGAGAACCCACCCCGAAGATGCGGGGGCGGACAGGCGCCTCTACCGGGAGCTGGTGGCTGGAGAACGCGACTCCTACGAGCTAGAGAAACGCTACGTACGCAAAAACGGCCAGGTGGTCTGGGGACGCCTGACACGCTTTCTGGTGCAGGCCTCCGAGACAGACCGGCAGTTCGCTATCGGCGTGGTCCAGGACATCACCGAGCGCATACAGGCTGGAAAAGAGCGCGAGCGCCTGCTGAGAGAGGTGCAGGCTGAGCGCCAGCGACTCGCGGATATATTCAACGAAGCCCCTTCGCTCATGTGCGTCTTGCGAGGGCCGGAGCACGTCATCGAGCGGGCCAACGATCTCTACCTCAAGCTCGTCGGCAACCGGAACGTTCTCGGAAAGCCGATGCGGGAAGCCCTCCCGGAAGTCGAAGGGCAGGGCTTTTTCGAGATCCTGGACCGCGTGTACCGAACGGGAAAGACGTTCGTCGGGGCTGACGAGCGCATCATGCTCCAGCGGCAACCCGGCCAACCGCTCGAGGAGCGCTACGTGGACTTCGTGTACCAGCCCCTGCGCGATGCCGACGGGTCAATCTCTGGCATCTTCGCGCAAGGGGTAGACCTCACCGGACGCAAGCGGGCCGAAGAGGCGCTGCTGGAGATCCGGGAGGGCGAGCGGCGGCGGATCGCCCGTGACCTGCACGACCTGGTGTTGCAGGACATCTCAGGCGCCCTGCAAACGATACAGGCCGTCCAGATCGAACAGGAACCCGCGGCGGCGCAGGAAAACGGGGTCGAGGCGGCGCTCGACGCCCTTCGGCAGGCGATAGCCGGACTGCGCGAGACCATCTACGACCTGCGCCGGGATAGCGGGAAGCCGCTGATACGCGAGGTACAGTCGCTGGTGGAGTACAACCGGCAGTTGATCCCGGAGTGCGAACTAACCCTGCGCGTGGAAGCAGAGTTCCCGCAAGACATCCCCGAGCCGGTAAGCCGGGAGCTTTTGCGCATCGTACAGGAAGCCCTGGTCAACGTCCGCCGTCATTCCGGCGCCCATCACGCCAGCGTAGTCTTGAGCGGCAGCGGCAACGAGTTGCGGGTCCGCGTTTCCGACGACGGGCGGGGTTTCGATCCGAGCGCTACCCCCGAAGGCACTGGGCGTTCCGGTATGCGGGAGCGAGCCCTGGCCCTGGGGGGCGAACTCGGAAGCTGGAGCGAGCCGAACAAAGGGACCTCGGTTACGGTGACGATTCCGCTTCCCTAGCACTATCCGGCTTGCTCGATAAGGTCCCCACCCTCCAACTCCGTCCGGAGCCGTATCCCGGCCTCCGAGCCCTCCCGGTAGAAAACGGCGGGCTCCCCCACCGGCGCCTCCACCGTTTCGTAAACGCCCGTACCGGTACCGCCGGAGCCATAAACCTCTCCTGTCCACAGGTGTACCCAGCGCCCCGCCGGCAGGTACACCTCGACCGACTCGGCCCCCCGGTCGAGGACCGGGGCTACCATGAACTCGGTCCCGACCATGAACTGGTAGCGGAGCCCATAGACTTCCGGGTCGTCCGGGTAGTGGATAAACGGGTGGCGCACGACCGGCAGCCCGGTCTCGGCGGCCTGCTGCATCAGCTCCTCCCGGTAAGGTCCCCAGGCGGCGTAGACCTTCGCGAAGCGGGAGAAGTGCCGGAGGGTCTCCTCGTCGGTGTGGACCTGGTGGTTGACCCCGGGCCGGTTGCCCTCGTGGGTGCGGAACACGGGCGTGAACGCGGCAAGCTCCGTCCAGCGCAGCAGTAGCTCCTTGGAGCGGTGGTAGCGGAGCGGGAAGCTGTCTATGGTGGTGTAGCCGCCGATGTCGGAGTGGTTGAGGCTGTAGCCGGAGATGCCGCTGGAGAGCAGGCCCACCACCGCGGTCTTTATGCCGTCGTGTTCGTCCCAGGTAACCATCTGGTCCCCGAGCCAGAACAGGGTGCTGTAGGCGGGGCTCCTGGTAAACCCGGACCGGACGAAGAAGACGGCTTCTCCCCCGAGACCGGCCTCCTCTACGGCCTCGCGGTTCACCTTTGCCCATTCCTCGGGATAGCGGTTGTGGTAGGTCCTGGGGCTCTCCCCCGAATGCAACACCGCGTCGTAGGGTAACCCCTCGCCGAAGTCCGCCATCCACCCGGAGACGCCGCTCCCCAAGAGGTCCTCCTTGAGGATGTCTTTCATCCACTCCCGGGCCGCCGGGTTGGTGAGGTCCACGAGGGCGGCGGAGAAGTCGGTCTGATCCAGCATGTAGATCTCACCCCGCTGGTTTTGGACCAGGTACCCTTCGCGCTCCGCCTCCTCGAAGAAACTTCGGCGGGCTCCGCCTTTCTCCGCGGGGTCGGCCAGCCAGGGGTTGATGTAGCTCATTACCCGCACCCCGTCCCGGTCGAGGTCGGCCAAGAGCCGGTCCCATCCGGGGTAGTGGTCCTCGTCCAGCTCCCAGTTCCACCACAACCGGGTGCCGAAGCTGGTCTCCCGCTGGCCCACCCAGTCCTGCAACCAGAGGGCCGCGACGGGCGTATCGAACGCCCGGAGCCGGTCGTAGACGCGGCGTGCCTCCCGGGTGCCGCCCTGCACCCCGACGACGGCGCCGCTCGCTATCCAGTCCGGCAGCGGGGGCATCCGGCCAGCGTACTCCGTGTACGCTTCTATCAGCTCGGCGGGCGAGTCTCCCGCGACGATCTGGCCCGCCATCCGGCCGGAGAACACCTCCACCTGGACCAGATCCTCGTCCCGCAGGTCGAACGCCGAGTACTCGTAGTTCTCCAGGAACAGCGACCGTAACTCGCTGGTGATGTAGTGCGGCGCGAGGGCGTAGCTGGTGTGCCAGTCGCCGCCGGCCCCGGCTTGCAGGTCGGCGGCCAGCGTGATGGGCTGCGCCCCCCGTCCTATGCCCTGCTCCTGGACGAAGATGGGTACCTTCCGGCCCTTGAGATCGAAGTACGTGTACTGGGTTCCGAAGCCGAAAAAGCGTTCCCCGGACGAGGAAGCGTAGGTCAGGTACACCCGGTTGTACGGTTCTTCGACCTCGGCCACGAAGAGGAGCCGACCGTCGGAAGCGGGTGCGAACGAGAGCGTGTAGCCAGCCGCTTCTTCCCCGCCGGCGAGCCGCCCGGATATAACCAGTTCCTCTCCTCCCTCCTCTATCCGGTCCACGCTCTGGTCGATCAGCCGCTCTTCGATCTCATCCTCCACGGTGAAGTGGGCGTGGGAATCCCGGACGCTCTCCTGCCCCCGCGCCGCCGTCACGAAACTTTGCCCTGGGATGCTCCGCCAGAGCGTCCGTCCCGGCTGGTCGTGGCGGACGACCCTGATAACGGCTCCGGCATCGCCTTCGTTCAGGGTCACCACGAACTCGCCGACCCGGTAAGCTCCGGCCACGCCCGGGTCCACCGAAACCAGAGAGCCCGCAGCTATCCCTCCCGCCCCCCCCAACACCACGTACACGGCTACCGCGCAGAAGATCATGGCGGCCCAGACAACAACCCACCTGCTCGACCTCACAAAACCTCCAGACCAACTCCCCCGGCGAAGCCCGGCGAAAGACCCGACAGAACAAGGATAACCCAACCACCCCCGGCCCAGACGCAACGCGCCACCGGGGCGACACCCGAAAATTTCGCCGCCAGCCCGTTGACGAAACAAGTATCATGTGGTACTTGTTTTTGTATGAGAAACATTGTTGTATTGCGCAACAGAGGGTGATCCCGGGTGGCGGTCTCGGCTCGGTCTCTCCGGGGCGGGGCCGGCTGGCTGCGGGATAACAAATTTCTTCTCTCCGCAGAGAGCTGGATAAAAGGCCCGCGCGGGGTCTCGGGGCTTTGTAGCTCACGGTTGTATCCACCGAGTGGGTTCTCCGGCATCCGGCGTATAGGTTGCGCGCGGGAGCGGGACGACGGCGCTCCCGGCGACCAGGGACGCCAGGAAGGCGGCCAGTACCGGGCGGGCCGCCGCGCGCCTCCCAGCATCATCTCTTTCGGACACACGGACTAGCAGCGAGAAAAAAGCATAACGAGAAGGAGGGCTATGCATGGTAGCTCGTCCGAACATCCTGGTAATAGTCTCCGACACCTTCCGGCGCGACCACCTGGGGGCTTACAGAAACCCGCGGATACGCACCCCGAACCTCGACGCCTTCGCGCGCTCGGCGGTCGTCTTCGACCGGTATGTGATCTCCTCTTTCCCCACGATGCCCGCCCGGGCGGACATCCTGACGGGAAACTTCTCCTACACTTTCATGGGGTGGGAGCCGTTGCCGGCCCACCTGCCGACCCTGCCGGGCCTGCTCTCCGAGGCCGGCTACGTGACGATGGGCGTCGTGGACACCCCGTACTTTATCCGGGGGGGGTTCGGCTACGACCGGGGCTTCGACGACTTTATCTGGGTCCGGGGCCAGGGAGACGACACGCGGCCGCACGAGCGCTCGGACTACCGCTCGACGTGGCGGGAAGAAGGAGATCGGCTCGTGGCGCGCACGGTCACGGAGGCCGAGCGCTGGCTGGAGCGGCATTATAGAGAGCCGTTCTTCCTCTACGTGGACACCTGGGACCCGCACGAGCCCTGGGACGCGCCGGAGTACTACACCGCGCTGTACCGGCCGGATTACGGGGGGCGCCGGATCTACCCGGCCTACGGCCGGTATAGGGAGGCCGGGCTTACCGAGGAAGACGTGCGGCTCGCCCACGACACCTATTGCGGCGAGGTGACGATGGTGGACCTCTGGGTCGGACGGCTCCTGAACAAGCTAGACGTGCTGGGGCTCAGGGACGACACGATAGTCTTCTTCCTCTCCGACCACGGCTTCTACTTCGGGGAGCACGGCTACTTTGGCAAGGCCGAGTGGATCAACGACAACGACGCCGTCATCTCCGAGGGCTCGGTGGTCCCCGAGTGGCTGAGCCGGTCGTGGCTGCTCACCGTCGCCCCTTCGCCGCTGTACCGGGAGCTAACGAACGTGCCCCTGATCGCGCGGGTCCCGGGCGTTTCTCCGGGGCGCCGGCAGGCGATGACCACCGCGCCGGACCTGACGCCCACGGTCCTGGAGTTGGCGGGCCTGGAGCGGCCGCTGCCCATGCAGGGCGAATCGTTCGCCGGCGTGATCCGGGGCGAGAGGGCCGAGCACCGGCCGTTCGTGGTCAGCTCCTGGCCGCTGTACTTCGCGGAGGGCGAGTTCACCACCGCGATCGACTCCCGGCGCCGGCGCATCGCCAGCTACATGCCGCTCACGGTCACCACGCCGGAGCGGACCCTGCTCCTGGGCGGCCCCTCCCACGCACCCGAGCTCTACGACCTGATGGAGGACCCGCGTGAGCAGTCGAACGTGTGGGACGGCCGTATCGGGGAGGGAGCCGCCCTGGGCGAGGCGGCCATCGCCTTCCTGCGGCAGCAGGGAACACCGGAGGCGTACGTAAAACCCCGCGAGAAAGCCCTGCGGAGGTTCGCGCCGGGCTACTTCCGGGACGAGCCCGGTGTCCCGATGGGCGTGCCGGACGTGGAAGGTTGGGAAGACCTCAGAGAGGAGGCCGGATGAACGTGGAGGTCGAGACCGTCCGTACCGTCGAGGTACCGACCCGGATGGTGCACGGGCCGGGGGCCGTCTCCCGCCTGGGTGAGCTGGCGCGGGAGCTGGGGGTGACGAAGCCGTTGCTCGTCACCGACGGCGGCGTGGTCGCCGCCGGGCTCGCCGACCGGGCGCTACAGTACCTGGAGAACGCCGTGGTCTTCGACGGCGTCCGGGCCAACCCGGACGTGAAGCTCGTGGGCGAAGCGGGCCTCGCCTACCGGGCGGCGGGGTGCGACGGGCTCGTGGCCCTCGGCGGCGGCAGCTCGATGGACACCGCCAAGGGCGTCGGCGTCGAGGTGTCCAACGGCGGGTCCATCCTGGACTACGAGTACGGCGGCAAGCCCGTGACCCGCCGAGTGCCGCCGCTCGTCACGGTGCCGACCACGGCCGGAACCGGGAGCGAGGTAACGCTCTGGGCGGTCATCACGGACCACAAGCGCGGCATCAAGTTCAACGTCGGGGGCACGCCGCTTATCGGGGCGCACGTGGCGCTCGTGGACCCGGAGCTAACCCTCGGGCTGCCGCCGGCGATCACCGCCGCCACGGGGATGGACGCGCTCTCGCACGGCATCGAGTGCTACACCTGCGACTACCACCAGCCGTTCAACGACGCCGTGGCCCTCGCCGCCATCGAGCTTACCGCGAGGTGGCTGCGGATAGCCCATGAGGACGGGTCCAACCTCGAAGCCCGCACCAACATGGCCCACGCGGCCACCTTCGGCGGGCTCGCCTACGGCACGGAGAGCGCGGGCGCGGCCCACGCCATGAGCCAGTCGGCCGGCGGCGTCCACGACTGCCCGCACGGGGCGCTCACCGCCCGGGTGCTCGGCCCGGTCTGCGAGTTCAACGCCCCGGCGGCCCCCGAGCGGTACGCGAGGATCGCCCAGGCCCTCGGCGCCGACGTTCACGGGCTCCCGCCGCTGGAGGCGGCGCAGGCCGGGATCGAGGAGCTGTACCGGCTTACCGAGGACGTGGGGATACCCACGATGGAGGAGCTCGGCTTCTCGGAGGAGGAGATCCCCCTGCTCGCCAGGATAGCCTTCGAGGACCCGCAGACGGTAGGGAACCCGCGCGAGGTCACGACCGCAGACTACGAGGAGATTTACCGCAACGTCTTTTCCTGGGGGAAGTGATGGAAACAAAGGCAAAGCACTACGACATGTACGTCGCAGGCGAATGGTCCGGGACGGAGTCCGGGGCCCGGACTGAGGCCGTTAGCCCGGCGACCGGAGAAGTGATCGGGGCCGTGCCCGCGGGCACCCAGGACGACGTCCGCCGGGCCATCGCAGCTGCGAACGAAGCCCAGCCCGTCTGGGCGGCTCGCTCGGCCTTCGAGCGGGCCGCCGCGATGGAGCGGGTAGCAGAGACAATCCTGGAGCGCCGCGACGAGCTGGCCCGGACGCTGACGCTCGACCAGGGCAAGCCGCTGCACGCCGAGTCCTACGATGAGGTGGACGAGCTGGTCGAGTACTTCGAGATGGCCGCCGCCGACGCGGTGCGCCTCGGCGGCGCGATGCCGCCCTCGGTGGACGCCGGGAAGCGGGTTCTACTCTACCGGGTCCCGCTCGGGGTGGTCGGCGTCATAACCCCCTGGAACTGGCCGTACACCATGCCCGCCGAGGCGCTCGCACCAGCCCTGGCCGCCGGCAACGCCGTCGTCTGGGCACCCGCCTCCGCCACCCCCGTCTGCTCCCTGGAGCTGGCCCGGTGCATCGCGGACGCGGAGTTGCCCCCCGGCGTCTTCAACGTCGTCACCGGGCCCGGCTCTGTCGTAGGCGACGAGATCGCCGCCAACCCCGGCACGCAGGCGGTGGCGTTTATAGGGTCGGTGGAGGCCGGGCGCAAGGTTGCGGCCCGGGCGGCGGGCAAGGCGCTGCTGCTGGAGATGGGCGGCAACGGGCCGCTGGTGGTCCTCGAAGACGCCGACCTCGAAGCCGCGGCGGAGGCCAGCCTCACGGCGGCTTTCCTGTGCGCCGGCCAGAGCTGCACCGCCGGGGAGCGCTTTCTCGTGCAGGAGAGGGTGCAAGACGCCTTTCTCGAACACCTGAGCTCAGCGGCCAGGCGACGGATACGCCTCGGCGACCCGTTCGACCCGGAAACCACGCTCGGCCCGCTCAACAACGAGGAGACCGCAGGGAAGATGGACCGGCACGTGGCCGATGCGGTGGAGAAGGGGGCGCGTCTCCTCTCCGGCGGGGGCCGGGCCGGAGGCTTCCCCACCCGGCTCTACTACGAGCCGACCGTGCTCGACGGCGTTACCGGGGGGATGCTGGTCGCCGAAGAGGAGACCTTCGGGCCCGTGGTCCCGGTCACGGCCATCCGGGACGACTCCGAGGCGCTGCGCATTATCAACTCCTCACCCTACGGGCTGCTCTCCGCGGTGTTCACGAGGGACCTCGCCCGGGGCCTGCGCTTCGCCGAGTCGGCGCGGAGCGGGTGGGTAAACGTCAACGCCACGACCAACCACTGGGAGAGCCACCTGCCGTTCGGCGGCCGGTCCGGCTCCCTCTCGGGCCTCGGACGAGTCGGGGGCCGGTACGCCATGGAAGCCCTCACCGAGTTGAAGACCGTAATCCTGTCGTTGCCGGAAGCCGGATAGAACGGAGGTTCCCGAGCCCCCGTCCGGGGGTGGAGGAGCGATCATCTTTCGCCCCACCGCCCCCGGTTGGCAACGACGTGCGAACAATATACCGCCAGCATAGGAAATCCGCGTTCCAGACGGTAAAATCTGACCTTCTAGAAGACATTCTGTTCGATAGCGGCATTTGACGTGGCTAGCTCCACAGATTTGAAAACAGGAGGTTCGATTTGTCCAAGCAAACGGCCAGGTACAGCATTGACGAAACTATACGGGTCCCGATCACGCTGGAGGACGAGGCCGGCATAGCCCACGTCAGGGCTGTTTTCTGGCGGGTGAAGCGGGCGGGCAGCATA
Source organism: Actinomycetota bacterium (assembly GCA_004563715.1). Lineage (GTDB taxonomy): Bacteria > Actinomycetota > Rubrobacteria > Rubrobacterales > Rubrobacteraceae > SIRX01. The sequence continues at coordinate 24,203 of SIRX01000150.1, read as the reverse complement.
GGTCCGCGCGGCCTGGCGCCGAACGACACCCTGGAGCTGCGGGGCAACGGGGAGCGGCAGAAACGGGCCACCGTGGAGACCACGCTGAGGGTCAACGACCAGCACATCCCCGGCGAATATCTGTGCGTCGCGATCCAGGTCTACGACCCGGAGGGCAACCTGGAGGTGATCCGGAACCCCACCCCGCCCAATACCCTGCACATCGTCGAGGACCAGAAGAAGGGACGCCAGGGCCCCAGGTTTCTCGGGTGGGGCAACGGTTCCTCCGGCTAACCGGACTTCGATAGAGCCCTAGAAGCCGTACCGGGCCTTGCCACCCTGCTTGGCCCGGTACATCGCCTCGTCCGCCCGGTTGAGAAGCTCGTCCGGGTTGGTTTCGGACGAGGCGGAGCAGGCTATGCCGATGCTCGCGGTAACGTTCACCTCGCGTCCCCGGAGCCGGAACGACGGCTGGAGGACCTCCAGGATCCTCTCGGCGACGCGCGCCGCCTCCTGGTCCTCGTTCAGGTCCTCGAGCAGCACGGTGAACTCGTCCCCGGCGAGGCGGGCCACCGTGTCCGCGGCCCTTATGCAGGTGGAGATGCGGCGTCCGACCGAGATCAGCAACTGGTCGCCGGCCTCGTGGCCCAAAGAGTCGTTTATTCCTTTCAGGTCGTCCAGATCCAGGAAAAGGAGCGCGACGGAGGTCCGGCGCCGGTCCGCCTGGGCGAGGGCGTGCTCCAGGCGGTCGAAGAACAGGGCCCTGTTCGGCAGTTTGGTCAGGGGGTCGTGGAAGGCCCTGTGACGCAGGTCGTTCTCCAGCTCTTTGCGCGCGGTTATGTCGCGGGCGGCGGCGAAGATGGCGCGCTCTCCCTCGTACTCTATCGCCCCCACGCCGACCTCGACCGGAAAAGTGGAGCCGTCCTTGCGCCGGTGCGTGTTCTGATCGTAGCCGAGGATCCTGCCCGGCTCGCCGCGCATGACCTTCTCCCACAGCCGGTCCCTGCCGCGGGCCCGCCGCTCTTCTTCGGAGAGCAACCCGGTGACCACGTCCCGAACACCGATAGAGAGCAACTCCTCCCGCGTGTAGCCCAGCGACCGGCAGGCCTCGGCGTTGCAGTCCAGGATGCGGCCCCGCGCGTCGTGGACGAAAAGGGCGTCACCGGAGTTCTCGAAGAACTGCCGGAAGCGCCGCTCGCTCTCGCGCAAAGCCTCTTCGGTCCGCCGGAGCTCCGTAACGTCGCGGGCCAGGGCAAACAGCCGGCCCTCTCCGGCCGGTTCCAGCAAGCCCACCCGCACTTCGACGGGGAACGTGGTGCCGTCCTTCCGCCGGTGAACCCCCTCGACGGTGACGGGGGCCCCGGGGACCACGCTGTCCCAGAGCTCCTGGAGCCTCTCGGAGACGAAGCTCTGTTCTATGTCCACCACGCCCAGGGCGCACAGCTCCCACTTCTCGTATCCCAGGCTCTCGCAGGCGCCCCGGTTGACATCGAGGATGCGGCCCCGCAGGTCGTGGACGAAGACAGCGTCCGGGGCGTTGTCCAAAAGGCCCTGCAGCCGCCGCGCCCTACGCCGCAGCCGATTTGCCACCGCCCCCTGCAAGAACGCCCCCGCCGCGGCTACCCCCCCGGCGAACGCCATCGCCTTCCAACTCTTACCAGGCTCCACGGCTGCTGATTCTCTCTTTGACGCCACGCGCGGGTTATCGGCGGGCGAGCGGGCTTTCTTTAGCGTCCTAACCGGCTCCTGCTAACATGGGGGCGCCGACGCCAGCTCCACCGGGAGGCCCCGTGAACGCAGAAGACCCGGATCTCGCCCGCCTGGCCGAACTTCGGGAGGAGACGATGCGCCGGGCCTGGGGCCCGCGGTCTCCGGAGGACCGGCGCCGGATCGCGGCCGCCGCCCGGATCTTCGGCCGCCAGTTCCGGGAACAGGCATTTTCCCAACCGGCCGTTACCGACGAGCAGGGATCGCAGCGCCTACTGATGGCCGTGATCTCCGCTTCCATAAAGGAGTTCGCGGAGCAGGAACGCCTGGACGAGGAGGCCGCAGCCGCTTTTCTGGGCGACCTGGGTACCAGGGACCTCGTGCTGGAGTTCGACGAGGTGCTCGAAGCCTACGAAGCCCAGGGCACCAGCAGAACCCTCGACGAGCTCCTGCTACAAGCGGTCGAAAGCCGCCCGGACAAGGCCCGCCAGACAGGTTACCGGGGCCCCGGCTAACGCGGTCCTCCGCCGTGCCTGCCGCGCCCCGGCTTCCGCCCCTCCCAACGCTCCATCGTCCGGGCCGGAAGGTAGATAATGCGGAGCCACAGCAACACGACGACGCCGAACACCAGGCCAACCCCCGCAAACTGTAGAAGTTCTGTTCCCAAACCGGCTCCCGTTCCTTGTCCCGAGTGTAGATCTTTCTGTGACCAGCGTATTATTAATCGTTGCAAAAGGTTTTCCCGTTAACTTTTTAACCGGCCCATCCCAGGCCGGCGGCCGGCGTGTAGAATGCCGGCAGGATGGTTCAGGCACCGGCCACGTTCGCTCCGCTGCGGATGGGCCTCCCGGCGGGGGCCTGGTAGGCCCGTGCGGGAGCGGTACACGCCCTCCGAGGAGATCGCCAACGGCGTCACCCACGGCGTCGGGCTGGGGGCGAGCCTGGTGGGGGCGCTGCTGCTCGTCGTGCTGACCGCCCTTCACGGGGACGCCTGGCAAGTGGTCAGCTCCGCCGTCTACGGGGCAACCCTCGTCACGCTCTACACCGCCTCGACGCTCTACCACAGCTTCCGGGACGACCGGGCCAAAAAGGCCCTGCGCGTCTTCGACCACTGCGCCATATACCTCCTGATCGCCGGCAGCTACACGCCGTTCGCCCTGGTGAGCCTGCGCGGCCCCTGGGGCTGGACGCTCTTCACGCTCGTCTGGGGGCTGACCGTCGCCGGCATCGTGTTCAAGGTGTTCTTCACGGGGCGGCTGGACAGGCTCTCGACCGCGGTGTACGTGCTCATGGGCTGGCTGTGCGTGGTGGCCGCCAAACCCATTATCGAAGCGGTGCCGCCGGGCGCGCTCTGGCTGCTGCTCGCCGGGGGCGTGGTCTACACGGTGGGCACGGTCTTCTACCACAACCGGCGGGTCCCCTACTCCCACGCCGTCTGGCACCTGTTCGTCATCGGCGGCAGCGTCCTCCACTACCTCGCCATCTCGCTCTACGTCCTGCTCCCGGCCGCGTAGCGTTCGCGTAAGCTAGAAAGAGGAGCCTGGTTCTTTCAAGAACTCCTCTTCCTCGGGCGTGGAGGCCCGGCCCAGGACCTCGTTGCGGTGCGGGAAGCGGCCGAAGCGCTCGATCACCTCCCGATGCCGGACGGCGTAGTCGAGCACCTCGGGCACCTCGAGCTCGGCGTCCAGCGCCAGGAACAGCTCCACCGAGCGCCGCTGGTCCTCGACGCTCTCGCTGTGCTCGAACGGCAGGTAGACGAACATCCGCCCGATGGGCGCGAGGCCCCGGTCCAGGCCCGTCGAGACCGCGTGGTCCGCCACCGCGCGCGCCTTTTCGTCCGTGGCGAAGGCGCGGGGGTCGCCGCGTAACAGGTTGCGCGGAAACTGGTCGAGTAGCAGGACCAGGGCGAGGCAACCCCGGGACGACGCCATCCAGCCGTCCAGCTCGCCCGCCGCGGCCCTCTCGTAGTCCCCGGCGAAACGCTCCCGGATCTCCCGGTCGAAGTTCTCGTCCCGCCGGAACCAGACCTCACGGAAACCTTGCTCGCCGCCAAACCAGAAGTCCAGGATCTCCTCGATCCGCGACACCGCTACAGGCTTTCGAGGAAGTCCCGGATAGCGCGGGCGACGGCGGCCGCGTGAGGGTCGAACATCATGGTGTAGTGCGTGGCCCCCTCCAGGACGGTGTCGGAGCGGAAGTCGAGCACCTCGCTCATCATGAGGCGGGCCTCAGCGGAGATCAGGGGCGGAGCGTCCGGGAAGAAGCCCGCCGTCGGCCGGGCGAGGGCCACGGGAGCCCGCACGCCGCGCAGCTCTCCGGCGGTCGGGGCGCGCTCCGTAACCCCGGGCGCGTCCTCCTGCGCGGCCGCCAGCGACGCCTTGGGCTGGTATCCGCCCTCTACCTCCCCGAGGTCGTAGCGGTAGTAGTCGGCGAGGTCCGGCGGCAGGTCGTCCAGCGTCAGGCCCCGGTCCGGGAACCAGAAGTCCAGGTAGTCGTCCGGGGTCTCGAAGACCATCTCCAGCCGGCGGTACGCCCGTTCGAGGCCCTTCCGGGTCTCCTCAGCCTCCCGCTCCTGCTCCTCGGTCAACGCCTCCGGCGGGGTCTCCGGCCGCGGCCAGCCGCCGTCGAGGAGGACGAGAGCTTTTACGCGCCCGGGATGGGAGAGGGCGGCCTGGAGGGCGACGAAGGCGCCCATCGAGTGGCCCACCAGCGCGGCTCGCTCCAGCCCCAGGTGGTCGAGCACCCGCGTTATGTCCTCCGCATGCGCCTCCAGGCCGTAGCCGGAGCCGGGCTTGTCCGAGTCGCCCCGGCCCCGGAGGTCCACGCCGACGAGCTCGTACTCCTCCCCGAGATGGCGGGCGAGGGCGTTGAAGGCCCGGTGCTGGGCGGTGATGCCGTGGATGCAGACGAGCGGCGCGCCCGCCCCGGCGCGCCAGACCGCCAGCTCCACCTCGCCGGGGACGCGTTCGGGGGTCCAGAAGGTGCTCTGCATGAGGGCCAGTATACGCGAGGGTCCTCCGCGGGTCCGGCGGTGGTACATTACGGTCATGGACACCTCCGGCATGGAATACTACGAGAACGTACTGGAGGCCGTGGGCGACACGCCGCTCGTCCGGCTCGGGCGCATCGAGGCTGATGAAGGCATCAGCGCTTGCCTCCTCGCCAAGGCCGAGTACTTCAACCCCGGCGGCTCCGTAAAAGACCGGCCGGCGGTGAAGATGATCGAGGTCGCCGAGAAGGCGGGCCTCCTCAAGCCCGGCGGCACCATCGTCGAGCCGACGAGCGGCAACACGGGGGCGGGGCTCGCCCTGGCGGCGGCGGTCAGGGGCTACAAGTGCATCTGCGTGATGCCGGACAAGACCAGCCGGGAGAAGCAGGACCTGCTGCGGGCCCTCGGCGCGGAGGTCGTCGTCACCCCCACGGGCCTCACCCCCGAGGACCCGGAGAGCTACTACGCGGTCGCCGAGAGGCTGGCCCGCGAGATCCCGGGCGGCTTCAAGCCCGGCCAGTACGAGAACCCGGCCAACCCCCTCGCCCACTACGAGACGACCGGACCCGAGGTCTGGCGCCAGACCGCAGGCCGCGTCACCCACTTCGTCGCCGGCATGGGCACCTGCGGCACCATCACCGGCGCCGGGCACTACCTCAAGGAGCAGAACCCGGAAGTAAAGGTCGTTGGGGCCGACCCCGAGGGCTCCATCTTCTCCGACCCCGGCAACGTCCACTCCTACGCCGTCGAGGGCGTCGGCGAGGACTTTTACCCGGGCAACCACGACCCCGCGGTCGTAGACGAGGTCATCCAGGTGGACGACCGCGAGTCGTTCCTGATGACCCGCCGCCTGATGGCCGAGGAGGGCCTCTTTGTCGGGGGCTCGTGCGGGATGGCGGCGGTCGCGGCGGTGCGGGCGGCGAGGGGGCTGCCGGAGAGCGCCGTGGTCGTCGTGCTGCTGCCGGACACCGGGCGCAACTACGTCTCCAAGGTCTTCGATGACGAATGGCTCCTGGAGCACGGCGGGGTGAGCCCGGAGGACCTTACGAAACCGCACCGCGTCTTCGAGGAGGAAGATTGAAGTTCGCCGACCGGGGCTTCGCCACGCGGGCCATCCACGCCGGCCAGGAAGCCGACCCGGCCACCGGCGCCACGATAGTCCCGATCTACCAGACCTCCACCTACACCCAGGAAGCGCCGGGGCAACACAAGGGCTACGAGTACAGCCGCAGCGGGAACCCCACCCGCGCGGCGCTCGAAGAGTGCGTCGCCGCGCTCGAAGGGGCTGAGTACGGGCTCGCCTTCGCCTCCGGGCTCGCCGCCACGACCGCCGTGATGAGCCTGCTGTCTCCCGGCGACCACGTCGTGGCCGGGGACGACCTCTACGGCGGCTCCTACCGCCTCTTCGACAAGGTCCTGAAAAGGGGCAACAAGCTCGACTTCACCTACGTAGACACGAGCGACCCGGCGGCGGTCGAGAAGGCGCTCCGGCCGGAGACGAAGCTGCTCTGGGTCGAGACGCCCACCAACCCCATGCTGACCCTCTCGGACATCCGGGAACTCTCCGGGATGGCGCACGAGCGCGGGGCGGTCGTGGCGGTGGACAACACCTTCGCCTCGCCGTACTTCCAGAGGCCGCTCTCTCTGGGGGCGGACGTCGTGGTCCACTCCACGACCAAGTACATGGGCGGCCACTCGGACGTGGTCGGCGGGGCGGTCGCCACCTCCCACGAGGGGATGCACGAGGCGATCAAGTTCTACCAGAACGCCGCCGGCGCGGTGCCGGGGGCATTCGACGCCTGGATCGTGCTGCGCGGCCTCAAGACCCTGGCCGTCCGGATGCGCCAGCACGAGGAGAACGCCCTGGCGGTGGCGGAGTTCCTGCAAGGCCACCCGCAGGTCGCGACCGTCAACTACCCCGGGCTCCCGGCACACCCGCAGCACGAGCTGGCCAAGAGGCAGATGACCGGCTTCTCCGGGATGGTCTCCTTTACCCTGGAGGGCGGGGCGGAGGCGGCGTACGCGGCGGTGCAGAAGACGGAGGTCTTCTCCTTCGCCGAGTCGCTGGGCGGGGTGGAGTCCCTGATCACGCACCCGGCAACCATGACCCACGCCGCCATCCCGCGCGAGGAGCGCGAGGAGCGCGGCGTCACCGACGGCCTCTTGCGCCTCTCGGTCGGCATCGAGGATAAAGAAGACCTCGTCGCCGACCTGGACCGGGCGATCAGCTCCTAGCTCGCCGCGGCCTCCCCGTTGCGCGCGTTGTACTCGTCGCGCCAGGAGATCAACTCTTCCAGCGGGCTCAGGTCGTAGTCCGGGCCGCCGAAGCCGAGCATCAGGTGGGTGATGCCGTTCTCGACGTACTCGCCGGCCCGGGAGATGTTGCGCGCGTTTATGAGGATGGAGCGCTCTATCTCGCGCGGGTCGCGCCCGACCTTTTCGCACCACCCGTCCAGGATGCGGCTCTTGCGGCCGGCCTGCTCGGGGTCGCCGAAGCCGTTCCAGATGTGGGCGTGCTGGGCGACGATGCGCAGCGTGACCTTCTCGCCCCCGCCGCCGATGAGAATAGGGACCTCGCGGGTCGGCGGCGGGTTGAGCTTGCCGAGCCGATCCTCGATCACCGGCATCGCCGCGTCCAGGTCGCGCAGCCGCCCCGGCGCCGTCCCGAACTCGTAACCGTACTCGTCGTAGTCTTTCTGGAACCAGCCGCTGCCGATACCCAGGATCAGGCGTCCCCCCGAAACGTGGTCCACGGTGCGGGCCATGTCCGCCAGCAGGTTCGGGTTGCGGTAGGAGTTGCACGTCACGAGCGCCCCGAACTCCACCCTTTCCGTGACCTCGGCCATCGCCCCGAGCAGGGTCCAGCACTCGAAGTGCTTGCCCTCCGGGTCGCCCGAGAGCGGGTAGAAGTGGTCCCAGTTAAAGAGCGTGTCCGCCCCCAACGCCTCCACCCGGAGCCACGCGTCGCGCATCTGCGCGTAGCTCGCGTGCTGCGGCTGAACCTGCGCCCCGACCCGTACCGTCATCCGACCCCTCCTCGTTCGCCGACCCCGGCATTATGCGCCCCGCGGAAGCACAACACCAGCCGTCCGGTACTACGGACCTGAAGAACTTCCCGGATCTCCTGAAACTCCCGGCTCTATCCGGCTCCCTGCGCAGCCAGCACCCCCGCCTCGCGGAGCGCGGCCTCTATCTCCTCGCGGGCTTCCCCGGGGGCGGGCAGGGCCGGGCCGCGGACGGCGGGTGAGATCGGGACGCCGAGGACGTTCATGGCGGCCTTTATCGCCCCTATCGGCGGGTCGCTCAGAGCCGCCAGCGTCGTGAGCGAGAGTACCCGCCGGTGCAGCCGCGCCGCCGTGTGGAGGTCGCCGCTACCAGCCGCCCGCACCAGTTCGACGAAAAGCTCCGGGGCGACGTTGGCGAGCCCGCAGATGGAGCCGTCGCCACCGGCCAGCATGGTCGGCAGGATCTGGTCCTCGAACCCCGCCAGCACCGTGAAGTCCGGCCGCACCTCCTTGGCCGCACGGATCACGGCGGCGCTGTGGGAGGACTCCTTGACCGTGTCCTTTATACCCCGCGCGTTCGGGCACTCGCGGGCTATCCGCGCCACCAGCGCCGGGGAGAGGTCTATCCCCGTAAGCATCGGGAAGTTGTAGACCAGCACCGGGATGTCGGCGGCCTCCGCCACCGCCGCGAAGTGGCGGAACAGGGCCTCCTCCCCGACCTTCCAGTAGAACGGCGAGACGGCCAGCACCCCGTCCGCCCCAGCCTCCGCCGCGTGCCGGGTCAGCGCCACGGCCTCCCGGGTGCCGGTTGCCCCCACGCCGACGATCAGGGGCACCCTCCCGGCGACGATGCCCGCCAGTTCCCCGGCGAAGCGCCGCCGCTCCGCCCCGTCCAGGTGCGAGAACTCTCCCGTGCTGCCCAGCGCCGAGATGCCGTCCACCCCAGCCTCCACAAAGCGGTCCACCACCGCCTCCGCCGCCCGCAGGTCGGGTTCGCCCCGCTCGTCGAAGGGCGTGACCATCGCCGGCATCAGTCCCGAGAACATGTTGCTGCACCTCCCGTCGGCTCCGTCGCACCGTCAGGGTACAGGATCGTCCGGGTCCCGGCTCTCCGGTCACCGCGTCCGGAACACGTTCTCGTGGTGCCAGCGCAGCGATTCGGGATCGGGCCAGTAAGCCCTCTCCACGGGGCGAACGATGCCACGCCCTTCGAGGCTGGTCAGGTAGCCGGGCAGGTTGCCGTCCACCGCCAGTTGGGGAGACGCCGCAATCTCGTAGCGGGTAGAGACCCGGAGCAGCCCTTCGTCGAAGCTCCAGTGGCAGAGCCGGCACAGAGAAATGCCGTTGGCGGGTCGGTCGTCGCGGCTGACGCTCCACGGCTTTATGTGCGAAGCCTCGACGGCGGTGTGCCCGTCCAGCGTCAGCACCCGGACGCCACACAGGGCGCAACGGTGGCTGTAGGCCGTGACCACGGCCCGGCGAAAGCCCTGATCTCGCGCCGCGGGCCGGCACCTCTCCTCCGAGAGCGCTTCCGCGACCTCCGCGTAGTCTTTTTGCAACAGCTCCTCACTGTAGCGGAACGCCTCCCGGTTCACCGCGCCCTGCTCCGCCAGCGCGGGCCTCAGTTCGGGGGCGAAGTAGGTCTCGATCAGGACGGCCCGCAAAACCGCGCGAGACTCCGAAGCCTGGAGCAATGCGTACAGGTCCTCGTCCAGACGAGCCCCGTCCACGGACTCCCGAAGCTGGGCCAGAGATCGTATCTGGGACGCATGCGTCAGGAACTCTTCTTTGCCAGGTCTTGGGATCAGATGCCAGAAACCGTCGCTGCGGAGGTGGAAGAATGGAAGCGCCAGGTTGCCCCGACGGTCGAACGGCATAACGAGTGCCCAGTAACGGTTGAACAGGTCGCCCAGGTCGGGCGTCAGTTCGATCAGGTTAGACTGGATGCTACCTCTCTCGAAGAGGTCCAGCACGCATAGAAGCAGCAGAGGCTTGTGCGGGGCCCGGTTGCGTGTGGGATCCGGCCACCGGGCGCGGCTTGTATCCGTGCGTAGCCGACTGAATCGTCCCGCGTACTTCGCTGTTGCTCCGCCCTCCATCGTGCCCAATATATTATCCTGCCCACCGGCCCTGCCGAGCCAATCGGTAGAATGCCCCCGTGAGAGTCGGGTCGGAGCTAGCTCGGGGAGGTCATGCAGATACCAGATAGTCCCAACGAGACGCTACCCGAGATACTGCTCTTCGACGTCTTCGGCACGGTCGTGGACTGGCGCGGGAGCATCATCCGGGAGGGCGAGGAACTGGGACGCCGAAATAACCTTGACGTGGACTGGGCCGCCTTCGCCGACGCCTGGAGGGGGAAGTACCAGCCCTCGATGGACCGGGTGCGGCGCGGGGAAGTCCCCTGGACAAACCTCGACGCCCTCCACCGCACCTCGCTGGAGGAGGTGCTGGAGGAGTTCGGCGTGACGGGCCTCTCCGGGGAGGAGAAGGACCACCTGAACCGGGTGTGGCACCGGCTCGACCCGTGGCCGGACGCCGTCCCCGGTCTCGCGCGGCTGAAGCGCCGCCACGTAGTCGCCCCGCTCTCCAACGGGAACGTGGCGCTGCTGACGAACATGGCGAAAAGGGCGGGGCTGGCGTGGGACTTGATCCTCTCGGCCGAGCTGGTCCGGTGCTATAAGCCGGACCCCGAGACCTACCTGCTGGCCGCGTTCCTCTTCGACCTTCCGCCGGAGAAGGTGATGATGGTCGCCGCCCACCCGGACGACCTGCGGGCCGCCGCGGAGACGGGCCTGCGCACCGCCTACGTCCCCCGCTCCCTGGAGTTCGGACCCGGAGTGCAGCCCGAGCCGCCGGACCCGGCGTTCGACGTGACCGCTGAAGACTTCCTGGACCTCGCCGAGAAGCTCGGCGCTTAGCCGCGCCTGGGAACTCTACCCGGAGTCTCGTTTCTGCCGGACCACCAGGACCGGGCAGTGGGCGTGCCGCACCACCGACTCGGAGACGCTCCCGAGGACCAGGCGTTTTATCTCGCTGAGCCCGCGGCTGCCCACCACGATCAGGTCGGCATCTATGCCCTCGGCCAGGCCCAGTATCTTCTCGGCCGGACTGCCGACGAGGGTGTGGGTCTCGGCCACGTCCGCCCCGGCGTCCCTGATCAACGCGGCCTGTTCGTCGAGTAGCTCGCGGGCGGTTTCGGCGGCCTCGCGGTCGAGCTGTTCGGCGTAGACCCCGGCCATTACCGGGGCGTGGGTGACGTGGACGGTGTTCAGCTCCGCACCGGTTTTTCCGGCCAGCTCAGCGGCCGCCCGGGCGGCCAGCCTCGCCTCTTCCGAACCGTCGGTGGACAGCAGGATTTTGCGTGGGAAACTGTCCGGGCGTCCCTCGCGCACCACCAGCACGGAGCAGGGCGCGTAGCGGACGACGACCTCCGAGGTACTCCCCAGGATAAGGCGTTTCAGCGGGCTTAGGCCCCGGCTCCCCGTAACTACGAGGTCGGCGTCTATCTCCTCCGAGAGGCCGATGACCTCCTCCGCCGGGCGGCCTATCCGGTGGTAGGTCCCCGCGACCTCTCCACCCGACTGCCGGATCAACTCCGCCTGGTGCTCCAGGAACTCCCGCGGGTCCATCTCGGTCGCCGGCTCCTCCTTGCGTTGCTCGCCGGGGTCCACCGACTCCGGCACCATGGAGGGACCGTAACGGGGGTCCAGCGGCGCCTCCAGGGGGTGCGCGCCGGCGCTCCCCGGCACCGCGTTGACGTGAACCAGGTGCAGCTCGGAGCCGGTCTTCGCCGAGGTTTCTTGCGCAACCCGGGTAGCCCGGGCAGCCTCGTTCGAACCGTCGGTCGCCAGAAGGGTCTTTGCCGGGAAAAAGCTCATGGCGTGCTCCTTTGCCTCTGCTTCTACAAGGCCTCTACCCCGCAGAAAACACGCCCAAACACCCGCCGGAGCGTGGTGAACCGGGAGCTTCTCTCAGGCGCCGAAGGGCGAGAAGGGGAGGTCCCGGTAGTGGGTGTTGACCTCGTACTGTTGCTTCGGGCCGGGCACCGCGTTCGTGTCCAGCGGCGGCGAGTCCAGGATCTTCTGCCGGCTGTGGTCCACCGTTATCCGGCCTTCTTCCACATCGCTAACGACGCCCACCGGAACCAGGAAATGCTTCTCGCCGATGCCGAGAAAGCCGCCCGCGCTCACGTCGAGGAACCGCACCTTCGTCTCCTGGTCGTCCACGTAGAGGTCCTCGACCTCGCCGATCTTCTCGCCGGTGTTGCTGTAGACCTCGCGGCCCCGGATGTCGTGCGCCGGGTTCTCCAGCGTCAGGTCCGTGTCCTCCAGTTTTAGCAGTTCGTATCCGTTGTCGGTCTTCGATGACATAGTTCGTAACACCTCTTTGCGGAAGAGTGCTGTGACAAGGGTCTGTTCTTGCCTTACCCTCCTCCAACCGGGACGAAACAGAAGAGCCCGCTCTCGCCGGCGAGAGCGGGCTTATCGTTCGGGCCTGGTGTGGTTTGTCTACCGCAAGACACCGGCGTAGAGACGCTCCCAGGCCTCCATCTCCGGGGTGAAGTAGCGTACCCGCGTCTTCTTGTACTCGCGGGTGGAGTAGAGGGAGTCCCGCTCGGTGAGGCCCGTCTCGGCGCCCATCGCGTCGAGGACGGCCTCGCACTCCTCGACCGTGCGGCCGTGGACCATGCTGAATATCGAGTAGGGCCAGTCCTCGTAGGTGGGACGCTGGTAGCAGTGCGAGACCGCCTGGTAGTGGGCGAAGGTGTTGCCGACCTCTTCTATACGCTCGTCGGGGACCTTCCACACGCCCATCGCGTTCGCCCGGAAGCCCGCCTTGCGGTGGTAGAGCACGGCGGAGAAGCGGCGCATGATCTTGCGCTCCTGCAGGTCGTGCGCCCGGTCCAGGAGCTCCTCGTAAGAGAGCCCGACCTGGCCGCCCCACAGGTCGAAGGGACGCGGGGTCAGGGGGATGTCCTCCTGCAGCGCCCGGATGGCGGCTTTGTCCTCCTCGCCGACGTTGCGGTCGGCCTTCTGCCGGTCGTGCTCGCCGTACTGCGGGGCCTCCTTCTTGGCCGTCGCGCCCTCCTTCATGTCGAGGGTGACCCCGATCTTGAACAGCTTCAGCGTGGGCAGGATGCGGGTCTTCTCCGCGCCGCTTATGCTGTGGAGCACGTCCACGGTGCCCTCCAGACCCAGGCGCGAATCCGGCGGGACGGCGACCGTGTACCAGAGGTTGAAATCGTTGTTGCGCTCGTAATTGTGGGAGACGCCGGGGTGGGAGTTGACGGCCTTCGCGCCTTCGGCGAGGGTCTCCTTCGGTATCCGGGCGGCGACCAGGGTGGACTGGTAGCCCAGCACGCGGGTGTCGAAGATCGCGCTAATCTGGCGTATCACCCTCCCGCGCTTGAGGGCCTCTATGCGCCGGATCACCTCGTCACCCGCGATGCCGACCTCACGTCCGATAGCCTCGAAGGGCTCTCGCTCCAGCGGAAACTCGCGCTGGATGAAGTTTAGTATGTCCTTGTCGATGGCGTCCATCAGCCGGCTGCTTGTCGTTGTGCTAACCACGGTCCACGAGCCCTTCTTAACGGTTTGCTACTTACTTCTCCACGTTTGCATCATAACAGGCGCAGCCCTTGTACGGTATGAAGTTCTTTACGATTTTGCCCCGGAGCCCCCGGGTTTTGTACGGCTCTTAGCGCCGCTCCTCCAGCGCGCTCTGGTACTCGGCGTAGATACCCTGCACGTCCTTCCAGACTAGGCGCTTGGTGTTGCGCAGGTCCTCGCCGCTCTGGCGCAGGATGTAGGCCGGGTGAAAGGTCGCCATCGCCTTGACGCCGCCCTCCAGGTCGTACCACTTGCCCCGGTCCTTGGTGATCTTGAAGTTCTTGTCGATCAGGGTCCGGGCCGCCGGGGCACCGAGGCACAGGATGATCTCGGGTTTGATCGCCTCCAGCTGCCCCTGGAGGTAGGGGTTGCAGGCGTTGATCTCGCCGGTCTTCGGTTGGCGGTTCTTCATCCGCCCGCCCTCCGCGACCGAGGCCCGGCACTTGACGACGTTGGTTATGTAGACGTCCTGGCGCGTGAGGTCCACGGCGGCGAGTATGTCATCCAGGAGCTTGCCCGCCCTCCCCACGAACGGCAGGCCCGTGGCGTCCTCGTTCTCGCCCGGCCCCTCGCCCACCAGCATCAGCGGCGAGTGCGGGTCGCCGGTCCCGAAGACCGTGTTCGTCCGGGTAAGGGCCAGGTCGCACCGGGTACACACCGAGACCTGCCGCGCCAGCTCCGCCAGCCGCTCCTCCCGGCTCTCGCCGCCCTCCACAGCATCGAAGAGACTGTCCAAAAACTCCTCCGTGAACTTGCCGTCCGCCAGATTCTACACCTCCGCCCGCACAAGGTCTCTCCCGGGCTTACTCCACAACCACAAGAGCGTTCCGATTCGCAGAAAAATCTTTGTCCTATCGGCCAAAGCACGCCGGATGCCATCCCGGTAGCCTCTCCGGCATCCGTCGCGCAGGCGTTGACCGGGAGAAGACACCGTAGTTAGAATGCCGACAACAGGGGAAAGGTTTTGCCGGAACGGGGAACTGGAGTTCCGGCAAAGCGCACTAGAAAGGGTCGCAAAAATGATTTCGCGAACCTTCGCGTATCGTAAACACGAAGAAGGAGGAACTTGATGAGGAGAACGCTGGTAGCGGTAATGTTGGCCGCGGTGCTGGCGCTGGTCCTGGCCGCCTGCGGCGCGCCCCAGGGCGGCGATGAAAACGGTAACGGGGAGCAAGAAGAAGACTTCCAGACGAGCCTACAACTCGGGACGGGGAGCACCGGCGGCGTGTACTTCCCGCTCGGCCAGGAGCTGGCTAACATCCTCGAAGACAACGTCGACGTCGAAGATTTCAGCGTGAGCTCCGTCGAGTCGGGCGCCTCGGTGGACAACCTGGCCCAGATAGCGCGCGGCGACATGCAGCTCGGCCTCGCGCAGAACAACACCGCCGAGGAGGCCGTGGCGGGAGAGGGTGAGTTCGAGGGCGCGGCGGTCGATAACGCCGGTTTTATGGGCCAGCTCTACCCGGAGGCCGTCCAGATCATCACGCTGGAGCGCACGGGCATCGAGTCCGTCGAAGACCTGGAAGGCCAGCGGATCGCGGTCGGGCCCCCGGGCGGCGCGACGCGGGCGGCGGCGGAACTGGTCCTGAGCGCCTACGACATCGAGGACTACAACGCCACCGAGGAAGGCTTCTCCGACGCCCGGGCCCTGCTCCAGGACGGTAACATCGACGCCTCCATCGAGGTGCTCGGCGTCCCGGCTTCCAGCGTCCAGGAGCTCCAGGCGTCCACCGGCGAGGTGCGCCTGCTCTCCATCGACGAGGAAGCCGTCCAGACCATCGAGGAGGAGAGCGGCTACGAAGCCTACGAGATCCCCCAGGACTCTTACGACTTCCTGGAAGAACCCATAAACACGGTCTCCGCCTTCGCCTGCCTGTTCGGTTCCACAAACCAGGTGAGCGAGGACGTCGGGTACGAGATCACCAAGGCCATGTACGAGAACGCCGATCAGATCACGCTGGCCCAGGCCCAGTTCATCACGCTGGACGAGGCGCTGACCGGCCTCGGGGACCTGCCGCTGCACCCCGGTGCCGAGAGGTACTTCCAGGAGGAAGGCGTTCTGGAGGAGTAGCGTCCGCCACCGGGGAGCCGGCCTGATCTCTAGCCCCGGCTCCCCGGTTACAGAAAAAGAGGAAGCCCATGAGCGAGCGAGCAGCCCGGGAAGAGCAGCAGGCCCACAGCGAGGACCAGCAGGACGCCCAACGCCCCGACCAGGAGAGCTCCTACCGCACGAACCTCGGGTTCTGGAAGTGGGTGGTGCTCGTCCTCGGGAGCGCCCTGACCGTCTTCCAGCTCTATACGGCGCTGCAGGGAACCTACACCTCGCTCGTTCAGGGGGCCATCCACGTCGGGGCGGCGTTCGGCCTCATCTTCCTCCTCTACCCGGCGAAACAGTCCCTGGCCAGCCGGCCCGGCGTCCCGTGGTACGACGTGATACTGGCCGGGGCGGCCATCTGGACCAACTCCTACATAGTCATAAACTACGAGCGCCTGACGACCCAGGGCATAGTCGTTGGCTTCTCGACGCTGGACTACACCGTGGCCGCGCTGGGGATACTGCTGGTCCTGGAGGGCACGCGCCGGTGCATCGGGGTGCCCATCGTGGTCATCGCCTCGCTCGCGCTCGCCTACGGGCTCTTCGGGCCGTACCTGCCCGTCTTCGCCCACCCGGGCTTTACCTGGGAGCGGCTCTCCACGGAGATGTTCTTCACCAGCACCGCCGTCTTCGGCACTCCGATCCAGATCTCTTCGACCTTTATCTACCTGTTCCTCTTTTTCGGGGTGGTGCTGGTAAAGACGAACATCGGGCAGTTCTTCAACGACCTGGCCTTCGGGGCTACGGGACGCTTTACGGGCGGCACGGCCAAGGCGGCGGTAACGGCCAGCGGGTTGCAGGGGGCTATCTCCGGCAGCTCGGTGGCCAACACCGTCACCTCCGGCTCGTTCACCATCCCGATGATGAAGAACGCCGGTTTCAAGCCCGCGTTCGCCGGGGCGGCCGAGGCTTCGGCCTCGACGGGCGGCCAGATCATGCCGCCCCTCATGGGCGCGGCGGCGTTCATCATGGCGGAGTACACCGGCGTCCCGTACAACGACATCATCGTTATCGGGCTGATCCCGGCCCTCCTGTACTTCTCCGGCGTGTTTATCGGGACCCACTTCGAGGCCCGTCGGCAGGGCATCCTGGGGCTGCCGGCGGACCAGCTGCCCGCGATCGCGAGCCTGCTCAAGCGGATAGACCTGATCCTGCCGCTGGTGGTCATCATCTACCTGCTGCTCTCGGGACGCTCGCCGCAGAACGCAGCCCTCTACGCCATAGGCACCGCCTTCGCCATCAGCTTTATCCGCAGCAGCACGCGGATGTCGCTGAAGGAGATGGGTAAGCTGCTCGAGAACGGCGCGCGGGCGGCCCTGCCGGTGATCGCCGCCTGCGCCTGCGCCGGCATCGTGGCCGGCATCGTGACCACGACGGGCCTGGGAGGCAAGCTGGGCGGCGGCATCGTGGACCTGGCCTTCGGGAACTTCTTCCTCGTCTTGCTGATGACGATGGTCGCCTGCATCATCCTCGGTATGGGCCTGCCGACCACGGCCAACTACGTGGTCACCGCGACGGTGGCGGCCCCGATCCTGGTGCAGCAGTTCGACGTGGCGGTCATCGCGGCCCACATGTTCGTGTTCTACTTCGGCATCGTGGCGGACATCACCCCGCCGGTCTGCCTCGCGGCCTACGCGGGCGCCGGCATCGCCGGGGCCAACCCCATGCGCACCGGTGTCATCGCCGTGAAACTGGCGATCGCGGCGTTCATAATCCCGTACATCTTCGTCACCAACCCCGTGCTCGTCCTGGAGGACGCCACGTTCTGGACCCTGGCCCCGGCGCTGGCCACAGCCCTGCTCGGGATGGCGGCTATCAGCGGGGGGATAATGGCGTATTTTGTCGGCCCCTCCAGCGTGGTGGAGCGGCTCGTGCTCGTCGCCGGCGGGCTGATGCTGGTGTACCCGGACCTGACGGTCTCCCTCGTGGGCCTGGGCCTGGTGGTGGCCATCGGTATCTTCCAGTACCTCAGCGGTAAGGCCGGCGAGAGCGCGGACGACGAGCCCGAGAAACAGGCCGAAGAAAGTTCCGAAGACCAGGCCGACGAGAAAACAGAGGAGACTACCGCTTGAGGAAAACAGAAGATCCCGGCACTGTAGAGATCAGGCACGAGGTCGTTCTTCGCCGGCTCTACAGGCCAGCCTCCAGGTAGACCGGGCCGGACATGCTCTCCGCGTCCTCCGGCTCGACGGTCAACTGCAGGACCTCGTAACGCTCCAAGGGCTCCGACACGGCCCCGGTCATCCGGCCGTCGCCGCGCTCGTTCAACTCCATCGGCCCCAGGGACAGGGCCTCGTCTCCGCTGCCCACGAGCCAGGCCCGGTAGGAATGCCCGGCCGGCGGCTCCGGCAGGTTGTAGACGTCCAGCGCCAGCCGTCCGTCCGACGGGTCCACAACCGCCGTACCCCGGGCCTCCGGCGCCCGGCCGGTCCCCTGCGCGGCGACGGCCACCAGCCCTTCCCGCACCTGGTTGTTCTCCTGAAGCTCCCGCACTTCGGCCTGCAGGCGCTGGTTGTCCTGCTGGAGGTCCAGGTAAGCCCATCCCAGCCCGAGCAGCACCACCAGCATCGCGGCCGCCGCGAGAAGCGCTACACTCCGCCAGTCGCGGCCGCGCCGGGAGGCGAGAGCCCGGGCGACCCGCCGCGGAGCCTCCCGGGCGGGCGGCTCCTGGCGGCCGTTCCCTTCGAGAGCCCGTTTCATGACCCGCTCCTTGAGGCCGGCCGGCGGCTCGGCCTCGTCTATGGCGAAGGGCATGAGGTCCAGGACTTGCGCGACCTCGTCCAGGGCCTCGCGGCAGGCGCCGTGCTCGGCGAGGTGCTGACGGACCTCCTCGGCCTCCTCGACGGGAAGCTGGCCGAGGTAGTAGTCCGGCAGCAGGTCTCTTATGCGCTCGTTACACGCCATCCAGGTCCACCGATTCTCTCGTTAGCGGCTCCAGAGATTTTCTCAACTTCTTGAGCGCCAGCCGGGTCCGGGTCTTTACCGTCCCCAGCGGTACACCAGTGTACTCCGAGATCTCGCGCTGCGAGAGGCCTTCCAGGTAGGCCATCTCCAGCACCTCGCGCTGGTCGTTGGGCAGCTCTTCCAGGGCTCCCCCCACCACGGACCTCAGCTCCGTAGCCCGGATGGCCTCCGCCTCTGAGGGGTCCGCGAGCGACTCGGAGTCCGGTCGGTAGGACCGGCTGTTGCGCACGGGAGACCGCTGGCGCCGCAGCTCGTCTATGGCCCGGTTGCGCACAATCCGCAAGAGCCACGAGTAGAGTCGGCCGTAGACCGGGTCGTAGGTCCCCGCCTTCCGCCAGAGCGTCACGAACGCGTCCTGGACGACCTCTTCGGCGGCCCCCCGGTCGCCCAGGATGCGCAGGGCCAGGGAGTACGAGGGGCCGGCGTAGCGGTCGTAAAGGGCCTCCAGGGCTTCGGCCCGGCCCCGCAGGATCATCACCACGAGCTCCTCGTCGCTGAATTGAGTGTAGTTCAAACACGCTCCCGTGTCGGGCCGCCCCACCCGGGGCGGCCACGAGCTTCTGCGGACCAATTCTACTCGACCTTGAATCCGGACGTTCCCACGGCCTCGTATGTTTGGTTGTAGAGAGAAAAGCAACACGAACCGAGGAGGTTTTCTTGAAAGGATTGTCCAGAGTGATAGCGGTCATGACCGCCGGGCTTCTGGCGCTGGTGATGGCCGTACCGGCTTTCGCCCAGAGCGACGACGCGATGGTGCGGGTTGCACACCTCGCGTCCGACGCCCCGAACGTGGACGTTTACGTGGACGGCGCGCCGGTGGACGCCCTGCAGGACGTGCCCTACGGCGCGGTCTCTCCCTACCTGCCCCTGCCGGCCGGCCCGCACCAGGTGACGGTCTACCCGGCGGGTGACACCTCGACGCCGGTCATCGACGCGTCCGTCGAGGTCGCCGCCGGCGGCGCCTACACCATCGGGGCCGTAGGCCTCGTGAGCGACGGTTCCCTCACGGCGCAGGTCTACGAGGACGACCTCTCCGCGCCCGAAGAGGGCAACGCGAAGCTCCGGGCCGTCCACGCCGTGCCCGACGCCCCCGCCGTGGACATCGTGCCCGCCGGTGGCGACGCCCTGGTGGAGGACCTGGAGTTCCCGAACGCCTCGCCCTACGCCGAGATTCCGGCCGGCTCCTACACGATAAACGTCAACGCCGCCGGTACGGATGACACGCTGATCTCCGCCGACGCCGCCGTCGAGTCCGGCGTGACCTACAGCGCCTTTGCCGTGGGTACCGCCGCGGCCGGCAACCTCGACGTTATCGTTACCGTGGATAGCGTCGGCGGCATGGCCGAGATGCCCGACACCGGCGGTATCTCGCCGGCCCTGGTCTTCGGCGCGGCCACGCTGGCCCTGGCTGCCGGCATGGTCGGCCTCTACGTGCTCCGGCGCCAGACCGCCTAACCACAGCAGCTCCACAGGGCTGCTCGGCCCGTAAGCCGGGTGGGGTAAGTTACCCCGCCCGGCTTACTCGTTCTCTTCGTCGTCCTGCCCGGCGGGCTCGACCTGCACGGCCGGCGTTCCGAGGGAGCCGCCCTGGCTCTCGATAAAGCGGCGCTCGGAGGTGTATGACTGGACCATCATCGCGAGCTCCAGTTTGTCGCGCTCGGCGGGTAGGGTTCCGGCCTCCTCCTGCTTCGCCAGCTCGCCGCCGCTGACGCCCAAAGAGCTCTCCAGCTCCCCGATACGCCGCCGCATCTTGAGCCGGCCGCCGGGGGTCAGCCGCAAGTAGGTCTGCTCGTTGGGTCCCTCTACCGGGTAGACCCAGGCGTTCCTCAGCCAGGACTGCAGGATCTCGGCCCGGATCTGCTCCAGGTTCTTTAGTTCCATGGTGCTTCACGCTCTCTTTGCTCGTTCGCCGCAATCTCCGGGGCCCGCAACCTCGCGGGCTCCCCTCGCGTATAGAAAGATAACATGAACCCGGCCCGCCAAATCTCCGGCCTCGCGTCCTGGCAGGACTCGAGGGACGCCCTGGAAGGCTTTTTTACGGCCCAGGCCCGTGGCCTGCTCGCGAGAGAGTTCGACCTGCGAAAGGACGGTGCTTCGTTCGGGCGCCTCAGAACCAGCGATCGCCGGGGGGCGGAGCTCGTGGTGGGCGGGTTTGCGGCAACCATCGAGAGGGCCTCGGGCGTCGGATACCGGATGACCGGGGGTAGACTGGAGGTCTCGGCCAGCCAGCCCGCGGCCGTCAACGTGTTGGAGGTTCGCGCCGCCGGCAGGCTCTATGTGGCCCGCGCGAGCTTTCTCCGCAACACCGCCACCGTCCGCGCCGGAGACGGCAGGCTGACAGCCCGGGTCTCGGGGAACGTGACGGGCCGGAGATACGAGGTAACATACGACGAAACGGAAGACGCCGCCCTGCCGGTGGCGGTACTGCTCCTCCACCACCTGGCTATCCTCCGGCGGCGGGTGTACCTGGCGTGATCCCGGCGCAGCAACCGGGGAACCGTGACCGATAACGGCGACAACGATCGGAGAAGACGCTATGGATGATCCGAACTACGGCCGGCGCCCGGAGCCCGGCGACGAGCTGGAGGTTCCGACGCGCGAGAACGAGCGCGGAGAGAGGTCTGCTCCGAGCCCCTACCAGCCCGCAGGCGGGGAGTTGAGCCCCCAGGACGAGCGCACCTGGTCCACGCTCTCCCACGTGAGCGTGCTCGCGTGGCCGCTCACCGGCTTCCTGCCGGTGGCGCCCCTGATCGTTTGGCTCGTCCACAAGGACCGCTCGCCCCGAATCGGCTTCCACGCCCTGCAGTCGCTGTGGTACCAGGTGGCGTGGCTCGTCCTCGGCACCGTCGGCGGCTTTCTCGGCACCATGTTCACCCTGCTCACGCTGGGCCTCGGCATCATCGTGGTGGCGCCCCTGGCCCTGGTGCTCGGGCTCCTGCCCTTTGCCCACCAGCTCTACGCCGCCTACAGGGTGAGCCAGGGTGAAGACTACCGTTACCCGGTTATCGCCGACCGGATAGACGGCGGGCGGCGGGCGCTCTAGGGTTCCGGAACTTTCTAGAGCTGCGGCTGGTAGAGGTCTTTGGGCGTGGCGTAGACGGTCACCGTCGAGCCCTCGGGCGCCAGGGTCCCCACGGCGGGCTCCGTGGCCCACGTCACGCCCCGGTTGGCGTACCCGTTCCGGTACTCGTAGACGACCTTCACCCTGAAACCGCTATCGTTGAGGGTCTGCTCCGCCCAGTAGTCGAAGTAGGTGTTGACGTTCGGGACGGGGACGAGGTCGGCGTCCTCACCGGCCCGCGCCGCGGCCTCCACGTCGGGGGCGGCGGGGGCATCCGAGGCGTTGCCCTCCACCAGCGCCGCCCGGTCCGGAGACTCCTGCCCGCCCCGGAGCCCGGAGAGGTCCACGTAGCCGAGCCCGGACGCCCCGAACCAGAGGGCGGCGATCATCACCAGCAGAACGAAGGCCGAGGCCGCGAGAAAGCCTATCCCGCCCCGGCGGCGGATGGCGCGCCGCGGGATGCCGATCGTCTGGGGAACCACCTCGTCGGCGGTCCCGGACTCCAGATCGTCCAGCATGGCCCGCGCCGACGGGTAGCGGTCTGCGGGGTCCTTGGCCAGCGCCCGGAGTACGACGGACTCTGTATGCATCGAGACCTTCTTGTTCAGTTCGCGCGGCGGCGTGGGGTCCTCGTGGAGCTGCTGGCGTACCAGGCTCTTCAAGTTGCCGGAGAACGGCGGGCTGCCCGTCAAGGCGTGGTACAGCAGGATGCCGACCGAGTAGATGTCGCTCCGGGGCGTGGCCTCTCCGCCGCGGAGCTGCTCCGGCGACATGTACCGGGCGCTGCCGATGATCTCGCCCGAGCCCTCGGCGTCTTCCTCCTCCACGATCCGGGCGATGCCGAAATCCGCGACCTTGATGGTCCCCTCGGCGTCTATGAGGATGTTCGAGGGCTTGATGTCCCGGTGGATAATACCCCGCCGGTGGGCGTAGGAGAGCGCCTGGAGCAACTGGGAGACGACCTTTCTGGCGAACGGCTCGTCGAGCTTTTCACCGCCCCCACCCGAGAGCAGCGTCCCCAGGTCCTGGCCGTACACACACTCCGCCACGATAAACGGCACGTCGCCGTCCTGGGAGATGTCGTAGATCTTGACGATGTTCTCGTGGTCCAGCGAAGCCATCGCCCGGGCCTCCTGCTTGAATCGCTGCCGGAAGTACTCGCCCCGGGCGTAGTGCCGGTGGAGCGTCTTCAAGGCAACGGTGCGTCCCAGGACAGCGTCCTCCGCCCGGTAGACGACGGCCATGCCGCCAGACCCGAGCACGCCTTCTATCCGGTAGCGTCCACCGAGAACCCTCCCAACCGCGGTGTTCAGCTTCTTGCCACCTCCGTACTTGTCCTCCCTCGTACGCAATTATATATCCTCCGCCGCCAGCCGGATACGGAAGCACCAAGGCTACCATCACCGTACCCAACATGCTGCAGCATAACATCCGCCTACCCCACATTTCGAGGCCCGGACGCACGTTTCTGTCGTAGCGGCAGGAACCCGATTGGGCTCTGGGCTGACGCTCAGAGCCCAGCCGAACGCGACAAGTTTAGCCTCCCCGTTGCTGGCGAACAGCTACGTCCCGGCTACGACCTGTTCCTTGAAGCCCGTCGTCGGGTAACAAGCAGGCTAACGTAAGCCAGCAGCAGTGGGACCGTCCACCAGAACTGCCACCATCCGGCGAACTGTAGTGCTGTCCAGTCTGTGGTGCCGAAGGCGAGACCAATCACAATCCCTATCGCTAAATGTTGGACGACAGGGGGCGCAACCGGACGGGACACAGACTGCCCACGGCGAGACGCGAGGAAAGTGAAAGGAAGGGGAAGCTCGACCCAAATAATAACAGCGGCTACCGCCCAGCCGATGAGGAAGACCCGCATCGGCACTTCACCCGTCGCCGCTCCGGTGTCATCCCACGCTAGGATTACTAAGGTTATCGCCAGTGCAACTCCCGCTAGGTCAATAAGCGGCCGAGGAATGGCCCTTAGCAGACTCGTACTTGCAGACGAATGATGTTCTCTCTGACTCGACATAGTGATTATGATACCCTATGCACAAGAGTCACGCCACAGACAGCGCTTGCTGCGACAACATCGGTTGAGCGACATGCATACTGGGCACCATACCAAGACGCAGCCTAAGCAACTCCAACCGGTTCTACATGCGAACGCGCACGGGGCACAACAATTGGCAGCACAAGTTCTATTGTAGGAAACACAGCGGCATACTCGACATGCACCTGGGCAATCTCTATCCCTCCGACATGTCGAGGCCGCAGTGAATTCACCTTGGGGAGCAACAAGAATATCATCGTCTTCTGCTTCTGCCAGTACCTGGACAAGATCTTCGCCATCTTTGTCCTCGATTAGTTGGGAAAACTGTTGAGGTTCTTGGCCCGGTTTGTCGAAACGGTAGGAGACCATCAGCGTGTCGTCTTCCTTGTAAGACAAAGCTAGCAGTTGCCCCCCACCCTTGAGACGATGGCGGACGCCCTTTATGTTCTTCGTGGGCAGATTTGTACTGTCGGTTCTCACACCTGCGAGCATCTTGCCTCGCATGCGCCCTGCCATGATGTTCTCATCTATAGAATGGGACGAGAGAAAATGCCTGAAGTGCTGACTGCGGGTCAGGCGCGTCCAGGCCGCTGCTGCCTGCTTCCCAGAGAGTTCTGTTGAGGAAATGGGTGAGACCTGAGAAAGCCAATGCGCCCCCTCAGCCGCTGCGGGAGAAGCCAGAGATCCAGTACCCGAAAGCACAGACATCCCAACAACCGCTCCTCCCAATCCTTTAAACGCTTGGTGTGA
>SIRX01000149.1 GCA_004563715.1 Actinomycetota bacterium | reverse complement strand
ACCGTCGCGCTGTCGTGGTTGAAGACTATGGCCCTGCTCGAGGTGGTCCCCTGGTCTATGGCCAGTACGTACTCTCCTGCCATACTCTCTCCTCCTTTGTTCCCTTACCGTTTTCCGAGTCCCCAGATCCCGGAACCGCCAGTTTCGTAAACCCGCGCACCGGACGCGAAAAAGCCCCGTACGGGAACTTCCCCAGCCCTATAGTCTGGGATCATGGCTCCGTACGAGGCTTTCTGGATCTCCGCGCCTACGCTACAGGTATTACTTTCGCGTTACGGTATCAGGTTTTGACTTGCCGGTCAAGAACCCTTTTCCAGAGCCTCCGGTGGCTGGTGGAGACACCGGACGCGCCGGCCTGGAGGATCGAAGCCAACTCCTCCGGGGTTCTTACGAGGCCTCCGGCGAGAACGGGGCGGTCCAGCAGTTCGGAGTAGCGGGTTACCATGTGCGGGTAAGCAAGGGCGGGCAATATCTCCACGCACTGGGGGCGGGCCCGTTTGACCAGCTTCACTCCTCTCTCGGTAGCTCCGGCATCCAGGGCAAAGAGCCGTTGAACCGTGAACAGTCCGGCGGAGTTTCCCCTCTCGATTACGAAGCGGTTGGTGGAGATTATTCCCTCGACCTGCTCGGAGAGGTACTGGATGCCGCTAGCATCACCAGCGATGCCGGACACCAGGTCTACGTTGACACAGATCATCGGCCTGTGTCTTTCGGCCTCTATCCTGCGGACCAGGTTGAAGGCGTCGCCGCCCAGAACGAAGATCGCGGGATGATCTCCCGCCATGGCATAGTCGAGTGGGTCTCCTTCGCTGTAAACCGCGGGTATTACCGGGTTCTGCTCCAACTGGCGCAAGAACTCCTGCACCGCATGCTTGTCCACCTTTCCCATATGGGTAAGTCTAGCATTTGGGCTCTTTCGGAGCGCGCTGCGGCTCGCCGAAACCACACATCCGTCGAGTCCGGTTCATGTCTCGGCCAGCATCTGGTTCTGCACCGTCAGCATGCGGGCGTAGAGGCCGCCCGCCGCCTGGAGTTGCTCGTGGGTCCCGCGCTCGACGACGCGGCCGTTGTCGAGGACCAGGATCTCGTCCATGCCCTCCATGCCTACGAGCCGGTGGGTTATGAGGAGCGTGGATCGGTCCCGCATCAGCTCCCGCACGGCGTTCAGCACCTCCTTCTCGGTCACCGGGTCCAGGTTGGCCGTGGGCTCGTCCAGGATCAGGACCGGGGCGTCCTTGAGGAGCGCGCGGGCGATGGCGACCCGCTGCCGCTCGCCGCCGGAGATCCGGAGCCCCTGCTCCCCGAGGTAGGTGTCCAGCCCTCGCGGGAGCCGCGCCACCAGCTCCGAGAGCTGCGCCCGGTCAAGCGCCCCTCGCAGCTCGTCCTCGCCGGCCTCCGGGTTCGCCAGGAGCAGGTTCTCGCGCAGCGTCGCGTTGAAGACGTGGGTGTCCTGCGAGACGATGCCGACGGCGGCCCGCACGCCGTCCTGGGCGTACTCCGGCAGGTTACGCCCCCCGAGCCGGACCTCGCCCTTCTCCGGGTACCGGAACCGGAGCGCCAGGTTCGCCAGCGTGCTCTTGCCCGACCCGCTGGGTCCGACCACCGCGACCCGGCCGCCGGGCTCGAGGGTGAGCGAGACGTCTTTCAGGGCGGGTGGCTCGCCGGGTTCGTAGCGGAAGCCCACGCGGTCGAACTCCAGGGTGGGGCTCTCCGGCACGGGGCGCGGCTCCTCCGGGTCCGTGACGTCCGGCTCCGCGTCGGCGACCTCGAAGAGCCGCTCCCCGGCGGCCAGCGAGCGCCCCAGAAACTGGAAGGCGTTCCCGAGCGGCTGGACGGCCTCGAAGCTGCCCAGCACCACGAGCGCGACGAACGCCAGAAAGACGCCCCGGACCTCCCCGGCGGCGACCAGCGGGATCGTGATCACGAGGGCTGCGACGACGGCCAGGTTCATCAGCAGGTCCGAGAGGGCGTTGTGGAGGCCCGAGATCAGGGCCATGCGTCCCTGCACCCGGGCGAGCTTGCGGCCCAGGATCTCGACCCGCTCCCGCCGGTCTTCCTCCCGTCCGAAGGCCAGCAGGTCCTGCACGCCCTGCACGCCGTCCACGACCTGGGCGTTCAGCTCGGCCCGCAACTCCAGCTCCCTGCGACCGAGGCCCCGGGCCAGGGAGTTGACCAGCGCCGGCACCCCGGCCCCGACGGCCAGCAGCAAGCCTAGCGTGGTAAAGGCGAGAAGCGGGCTGAAGAAGCGGTAGAACACGCCGAACACGAGCCCCGCGGCGACGGCGGCCACCACCACCGGGCCGGTCACTCGGACGTAGACGTTCTCCAGCTCCTCCACGTCGCGTGAGATCCTGGAGAGCAGGTCGCCGCTGCGGTACGTCAGCAGGCGGCCCGGCGCCAGGGGCTCCAACCGGTCGTAGAACCACGTCCGCACCCGCCCCAGCAGCCTGAACGTGGCGTCGTGGGAGACCAGCCGCTCGAAGTAGCGCCCGAAAGAACGGGAGATGCTGAACAGCCGGACGAGGAAGACCGGGACCGCGAGCAGGGAGATAAACGGCACGATCGCGGCGGCGGAGATGACGTAGGCCGCCGTGGAGAGCAGCCCGACGTTGCTCACCACCGTCGCCACCCCCAGGAAAACGGCGAGCGCCACCCGGTAGCGGTACGGTGCCAGAAACCCGAGCAGGCGCAGGTAGGTCCTCACGCGGTCGCGCCCCCGGTCCCCCCGTAGGCCCCGACGAGCCGGGCGTAGGGTCCTCCCCGATTCTTCAGCTCCGCGTGGGTCCCGGCCTCCGCCAGCCGGCCGTCCTCCAGCACGGCGATTCGGTCAGCGGAGTAGACGGTGTTCAGCCGGTGGGCGACGACGAGCACCGTTCGCCCCTCCGACAATTCATCCAAGGCGTCCTTGAAGATCTCCTCGCTCTCGGGGTCGAGGCTTGAGGTGGGCTCGTCCAGTACGAGCAGCGGCGCGTCCTTGAGAAAAGCGCGGGCGATGGCGATCCTCTGGGCCTCTCCCCCGCTCAGGCGCAGGCCCCGCTCCCCGATCTGGGTCTCGTAGCCCGCGGGCAGCCGCCGGACGAACGCCTCGCACCCCGCCCGCTTCGACGCCCTCTCGACCTCCGCCCGGCTCGCCTCCGGCCGGGCCATCCAGACGTTCTCCAGCACGCTCCCGTAGAACAGGTGCGGCCGTTGGGGCACGAGCGCCACGTGCTCCCGCCACGCTTCCACCGGCAACTCCGCCACGGGGACGCCGTCCGCGGTTATGGAGCCCTCATCCGGGTCCAGAAAGCGCAGGAGGAGGTTCACCAGCGTGCTCTTCCCCGACCCGCTCCGGCCCACGAGCGCCGTCCGGGTGCCGGCGGGCAGGGCGAGGCTCAAGCCCGAGAGCGCCGGAGCCTGGCTGCCGGGGTAGGTGTAGCCCACGTCCGAGAGCTCCACGGCCAGGGCATTTCCGGAAGGGGACGGGGACCGGGCGGTGCCGGAGGCCGGGGACGGGGTGTCCAGGATCTGCACGATCCGCTCGGCGGCGGCCTTGCCCTCCATCCCGGCGTGGCGGTGGACGCCCAGCTCACGCAGCGGGCGGTAGAACTCCGGGGCCAGCAGCAGTACCAGAAAAGCCTCCTCGAACGCCACGGAGCCTGAGATCAGGCGCACCCCCAGCGTCACCGCTATGAGGGCTATCGCCACGGCCGTCATGAACTCCAGCACCAGCCCCGAGAGAAAGGCGAACTTCAGCACCTTCATCGTGCGCCGCCGGAACTCCTCGCTCACCGCCGCCACCCGCTCGCCCTCCTCCGCGGCGCGCCCGAACGCCTTGAGCGTCGGGAGGCCCTGCAGGGAGTCCAGGAAGTGCGCCCCCATCCGGGAGATGGCCGTCCACTGGCGCTGCATGTGCTCCTCGGCGTAGCCGCCGACCAGGATCATCATGATCGGGATGACCGGCGCCGTGACCAGGAGCAGCGCCCCGCTCGACCAGTCGAGCGGAAAGACGTAGACGAGCACCAGCACCGGTACGAGCGCGCTCAGGGCCATCTGCGGCAGGTAGCGGGCGAAGTACGGCTCCAGCTTCTCGACGCCCTCGGTCGCCGTCGTCGTCAGCTCCCCGGTACGCTCTCCCCGGGCGTAGGCGGGCCCGAGCCGCAGGACGTGGGCGAGCAGCCGGCTCCGCAGCTCGGACTTCACCCGGACCGCCCCCCGCTGGGCCACGACCTCCCGAGCCCAGATAAAGGCCGCCCGCAGACCGGCCGCCGCCAGGAAAAGTAGCAACAAATCCCGTACCCCAGCCAGGTCCGCACCCCCGAGAAACACCCGGTCCACGACCCGGGCGAGCAGTATCATCTGGGCGACGGTCGCCCCGGCCGCCAAAAAGCCCAGGGCTACCGCCGCGCCGACAAAGAGCCGGGCGGAGCCGACCTTCCGGAACAGGTCTCGGTTCATTCGGGCTCTTCGGGGGCGGTCATGGACCTCAGTCTAAACTCCAGCATGCAAACGGTTCTCCAGAGATATTAAAGCACCCGGGCCAACAGGGATTGGTCGAGGTTGATCATCCTCCAGCCCGCACGCCGGGTATGTTTTTGAGCATTCCACCCCGACTGGCGGCCCGGACCCGGCGTGCCGCCAGCTCGCAGAACTCCTTCTCCAGCTCCGCCCCGACAAAGAAACGGCCGAGCTCTTTGGCCGCGACCCCCGTGGTCCCCGAGCCGCAGAACGGGTCGAAGACCAGATCACCCTCCCGCGTCGAGGCCAGCAGCGCCCGCCGGACGAGCCGCAGGGGCTTCTGGGTTGGATGGTAACCGTGTAGTTTCTCTTTTCTCGGCACGCTGCGGATGCGCCACACGGAGGAGACCTGTCCACCGGGGTTCGGGCTGTTTACGAGATCGTAGTTGAAGGTATGCCGGGCGCCCTTGCCCTTGCTCGCCCAAAGCAGGGTTTCATGCGCGTGGGTAAACGCCGTCCGGAGGGCGTTCGGGGGCGGGTCGGGCTTTTCCCAGACGATAGAGTTTATGATCTTGAAGCCGAGCGACTGTAGCGCGAAACCGAGGCTAAAGATAATGTGGTGCGTGCCGGACACCCAGAGCGTGCCGCTGGGCTTGAGCACGCGCCGCGCCTCTCGCAGCCACCGCAAGTTCCATTCGTGGTCCTTCTCGAAGCTTCCGAGCGAGCGGTCCCAGTCTCCCTTGTGCACGGAGGCGACCTCGCCGCTTTTCACCGTGACGCCGCCCGTGGACAGGCGGTAAGGCGGGTCGGCGAAGACGGCGTCTATGCTCTCGGGAGGCATCAGACGCATGAGGTCCACGCAGTCCGAGAGGTACACCACCGCGCCCGGCTCGCCGTATGTCTCGATCTCACCGAGGTTCACCGCTTCATTTTACGGGTACGGGAGAACTTGACGCACCGGCGGCCTCCCGCTACGCTGACAGGCGTGAGTAAGAGCTTTTACGAACGATTTTATTACCGGTCGGTCCTTCGAGAGGTCGGACCGGACGCCCGGAGGTAACCCCCGGCGTAGCGGCGGTCACGTAAACCACTCGGAGGGCGGCAGAGGCGAGGAAGCCTCTGCTTTTTCTTTTGGAAGGAGAGACCGAAGTGAGAGAGAAGACGGTGGACACCAAAGACCTGAGAATAGAAAGCATAAGGCCGCTGGTTCCGCCGGCGATCCTCCTCGAACAACTTCCCCTTTCGGAGGAGGACGCGGCCTCGGTGAGCCGCGCCCGCGAGGAGGTCACTAACGTCCTCTCTGGCACAGACGACCGCCTCATGGTCGTCGTCGGGCCGTGCTCGGTGCACGACCCCGAAGCCGCCCTCGACTACGCCGGGCGGCTGAAAGGTTTGAAGGACGAGCTCTCGGAGGACCTCCTCATCGTGATGCGGGTGTACTTCGAGAAGCCGCGGACGACGATCGGTTGGAAGGGCCTCATAAACGATCCGCGCCTCGACGACAGCTTCGCGGTGAACGAAGGATTACACCTCGCGCGAAAGCTCCTCCTCGACCTGGCGGAGATGGGGATACCCGCCGGGACGGAGTTCCTCGACCCGATCTCCCCGCAATTTTTCACCGACGCCCTGGCGTGGGCCGCCATTGGGGCCAGAACCACAGAGAGCCAGGTCCACCGCCAACTCGCCTCCGGCCTCTCGATGCCGGTCGGCTTCAAGAACGGCACCGGCGGCGGCATCCAGATAGCCCTCGACGCCGTTGGGGCCTCGATCCACCCCCACAGCTTTCTCGGCGTCACCGAACAGGGCCTCGCCGCCATCGTCACCACGAAAGGCAACCCCCACTGCCACATCATCCTCCGCGGCGGCAAGAGCGGCCCTAACTACGACGAAGAGAGCGTGCAAAACACTCTAGACGCCCTCGAAAACGCTGGCCTTCCACCCCGCCTCATGGTCGATGCCAGCCACGCGAACAGCGATAAGGACTATAGGAACCAGCCGAAGGTGGCGCGCGAGGTGGCCGGGCAAATCTCCGGCGGCCGGCGGGGCATCGTCGGGGTCATGCTGGAGAGCTTCCTCGTAGACGGCGCGCAGAAACTAAAGGACCCGAAGGACCTCGTCTACGGCCAGTCCATCACCGACTCGTGCATGGGCTGGGAGATGACCGTCCCCGTCCTCAGCGAGCTCGCCGAGGCGGTCCGGCAACGCCGGGCAAAGAGCGGGAGTAGGTAGTAGGGAACCTCCCGACCCTCTCCACCCGACAAACCCCTTGCCGTGATCGGGCAGAGGCTATGCCGCTGCGGGGATTAGCTCCCAGCAGCTTTTCCCTACTCTCAAAGCGAGCGATGCCGAAGGCGAAGGCCGGAGGCACAACGACGCGACTTCCAGAATCTCCGGAGCGACCGCAGGGAGGGCTGCTGGTTGCGAACCACCACCCGCTCACGAACCTCTGACGGCAGATAGCTCAGCCTGCTGAAAGCAGGCCGAAAGCCGCTTCGAGGTGCATCCTCACCCCGATGGGGAGGGCGTCCTCGTCGAAGGTGAAGCGCGGGTGGTGGTGCGGGTGGATTATCTCCTTCTCCTCGTTCCCCGCGCCGACCCAGATGAAGGTCCCCGGCACTCTTTGCTGGTACGCCGAGAAGTCCTCAACGCCCATCGTCGACCGCTGGATCTCGACGGCCTCGTCTCCGAAGGCGTCTCTCGCGGCCTCCTCGACCACGCGCGTGACCTCCTCGTCGTTTATGACGGAACGGTATCCGAAGTTGTATTCGAGGTCGTAGCCCGCGCCGTGGGCCCCGGTCACACCCTTTATGACGCGCTCCATCAGGACGGGCATTTTTCGCGCACTTCCGGGTCGAGGGTGCGGACGGTGCCCTCCATCTCGACCGAGCCGGGGATAACGTTGTGGGTCGTCCCTCCCACGAACCTCGTAACCGAGAGGACGGCGTTGTCCATCGGGCTTACGTTGCGCGAGACTACGTGCTGGAGGTTCGTGACCACCTGCGCGCCGACGGCGATGGAATCCACCGTTCTGTACGGCATCGCCGCGTGCCCTCCGCTTCCCTTTATGGTGAGCCTGAAGGTGTCGGGCGAGCCCATCATCGGGCCGTAGGCGAGCCCGATCTTCCCAACCGGCAGGCTCGCCCACAGGTGTATGCCCACCACGGCGTCCACGCCGTCCATGACGCCTTTTTCGACCATCTCCCCGGCTCCTCCGGGATATAGCTCTTCGGCGTGCTGGAAGACGAGGCGGACTTCGCCGGAGATGTCTTCACGCATGCTCGACAACACCTTGGCGACGCCGAGGAGCATGGCCGTGTGCCCGTCGTGGCCGCAGGCGTGCATCACGCCGGGGTTTCTGGAGGCGAACTCGAAGTCGTTCTCCTCTTGTACGGGGAGCGCGTCGATGTCTGCCCGCAGCGCGACCGTCCGGCCCGGCCCCGCCCCGGCGAGATGCGCCACCACGCTCGTCTCCGTCGGACGCCAGAGTTCGAAGCCGCCGAAGGATTCGAGCGTCTCGTGGACGAACCTAGCCGTCTCCCGTTCCTCGAAGGAGACCTCCGGGTTCTCGTGCAGGCGTCTGCGCCAGCCGACCACTTCGTCTTTCACGGCGTCGACGAAAGCGTCGAAGTTCATGGCTTCGCGAAGGAGTCCTCGGGCCTGCCTTCGAGCTTCGCGACGGCGGCCAGGAACCACCCGGGCCGGGGCCGGACCTCGTTGGCCTCGGGATCGAAAAAGACGTGGGCGGCGGAGCCCTCGGCGACGAGGACACCATCCTCGAAGGTCTCCCCGGTGCGCAGCTCGAAGTCCATCGTGTACGAGCGGTTGGAGACGGTGCTGACGCGGGCGGCGGCCTGGATCACGTCGTCCAGGAAGATCGGGGCTTTGTACCGGACGGTGACCTCGGCGATCACGTACCGCACGCCGGGGACGTCGCCGGCCTGCAAGTCCCCCAGCCCCAGCCTCTCTGCCAGCGCCCGCCAGTAGGCGACCCGGGCCATCTCGAAAAAGCTCAGGTGGACGGCGTTATTTACGTGCCCATAAGGGTCGAGGTCCTGGTAGCGGACCGTGAGCCGCTCCACGACGGGTGGGTTCTTCAAGGAGACACCTCTTCCGGATCGCACATGGTTTCCGGCAGAGGATTGTACACACTATCGGGTTGCGGCATCTGATTTAATCTACGTCATGGAGCACGAAGAGCTTTTGCAGCAGGGAGAGACCCTGGCGGAAGAGGGCCTGGTAGAAGAGGCGCTCTCCCGCTTTGAGCAGGCGCTGGAGGCCTCGCCGGAGAACCCAGAGGTCATCGAGTCCGTGGGCCGGGCGCTCTTGGGCCTGGGGCGGCTGGAAGAAGCCGAGGCCAGCTTCCAGGACGCCCTGGAGATCGACCCGGGCTGGGCCGCGCCGTGGATGGGGCTGGCGATGCTGGCGATGCGCCGCGACGAGCCGTTCAGGATCGTGCACTACCTGGAGCGGGCCATCGAGACCGACCCCGACCACCCGGAGGCCTACGTCGAGCTGGGACGCTACTACGGCCTGATGGGCGAGCCCGCCCTCGCCCGGGCGACCTTCGGGCGCTGGCTCCGCGGCCACCCCGAGGACGCCGACATGCTCATAAACGCCGGGCTCACCGCCTTCGACGCCGCCGACTACGCCGGCGCGATGGGCTTTTTCGAGCAGGCGCTGGAGGCTGCTGGCGACGAGGCCGGCGGCCCGCAGAAGAGCGGGGCGCGTACCTTCCGGGCCAACACCCTGGACATGCTGGGCCGCTACCCGGAGGCCGTCGCCGCCTACGAGGAGGTGATCGAGGACTCGCCGGAGTGGTGGGAGGCGCACGCCAACCTGGGGATCTGCCACGCCCGCAACGACCATCCCAAAGAGGCGGAGGCGGCGTTCCGCCGGGGCCTCCGGGAGTGTCCGGGCTCGCCGGAGATCCGGGACGAGCTCGCCGCCCACCTGCTGGCGGAGAGTGGGGACCTGCAAGAGGCGCTGCGCCTCTCGGAAGAGGCCGTAGCCCTGGGCCGGGACGAGGTGCGCCACCTCTACACCCTGGGAGAAGTGCGGCTGGCGCTGGGCGACGAGGCGGGGGCCGAGGAAGCCTACCGCACCGTGCTCCTCCTCGACCCCGAAGACCCGAACGCCCACCTGGAGCTGGGGCTCCTGCACGAGCAGCGGGGCGCAGCGGCCGAGGCCGAGGAGCACTTTATAGAGGCGCTCAAGAGCGACCCCGGCAACCCCCGCACCCTGTACTCCTACGCGAGCATCTACTACGCCGCCGACGACCTGGAGACGGCCGAGGAACTGCTGGCCCGGGCCCTGGCCGCCGACGCCGGGTATTCCCCGGCCCTCTCGGCCCTAGCCAGCATCCGGGCCCGAAACGGCGACTACCCGGCCTCGCTGAGCTACATGGAAAAAGCGGTCGAGGCCGGCGAGCGCGACGTGGAGCATTTCAAGAGCGCCCTGGAGTTCGCCCCGCTGCGCGACAACCCCAAGTTCCGCACCCTGCTCTCCCGGATGAAGGCCGGGAACACCGGCAAGGACTAGGATGTCCTCGGCCCTGGCCTTCGGCATCCTGCTAGTTCTCGGCGGCCTCGGGGGCGTCGTGTACGGCCTCTACGCCCTCTTCAGGGGCGGCCGGGGCCAGAGCGGCGGCATCGGTCCCCTCCCCGAGCGCGGGGTGCACATGATAGCCGGCGTCAGGATGCTCGCCGTGGGTGCGCTCGTGCTCGCCGCTGGGGTCTACGTGCTGTGGTCGTACTTCAGCTAGCCGGTCGGTCTTTCAGTCCATCGGTCTTTCGGAGGGTTGTGCCGCGCTGATCTACTGACGGGCTCATTCACAACAGCTTCAGGTCCGCCGTGGCGTAGCGCAGCGAGCCCAAAAAGCGGTCCGCCTCCCGGAGGCGGTCGCGGGCCAGCTTCTGGCTGCTCTTTAGCAGCAGGCGCTGGGGCAGGCTCTCGTGCAGGCTCTCGGCGTGCCGGACGGCGGCCCCGAGGTCCGGCACGTCCTCCTCGGAGCCGACCATGGCGAGCACGCGCGAGATCCCGACGGCCCCCAGGTAGTCTAGTGCTACGGCGTCCTTGAGCAGCGCCGCCTCCACCGAGAGGCCGGGGCGGGCGCCGGGCGGGTGGTGCAAGATGGCGTCCAGCACGGTCCGGGTGCCGCGCGCGGTGTAGCCGGCGGCGACCAGGATCTCCTCGGCGACCGCCGCCGAGCGCCGGGCGTGGTCGGAAGCTTTTCTGAGCGTGTAGGCCTTGTAGAGCCCGATGTCGTGGAGGAGCGCCGCGATGTACAGGGACTCCGGGTCGTGGGAAAGCCCCTCCAGCCGCGCCAGCTCGTCGGCCAGGGCGTACACCCGCCGACAATGGGTGTAGCCCCAGATCGGGTCCGTCCCCGCCCGGGCTACGCGGGCTTCGATCTCGGCTACCAACGTCTTCATGGGGAGCTAGAGTCTAGCGAATACGCCGCCTGGATGCCGCCGGGTGCGGACCAGCGAATCGGGCTGCCTTGGGGGTCTCCGGCTCGTCGCCCAGTACCCCCGGGTGGAGGATGCGCGCCAGAACCTCGACCCCTTCCACGAGCCGCGGCGCGGGACGGCTGAAGTAGGAGTTGGCGTCCGCCGCCCACACCCGCCCGCCGCGCACCGCCCGCAGGTCCGCCCATCCGGGCAGTTCCGGCAGACGCCGGGCTTCTTCCACGGCGCGTGCCACGTCGAAGCCGCAGGGCGTGAGGATGAGGAAGTCCGGGTCGGCCTCCAAGACTTCGTCCCAGGTAAGGCGGGCGGAGCGCTCGCCGGGGCCGGCGAAGACCTCCTCGCCGCCGGCCAGCCGGACCATCTCCGGGACCCAGTGGCCGGCGGAGAACGGCGGGTCCAGCCACTCGATGCAGGCTACCCGGGGCCGCGCGAGACCGGAGACCGACTCCTCCACCCGGTCGAGCCGCTTCTTCAGAGCCGCAACCCTCTCTTCCGCTTCCTCGCCCCGGCCGAGGACACCGCCCAGCTTTAGCGTATCGGCCAAAACATCGTCCAGGGAGGCCGGGTTGAGGGAGATGATCCCGGGCCTCTCGGCAAAGCCGGAGACGGCCTTCTCGACGAGGTCCATCGAGACGGCGCACACGTCGCAGAGGCCCTGGGTCACGACGAGGTCGGGGTCCAGCTCCCGCAGCAGCTCCCCGTCCAGGGCGTAGATGCTGCCCTCGTCGGTCAGGCGGGCGTTGATGGCGGCGTCTATCTCGGCGCTGGTCAGGTTGCTGGAGTCTACGGGCGTGCTGGTGAGCTTCGGGAGCTTCTCCACGCCGGGCGGGTAGTCGCACTCGTGGGTTACGCCGACCAGGGCGTCGGCGGCGCCGGCGAAGTGGACCATTTCGGTCGCGCCCGGCAGCAGGGAGGCTACGCGCAAGGGGGCTCTCCTAATACTGCTGCTTGCGGAGGTCGCGCAGGAGACTCGCCTGGCCGATGTCGTCGATGGTGAGCATGCCTACGAGCTCGCCGTTTTTCACGACGGGTATGGCGCGCAGGTTGCTCTCCTGGAGCATGCGGTGGCCGTCCTTGAACAGGTCGGCCTCGGGCGAGATGGTCGGGAACTCCGTCTTCATCAGGTCCCGGACGTTGGAGAACCGCTCCGGCGAGTGGGCGGCGGTCATGATCTCGTTGCGCGTTATCATGCCGACGAGGTTGTCGTCCTCGTCCACCACGGGGAAATCCTCCTGGTAGCCGTGGATAACGGCGTCGAGTACCTGCCCGAAGTTGTGGTAGGGGGTGAGGGTCTCCGTGCGGCGCTTGGTGCCCATCACGTCGGAGACCTGCAGGCCCCGCATCAGCTCCCGCTGGCGCACCATCTGCCGTTCGCCGCTCGCCCCGAAGAAGATGAAGACCGCGATCAGGGCGAGTATGGGGTTCACGAGCAGGCCGACCAGCAGGAAGACGCCGGCGAACACCTGGCCGATGGTGGAGGAGATGTCCGTCGCCCGCACCGGCCCGAAGCGGGTCGCGAGCAGGCCCCGCAACACCCGCCCGCCGTCCATGGGGAAGGCCGGGATCATGTTGAAGACCACGAGGAAGATATTGATGACCCCGAGGTACAGGAGAACATTGCCGACGGAGTCCTGGGCCTGGAAGATGTTGCCCAGCGTAGTCGGGTCGAAGCCGACCAGGTACGCCAGCCCGATAAATATCGGGGCGAGCACCACGTTGACCAGCGGGCCGGCCACGGCGACCTTGACCTCGTCTATGGGGCGCTCGGGGAGCGACTTCATGCGGGCGAGACCCCCGATGGGCAGGATGGTTATGTCCTGGACCTCGGTCCCGAGCCGCTGGGCCACCAGGGAGTGGCCGTACTCGTGCATCACCACGCAGACGAACAAAGCCACCACGATGCCCGCCGTGATCAGGGCGTTCAGCACGCTGCCGGTGTTGTTGTAGCTGAGAAATGCGAAGAACGCCAGGAGCAGGAAGAAGGTCCAGTGGACTTTTACGTCTATTCCGAAAAGCCGGCCTATTTTGAACGAGTTGCCCATTTGTTCATAGAGTTTAACCCACGCGCCGGAGCCGGGTGTAAGACGGTTATCCTGCTAGAATCTTTTCGTGGAAGAGCGCACCTCAACCCACCGGCTCATCACGGACCCGGAGGACCTCGCCCCGGTGGCGAAGGCCCTGGAGGGCGCCGAAGCCATCGGCGTGGACACCGAGACCACGGCGCTCAACCCCCGCGACGGCCGGATACGACTGCTCCAGCTCGCCACCCCGGACGAGACCTTTGTTATAGACGTTTTCGAGGCCGGAGACCTCTCCGCGCTCGGGGGAGCACTGGCAGACGGCCCGGCAAAGGTACTCCACAACGTGAAGTTCGACTACCAGTTCCTCCTGTCGGAGCACGGCATCCGGCTCTCGCCCGTCTTCGACACGATGCTCGCCGCCCAACTCCTGGACGGCGGGGAGCAGGGCCCGTCCTACGCCCTGGAGGCGGTGGCCGAGCGGTACCTGGACGAGGAGATAGACAAGTCCGCGCGCCGGGAGGACTGGTCGGGTGACCTCTCCGGACGCCAGATCGCCTACGCCGCCCGCGACGCCGAGGTCCTGCTGCCCCTGCGCGAGAAGCTGGCGGCGGCGCTCGCCGAGGAGAAACTTGAACTGGTCTCCAGGATCGAGTTCGGGGCCGTGGCCGCGCTGGCGGAGATGGAGCTGGCCGGCATCAAGCTCGACGTGGAGAAGTGGGCCAGGCTGAAAGAGACCATACGCGAGCGCCGGGACCGGGCCGCCGAGAGGCTCGAATCTTTCTTCCCCCAGCCCGAGGGCGTCCTGCCGCTTGAAGGGCTCGGCCCCCGCCTGAACCTGAACAGCCCGCAGCAGATCATGGAGGCCTTCCGCAAGATCGGTATAGAGCTTCCCGACACGAAGGTCTGGACGCTCCTGAAGGTGGACCACCCGGCGGCCAAAGCCCTCCTGGAGTACCGGGAGCTGCAGAAAAAGCTCGGCACTTACCTGGAGACCTACCCGAACTTCATCCACAAAGAGACCGGCCGCATCCACGCCAACTTCCTCCAGTGCCGGGTCCCGACCGGGCGGCTCGCGTGCACCAACCCGAACGTGCAGCAGATCCCCCACGAAGACGAGTTCCGTAGCTGCTTTGTTGCAGAACAAGGCAACACACTCGTTATCGCGGACTACTCCCAGATCGAGCTGCGGATACTGGCCGAGGTCTCGGAGGACCCGGCGTTCGTGACGGCTTTTCAGCGGGGCGACGACCTGCACACTCTGACGGCGGCGACGATGTACGGCGTGCCGATGGAGGCGGTGAGCAAGGACCAGCGCTCCGCCGCCAAGCGCATAAACTTCGGGCTCATGTACGGGCGCGGGGCGCGGAGCCTCTCGGCCCAGCTCGGCACGGACGAGGAGCGGGGCCGCCGGCTTATAGACGAGTACTTCGCCAACTACCCCAAGGTGCAGCGCTTTCTACAGCGGACCGCCAACCGGGCCGCCCGCGACCTCACGCTGCGGACGCTCGCCGGACGCGTGCGGAAGTTCGGCAACGGCGCCGTCTCCGACGACCGGGGCGCGATGCGCCGCGAGGCCATGAACTACCCGATACAGGGGGCGAGCGCCGACATAGCCAAGCTCGCGCTGTTCTACATCCACGAGGAGCTCAAGGAGCTCGACGCCCGCCTCATAAACTCTATCCACGACGAGTTCGTCGTCGAGTGCGCGGAGGCCATCTCCGACGAGGTCTCTGAAAGGATGAGGGCGGCCATGGTCCGGGCCGGCGAGAAGCTTCTGAAGAAGGTCCCCGTCGAGGTGGAGGTCGTCGTCTCGCGCGAGTGGAGGAAGTAGCCGCTAACCTTTACTCGGACCACGGCCCCCGAACCGTGAGGCGCCGGCGGCGGCCACGGTTACCAGGAAGACCGCCGCTATTGCTCGCGGCCCGAGCAGTTCACCGAGGACAAAGAAGCCCACCAGCGCGGCGACGGCGGGCTCCAGGCTCATGAGGACGCCGAAGACGCGGGCGGGGAGCTTGCGGAGGGCTTCGAGCTCCAGCGAGTAGGGCACCGCCGAGGAGAGCATCGCCACGCCGAAGCCGGCGAGCAGGAGCCACGGGTTCAGCAGGGCCTCCCCTCCGCCGGAGACGCCGACCGGCAGCAGCACCACCGTGGCGACGCACATGGCGATCACGAGCCCCGTCCCGCCGGGGAAGACGCTCCCGGTGCGGGCGCTGAGCAGGATGTAGGCGGCCCAGAAGCCGCCCGCCAGCAGCGCCAGACCGACGCCGACCGGGTCGAGGTCCGCGCCGCCCAGCACGCCCAGAGGAGCGAGCAAGAGGATGCCCGCGGCGGCCAGCGCGGCCCAAAGGAGGGCCAGCAGGCGCCGGGAGCCGGCGACCGCGACGCCCAGTGGCCCGACAAACTCCAGCGTTACGGCGACGCCCAGGGGTATGCGGTCTATGGACAGGTAGAGCGAGTAGTTCATCCCGGCGAGCGCGAGCCCGAAGAGAATCGCCACCAGGTAATCGCGGCAGGTGTAGCCGGTAACCGTGGGACGCCAGATCAGCAGCAGCAACGCGGCGAAGCCGACGCGCAGGAGCACGGTCCCCGAGGGACCGAGCTCGTCGAAGAGGCCCTTGGCGATCGCGGCCCCGAGCTGCACGGAGCCTACGGCCAACAGCACGAGGCCATGCGGCGGGACCGAACGGGCCGCCCCTCGCAGCCGGCCGGCGGCATCCGGGGGCGGGGCTTCGGAATCCGGCTTTATATCGGTCCCTCCAGGACTGGTGCTTGGGCGCGGGCAGTTTATCATCGGGGTGAGACCGGGCGTTAAGAACGTTCCCGAAGCGGGTACGGGGATCGTAGGAACGAAAGCAGGCCGATGATCCGAACTTTCGACCACACAGCCGACGTGGGGTTCGAGGTGTCGAAAGCCGCGACGCCCGGAGCCCTCTTCGACGAAGCCCGCCAGGCCCTGCTCGCCACGATGTTCGAGCGTCCGCCAGAGAACCGTGAGGAAGTGGAGCCGGTGCGGCTCTCGGGGCCGGACCTGGAGACGCTGCTGGTGCGCTGGCTCAACGAACTGGTCTTTCTCGTCCAGGACCTGGGCTTCGTGCCGACTGGGGCCGAAGTTCGGATAGAGGATGTCGGAAACGGTGGCTATAACCTCGAAGCCCGGCTCGCCGGGACGCCGCTGGACACCGCAGAGCACGGGTGGCGGGGTGAGATCAAGAGCGCCACGTTCCACGGGCTGCGCGTGACGCGGGAAAGCGCCGGCTGGCGGGCCCGGGTAATACTGGACGTCTGAACCCCGCCGCCGAGGAGGAGCGAGATGAACGTCGAACACGTCTCCGGGTACAAGTACCGCATCCCGAAGGAGGGGAGGATGCGGGTAGACGCGGAGTTCTACGCCTCCGAGGGCATCCTGGAAGACCTCAGAGCCGAGGACCACGCCTCTTTGCGCCAGATCTGCAGCGTCGCGACGCTCCCAGGGGTGGTCGAGCCGGCCCTGACCATGCCGGACATCCACTGGGGCTACGGCTTCCCCATAGGCGGGGTGGCGGCCTTCGACCCGGAGAACGGGGGCGTCGTCAGTCCCGGCGGGGTCGGCTTCGACATCAACTGCGGCGTCCGGCTCCTGGTCTCCGACCTGGGCCGGGAGGAGGTAGCCCCGTACAAGAGCCGTCTGGCGGACGAGCTCTACCGCAGCGTCCCGTCCGGGGTGGGCAAGGGTCGCCAGGACCTGGGCTTTGCCCGCAAAGACCTGGAGAAGGTTCTCGTAGAGGGGGCTAGCGCTATCGTCGAGCGTGGCTACGGAGAGCCGGAGGAGCTGGAGAAAATAGAGTCCTGCGGCAAGCTCCCCGGCGCCGACCCCGCCGTGGTCTCCGGGCGGGCGTACCAACGCGGCGCCTCCCAGCTAGGGACCCTGGGCTCGGGCAACCACTTCCTGGAGGTGCAGTACGTGGACGAGGTCTACGACGAGACGGCGGCCCGGGCCTTCGGCCTCGGCCTGGAACAGGTCGCCGTCCTGATCCACTCCGGCTCCCGGGGTCTCGGACACCAGGTGTGCCAGGAACACGTCGAGCGCTGCCTGGCGGCGACCAGGAGGTACGGCATCGAGCTCGAAGACCGGCAGCTCGCCGCGGCCCCCATAAAGAGCCCGGAGGGCAGCTCCTACCTCGCGGCCATGGCGGCGGCGGCCAACTTCGCCTTCGCCAACCGGCAGATGATCTCCCACTTCACCCGCCGGGCGTTCGAGAGAGCCGGGTTCCCTCCCTGCGAGTACCCTCTGCGGCTGCTCTACGATCTGGCCCACAACAACGCCAAGCTCGAGGAGCACGGCGGCCGCGAGGTGCTCGTCCACCGCAAGGGGGCGACCCGCGCCTTCGGCCCCGGGAACCCCGAGCTGCCGGAGGAATACCGTTCCGCAGGCCAGCCGGTCCTGGTGCCGGGGGACATGGGCCGGTACTCCTTCGTGCTCGCCGGCACGGAGGGGGCCATGAACGAGACCTTCGGCTCCAGCGCCCACGGCGCCGGACGCAAGATGGGCCGTCGGGCCGCCAAAAGAGCCGCCAGAGGCCGCAACCTCAAGCGGGAGCTGGAGGACCGGGGAATCCTGATCCGGGCCGCCAGCGAGGCCACCATCGACGAGGAGATGTCCGAGGCCTACAAGGACGCCACGGAGGTCGTGGACACCACAGACGGGGCGGGTATCGGCAAGAAGGTGGCGCGCCTGCGGCCCCTGATCGTGGTCAAAGGCTGAAACCAAACCAACGCCCCACCCCCACCTTCCCAGGTAGGCGCACCGGGACGGGGTCTGTGGTCCGGAAGCTACAACGAGAGCCTCCGTCTGGTTTGAACAGGGTGTGGAACACCGGATACGGGCGCGCGCCAGCCGGGGAAGGCCGGAGGGTTTCAAAAAACAAAAATTTTCTCTAAGAGGCTGCGCGGGTAGGTCATGGTCTGCGAGACGGTCGAGTCTCCCAACGGTAGTGGCTCCAGCCTTCCCGGATGAGCCTGCCGACGGTGATTAT
>SIRX01000148.1 GCA_004563715.1 Actinomycetota bacterium | reverse complement strand
GCAGTCCTCGCTCGCCGACCACCGTCCCGGTGCCGGCGTCTATGGCGGCCAGCAGCCGGTCGTCGGCGTTCGGGACGCGCTTGTAGACCTCCACCTTTCCGGAGGTCAGAACGTACATCGAGCCCTGGTCCTCTCCCTCCCGGATGATCTCCTCCCCCGCCTCGAACCTGACGGGCTCCGAAGCCTCGACGAACGCGGCCCGCTCCTCCTCGCTCAGGAACTCGAAGAACCGGACGTCCTTTAGCTGGTCTACAGCCACTCTAGACTCCTCTCAGCAGGCAGGTTTTCGAAGCTCATACAGCAGCATCCCGGGCGGTGGACGGCCCTACCTCCAATCTACCACGCAAGGGACTCCGCTCAAACCTGTCCGGCGCAGGTCCACGATCATCTCCCGGCCGGGGCTTCGAGTTGCCAGCGCCGGGCCTTGCCTGTTATTCATCCGGTGGCAAAATCCCGGTCCGCATAGTGGTCTCGCAGAGTCTCAGTGGCGGAACGGGATCTCCATCCTCGTCTCCACCGGCGGTCACCCCCTACCGTTCTGCAACAGGTGCTCGTCCAGGAAGGCAGCTATCTTCGGGTAGGCGTCGAGGCGGTTCTTGAGCTTGGCGAGCCCGTGGCCCTCGTCCTCGTAGAGCAGGTACTCGACCGTGCCGCCGGTCTTGCGCACCCGCTCGACGATCTGCTCGGCCTCTCCCACCGGCACGCGCGGGTCGTTCTTGCCGTGGATGACCAGCAGCGGAGCGGTTATGTTCTCGGCCTTGTGGATCGGGCTGACGGACTCCAGGAACTCCCGGTCCTTCTCCAGCGAGCCGTACTCCGACTCGCGCAGCGCCCGGCGGTAGCTGCCGGTGTTCTCCAGGAAGGTGACGAAGTTGGCGATACCCACTATATCCACTCCGGCGCTCCACAGCTCCGGGTACTCGGTGAGCGCGGCAAGCACCATGAACCCGCCGTAGGAGCCGCCCATCACCGCGACGCGCTCGTGGCCGCGCTCCCGCAGCCAGTGCGCCGCATGCGCCAGGTCCTTGACCGAGTCCATCCGCAGCTCCACGTCGTCGAGGTGCGTGTACTCCTTGCCGTAGCCGGTCGAGCCGCGCACGTTGGGGGCGAAGACGGCGTATCCGCGGTGCAGGAAGTATTGGGTCACCGGGGCGAAGACCGGACGGGCCTGGGACTCGGGGCCGCCGTGGACGTTGACCACCACGGGTGCGTCCCCGCCGCCCTCCGGGGCGTAGAGGAAGGCCGGGATCTCGCGCCCGTCGAAGCTCGGGTAGCGAACCAGCTCCGGGCGGCGGAAGGTGCGGCGCGGGATGCCGGCGGTCGCCGAGCGGGTGAGTCGGGCCGGTTCGCCGTCCGGCAGGCTCGCGAGCCACACGTCCGGGTTGCGGTCCGGGCCGCTGAGGGTGAAGGCGAGCCGCTGCGCGTCCGGGGCGTACTCGAACCCGGAGAGGATGCCCTCGGGCATCGCCGGCCCCGGCAGCCGCTTGCCCCGGCCGTTGAAGAACAGGAAATCCGAGTAACCCTCCACGTTGCGGGCGGCCAGGAGGTACTCGCCGCCCTCCGAGAGGCGCACGCTCTCCACGTCCCACTCGTCCGGCGTGAGGTACTCCAGCCCTAGCGAGGCAAACTCCAGGCGCGCCAGCCGCAGGAAGTCCCCGTCCCTGTCGGTGGTGAGGTAGGCGGCGGAGCCGTCGGGGGTGACGTTGACGCCTCCGAAGCGGGCCTCGCCCTCGTGCGGGGTCAGGAGGGTCGCCTCGCCGGTCGAGAGGTCCAGGCGGTAGAGGTCGTTGTCCAGGTTGGAGGTGTGGCGGGAGACGATCAGGTAGCTCCCGTCCGGTCCCCAGTCGGCGACCGTGTGGTAACCGGCGACCTCCCACACCAGCTCCGGCTCGCCGTCCAGGTCCTGGACGTAAACGTCGAAGTCCGTGCCGTTGCGGCGCGTGGCGGTGAGGGCGATGCGCCCGCCGTCGGGCGACCAGCCGCCGAAGTAGTGGATGGCGTCGGGCCGCCGGGTCAGGTCCCGCACCTCCTCGTCCTCGTAGAGCAGGAGCTGCTGACGCTCGTTGCCCCCGGCGTCCATGCTGAAGACGAACCGCTCGTCCACCGGAGAGTAAGAGACCCCGGCCACCGGCTCATCGTAGAAGGTGAGCTGGTCGGGCCAGCCGCCGCCCGCGGAGACCCGCCAGACCTGGGCGACGCCGGTTATATCGGTGAGGAAGGCAATCCTCCGCCCATCCGGCGACCAGCTGGCTCCGTAAGCGGACCGGACCTTGAGGTACCGGGAGAAATCGTAGGCCAATGCGACTCCTTCTCTAGTGTTCTGACATGGTCGGTTTGAATCAAAGTCCCTCCGCGGGTATCGTGGCCGCATCCGCCCGCCACAGTGGCGGAGGAGCGAGTGTGAGGAGGCGGCGTGTCGAGGAAGAGAAACAATCCCGTGAGGCTGAAGAAAGCGGAGCGCCAGAGGCTCAAGGTGATGATCGCTCGCGGCGAGGCCTCCGCGCGCTCCATAACCCGCGCGCGCATACTGCTCAAGGCCGACGAGGGGGGCTGCGAGGACGCCCACGGCGGGCAGTGGCCCGACACGAGGATCGCAGACGCCTTGGATGTTGGCCGCTCGACGGTGAGGCGGGTGCGCGAGAGGTTCGTTGCCGAGGGACTGCGGGCCGCTTTAGTCCATCGCAAGCCCAAGGCTACCAAACCCAAAAAGCTCGACGGCTCCCAGGAGGCGCACCTGATCGCTCTGGCTTGCTCAAAGCCTCCGAGAGGGAGAAA
This sequence comes from Actinomycetota bacterium, assembly GCA_004563715.1. GTDB lineage: Bacteria > Actinomycetota > Rubrobacteria > Rubrobacterales > Rubrobacteraceae > SIRX01. Next base: position 1,698 of record SIRX01000148.1, on the reverse strand, counting down.
GCGCTGGAGCGTTCGGCTTCTTGCAGAGCGGTTCGTAGAACTGGAGTGCGCCCAGGAGCCCATCTCCCGGGAGCTGGTCCGGCGCACCCTGAAAAAAGTGCCATAAAGCCCTGGCTCAAGGGGCAGTGGTCCATCCCACCCAAACAAGATGCTTCCTTTGTCTGGAGGATGGAGGATGTGCTGGAGGTCTACACCCGCCCCTACAACCAGCGTTTCCCGCAGGTGTGCCTGGACGAGAAGAGCAAGCAGCTCGTGGGCGAGGTGAGGGAGCCACTCGCCGTCTGCCCCGGGCGGGCGGCCCGTTACGACTACGAGTACGAGCGCAAGGGAGTGGCCAATCTGTTTATCGTCTGTGAGCCCCTTGCAGGCTGGCGTCACATCAAGGTCACTGATAGGCGAACGAAGCTCGACTGGGCGCGTTGCGTAAAGGAGTTGGTCGATGTCCACTACCCCCACGCCGAGAAGATCGTTTTGGTTATGGACAACCTAAACACCCATACCCCCGCCGCCTTGTATGAAGCGTTCGCCCCGGCCGAGGCTCGGCGCATCGCTGGTAAGCTGGAGATTCATTACACACCCAAGCACGGCTCGTGGCTGAACATGGCTGAGATAGAGCTTTCGGTGCTCGCCCGGCAGTGTCTGGAGAGGCGCATCCCCGACCAACAGACGCTTGCCGAGGAAGTGGGAGCGTGGGAACAAGAGCGCAACGCGGCCGAGAGCTCCATAGAGTGGCGCTTGACCACAGCCGAGGCGAGGATCAAGCTCAAGCATCTCTATCCAGAGATCGTGGAGGAGCCATGATATGATCCAGACCTTTCGTGACAGAACAGTAGTTCGACCTTCAACTCTTTGAGGCTCTCACAGCAGAGGTTCTTTAGCTCCACGCACTTCAAGTGCTTCCAGATCCCCTCGTCGGGGTTGAGCTCTGGAGCGTAGCCGGGCAACTGTTCGAGTTGCAGCCGAGAGGCTGCCCCGCTGGCAAGGAAATCTTTGACCGCCCCTCCTCGATGAATCGGCGAACCATCCCAGACCACCAACAGCTTGCCTAAAATTTGGCGCATGAGGTGCTTTAGGAAGCGCACCACATCTTCTCCCTTGAAGGAGCGCTCCTGCTCCATCATGTAGAGCTTGCCATCGAGGGTGATGGCGCTCATCGCCGAGAGGTGATCCCGGCTGAGGTGCTCCTTGAGAATGGGCGTCTTTCCCACCGGGGCGTAAGTGCGAACCACCCCAGGCAGCAGGTAGAAGCCCGACTGATCGGCGAACACTATGGTCCTGCCTTCCTTTATGGCCCCCTTTTCAGAGATGGTTACCTCTCTTCTTTCCAGCGTTCGATGGCCTCCTCGTCGCGCTGGTTGGCCCGGCGCTGGGGTTTCTGTAGGGAAAGTCCCAGGTCCCGCACCACCCGACTTACGTGCGCCGGGTGATAGCTGACCCCGAACTGCCTTCGGATCACCCTAGCCACCCGCTCGCAGGTCCATACCTCTCCTCGAAAGCCGTGAGCCTCAGCTCCCCGTTCGAGAAGCTCGGGCACTTTGGCGCGCTGCTCCTCGCTCAGGCGTGGCCGTGCTCCTGGAGCGGGTTTGCGCTTTAGAGCATCTACTCCCCGCCATCGCGAGCCCGCTTCATCCACTGGCTCACCGCTCCCTTGCTGACGCCCAGGGCCTCGGCTATGCGTTGTTGAGACCACCCTTGCGG
>SIRX01000147.1 GCA_004563715.1 Actinomycetota bacterium | reverse complement strand
GCCCGAAGTTCGCCGCCGCAACCCCGCGCCCGGCAAAGCGGGCCACGTCCGTCCAGGCCTGCTTGGGCCGGACCTCGACCCCCGAGCCGACGAGCCGCCGCACCAGCGGGTTGTCCAGGTGGACCGGTCCGCTCGGGGCAAAGTCCGCCACTTCGTAGGTCGCACCGGCCGGCAGCAGTTCCTCGAACGTGCGCCGCACGTGCTCTATCCCGTGACCGGGCGCGAAGCGGTGGTTGACGTTGATCCAGAACGTGTCCGGCACGACGTTCTTGGCCCGTCCTCCCCGGGCCATCGTCGGCGTCAAGACCTGGTAAAAGGGCAGGCCTTCTACCAGGATCTTCTCGACCGGATGCTGGTGCAGCGCGGCCAGCAACTCTCCCGCCGCCGTGAGGGCGTTCTCCCCCTCCCAGGGCCGGGCCGAGTGGGAGGAGCGGCCCCGGAAGGTGACCTCGACCTGCGCCGTCCCCACGCACCCCACCTCCAGGGCGCCGGCCGTCGGCTCCAGGCACAGCGCGAGGTCCGCGTCCAGCACCCAGGGGCTCTCCGCGAAGACGGCCTCCAGGCCGTTCTCCGGGTACGGACCCTCCTCCCGCTCGTAGAAGACGAAGACCGGCTCCGCCCACGAGCCCTCCCAGTCGAACTCCTCCAGCAGTGCGAGCATCAGGGCGTCGCCGGCCTTCATGTCCGAGGAGCCGCGGCCGTAGACCCGGTCCCCCTCCACCCGAACCTCGATGCCGCCCTCCGGCTCCGGCACGGTGTCCAGGTGCCCGGCGAAGACGACCCGCCGCCGCGAGGAGTCCGGCGACCGGCCGCGGACGGCCAGGTTGTTGGAGGTCCGCTCCACCTGCCAGCCCGCAGCCGCTATCCGGACCTCCAGGTCGTCGCAGAGCCTCTCCTCTTTCCCGGTGACGCTCGGGCGTTCGAGGAACCAGAGCAGGTCCTCCAGCAGGCGCTCCCTCAAACGCTCACCCCGAACTCCCGCAGGGCCTCGTTCAGTGAGGTCTTCTGGTCGGTAGACTCGCGGCGCTCCCCGATTATCAGGGCGGTCTGGAGCTGGTAGCTTCCGGCGGGGAACTCCTTCGTGCGGGTGCCGGCGACGACCACCGAGCGGGCCGGGACGCGGCCCTTGTGGACGATCTCCTCGGGGCCGGTGACGTCGATGATCTGGGTGGAGCCCGTGAGGACCACGTTCGCCCCGAGCACCGCCTCCTTCTCGACCCGCACGCCCTCGACCACGATGGCCCGCGACCCGACAAATGCCCCATCCTCTATTACCACGGGCATCGCGCCCGGCGGCTCCAGCACGCCCCCGATGCCGACCCCGCCCGCGAGGTGGACGTTCTTCCCGATCTGGGCCCCCGAGCCCACCGTGGCCCACGTATCCACCATCGTCCCACCGCCCACGTGAGCCCCGATGTTCACGTAGCCCGGCATCACCACCACGCCCGGCTCCACGTGCGCCCCGTACCGGACCGTCCCCGGCGGCACGACCCGGACGCCCGCCGCGGCCAGGTTCTTCTTCGTGGGGATCTTATCGTGGTACTCGAACGGCCCGGCCTCTATGGTCTCCATCTCCGCGACGGCGAAGTACAGGTTGATCGCCTTCATCACCCAGGCGTTGGACTCCCACTCGCCGTTCCGCTGCTCTGCAACCCGGAGTTCACCGGAATCCAGGGCGGCTATCGCCTCGAAGACGGCTTGACGGTGCTCCTCGTCTTCCAGCAGCTTACGGTCCTCGAACGCGGCCTCTATCTTCTCCCTCACGCTTCTCCCTCCGCTCTCAGTTTCTCCCACAGCTCTATAGCCTTCCGGCATTCCTCGACGGCGGGCACGAGCGCGACCCTTATGTAGCCCTCGCCGCCGGGTCCGAACGCCCGGCCCGGCGCGACCACGATGCCCTCCTCCATCAACCTTAGCGCATACGCCTCATCGTCCCCGGCGAACGTCTCCGGGACCTCGACCCACAGGTAGAAGCTCGCGTCCGTTGGCCGGAAGCTTAGCCCCGTCCGCCGGAAAAAGCCCACGAACAGATCCCGCTTCTTCCCGAAGGTGCGGCGGCGTTCCTCCACGTGAACGTCGTCGTCCCAGGCGGCCGCGGCGGCGTCCTGCACGAACGAGGGGGTTGCTACCCCGATCGTGGGCCGGAGCTTCTTGAGGGCGGCTACAAGCTCGGGGTCGCCGGCCATCATGGCCGAGCGGTAGCCGGTCATGCCGCTCCGTTTGGAGAGGGAGCAGAACGCCAGGGTCCGCTCCTTCGTCACCTCCAGGACGGACGGTGGCTGCCCGCCGGAGTAGATCTCGTTGTAGCACTCGTCGGAGAACAGCAGGATGTCGTGTTCCCGGCAGAACTCAGCGACCGTCTCCAGGTACGCGTAGGTGGCCGGCGCGCCGGTCGGGTTGTGGGGGTAGTTGATCCAGAGTATCCGTGTCCGGTCGGGGTCCACCGCCTCCGGCGGCAGCAGAAAGCCGTCTTTCTCCGTGAGCTTTACCGGCAGCGCCTCGCCCCCGGCGAAGAGCGTCCCCCGTTCGTAGACCGGATACCCCGGTGTGCCGTAGGCGACGCCCCGCCGTCCGTGCGACGGATGCACGAAAGCCAGCGGCGCGTGGAAGATCGCCTCCTTGGAGCCCGTGGCAGGCAGCACCTCGGATGCCGGGTCTAGCGCGACGCCGTGCCGGCGCGCAGCCCAGCCGCAGAACGCCTCTCGCAGCCGGGCCTTTCCCACGGCGCTCGGGTACTGGCTGACTTCCGGTACAGCCTCCCGGAGCGCCCGGCGGATAAGGGGGGCCGTCGGCTCGCGGGGGTCGCCAGCCCCGAAGTCGAAGAGCGTCGCGCCGCGCTCCTCTAGCCTGTGCCGCCGCTCGTCCAACGCGAGCAGCGGGTACGCGCCGCCTGCTTCCAATACGGGGTTCAGGGTCAAGGGCCGGTTCTTCAGGTGTCTTGTCGCGCCGGGGTCCGTCAAGGAGTATATTCTCCCTACCTGGTTCGATTACCGGGGCCAGAATATAGCATGCTGAGGGATCGCGAGGAGGTACGTTTTGGAAGAGTTCCACTACGAGGAGGGCGGCCTCTGCTGCGAGGAGGTCCCGCTCTCCAAGATAGCCCGGGGCGCCGGGACCCCGACCTACGTCTACAGCCACGCCGCCCTGGAGAGGGCCTACCGGGAGCTGGACGAGGCTTTTGCGGGTCTGGACCACCTCGTCTGCTACGCGGTCAAGGCCAACGGCAACCTGGCGGTGCTGCGGGCGCTGGCGTCCTTCGGGGCCGGCGCCGACATCGTCTCCAGCGGCGAGCTCTACCGGGTGATGCGGGCGGGCTTCGACCCGAAAAAGGTCGTCTTCGCCGGGGTCGGCAAGACGGAGGACGAACTCCTGGCGGGCCTCGGGGAGCGGATACTGCTCTTCAACGTCGAGTCGGCACCCGAGCTGGAGCGCCTCGACCGGCTTGCCGCCCGCCACGGCAAGCGGGCCCGCGTCGCCCTGCGCGTCAACCCGGACGTGGACGCCGAGACCCACGAGCACATAACCACCGGCCGGGAACAGGACAAGTTCGGCCTCTCGGTAGACGAAGCCCTCGCGCTCGCCGGCAGGGTAGAGGACTTCCGGTGCATAGACCTCATCGGGGTCCACCAGCACATCGGCTCCCAGATCACGAAGCTCGCCCCCTACGTCGAGTCGGTCGAGAAGAGCGCCAGCCTCGTCGAAGAGTTGCAGCGCCGCGGCTTCGACATCAAGTACTTCAACATAGGCGGCGGCCTCGGTATCCGTTACAAAGACGAGGAAACGCCCACCCCCGCCGGGCTGGTGGACGCCATCCGGCCGGCGCTCGAAGCCACCGGCACCAAGATACTCTGCGAGATGGGTCGCTACATAACCGGCAACGCCGGAGCCCTGGTCACCAGCGTCGTGTACCGCAAAAAGAGCGGTGACAAGAGCTTTATCGTCGCCGATGCGGGCATGAATGATCTT
>SIRX01000146.1 GCA_004563715.1 Actinomycetota bacterium | reverse complement strand
TTGGGAACCGCGGCGGCGGTCAACGTCAATCGGGTGAGCAACTGGCTGAACGGAGCCCCCATCGCCGCTACCCGGCGCTCCCATCTGGCAGCCCTGGCTCCGGCGTGTTGAATAAACCAACAGTATCCTCGTAAGCCCGTAAAAAGCTACGTGGCTACGTGAGCCTCCTGGCCCCCAGATATCCGTCTCGCGGCCAGCGCATCGGCTTGATCACCACCTCACCCCAGTAACTGGAGGCGTGGAGGATCAAGTCGGTTCCGTTGCTGTTCTTGCCCGCGTAGATGCCGACGTGGGTTACTTGCAGGCCGCCGGGACCGTCTTCGTCGTAGAACAGCAGGTCGCCCTTTCGTGGGCTATCTACCCTGCGGCCGTACTGGAACTGCCTCACCGGGTCGTCCGGCAGCGAGAGGCCTATCGCCTTGTAGGCCCTCTGCGTGAGGCACGAGCAATCTATGTAACGGCCCTGGTCGCACATGGCCTGGCCGCCCAGCCGGTACGGTTTGCCGAGGTACTTCTTCCCCTCCTCGAGGACCCGCTCCCCCCTGGGGGCCGTCGAAGACTTGGAGGTCGTCGTAGAAGCCGCCCGGCACCGCACACCTTTCGCATCCGGCGCCCGGATGATCTTGAAGGCGTCGGCGATAACGTACTTGTTTCCTTTGCCGTTCCGGGAGACCCGGATGTTGTAAGCGTCCCCGGCCCTCATCCTGTACGTGCCCAGCCTCACCCACCGGCCGCCGTTCCTCTGCTGGTTGACCCGCCGGACTTTGACCCCCTCAGCGGTCCGGATCCTTATGGGCGTCGCCCTGTTGTAACCGTTGTTGGCCGGCCATCTACCGCACACGGTGTAGTATCCACCCCGGGGAATCCTGGTCTTGTACATCGCCAGGCCCCTTTTGGCCGGCTTGGCAAACCGGTAGTTTTTTCCGTACCGCTGGTTACTGTAAGAGCTCACACCCCAGTTCGTGGTGGCCCTGAAACGACCCTTGGTGGAGTTGTCGATCACCTGCGAGTACCGCTTGCTGGCGGCCTCCGAAGTCTCCGGAACGGCGAAAAGAGCCACCCCCAAGGCTATGGAACTCGCCAGGACAACCGCCAATGAAGCCAATACCAGCCGGAGCAATTTTCCCCCCTCCGTCGTATGTACGCTTTGTGCTGTTATTAAACTGTTGCCGTATTGTGACAAAGAATTTATACACGTTCAACAAATTCTTTTAGTTTTTTGCATATTTTGTTTCTTTATTAAGTTTTGTTGGCAACTGATCGTTGTCCGGTCCCCGAGACGAAAGCCGGTCCGCGCGAAGCGAACCGGCTTCTCTGGCCGTGGTGGGTTCCTATGGTTTGTTGGTCTCTCCTCTTTCCTCCCGCGAACGCTGTCCCGTAGCGGTTACCAGTTCAGCCGTCTCCCGCCTACGTACCCTCTGATGTACTTCATCTTGCTCTCCACGACCTTGCCGAAGTAGCTGGAGGCGTGGATGATATTTCCGTTGCCGGAGTAGATCCCGACGTGGGTGATGTTCCGGCCGTTCTCCCGGAAGAACACGAGGTCCCCGGGCCGGACGTTGGACTTGGCTATCCGGCGTCCGCGCTGCCACTGGCGGGCCGGGTCGTCCGGAAGGCGCTTTCCGAACTTCCGGAAGACGAGTTTGGTGTGGCAGGAGCAGTCTTCTTTCCTGAACGCCCGGCAAGGCCCTGGAGGCGACAGGACGTACCGCGTGCCCAGGTGTCTCCTGGCCTGCCGGACTATGGCCTTCCGCGAGGGACGCTTGCCCTGGGCCGCAAACGTCTCGCCGTCCGCCGGGCCGTAGCTCTTCTCGGGCGGCCCCGATTGTACGCCCCGCACGACGGCCACGGCGTCGGCTACCAGGTGGCCCGCGCCGTCGGAACCGGGCGCGATCTGCACCGCGTAGCGGTCGCCACCCTTCATCCGATACTCACCGAGCTTTACCCAGGAGCCACCGTCCTTTCCCTGGTCTACCTCGGTCCACTCCACCCCCGAGGTAGTGCTAATGCCGTACCGGGCGGAGACGTTGTCCACGCCCGCCGAAGGCCACCAGGCGTAGACCGAGTACGTATCCGTCTCAGGTATCCTCACCTTGTAGCGGGCCCGCTCGACGTCTCCGCGCGGCCCGGCGATCCGGTAGTCTTCACCGTAACGCTCGGAACTGGAGGACTCCGACTCCCAACCCGGCGCCTCGAAGCGCGACTCCGAGGAGTTGTCCACGGTCTGAGAGTAGGCCGGGAAGTCTTCCTCCGGAAGCTCCGGGCCGCTGGCTACGGACCCCTGCGAAGGCGTCCGGGCCTCGGAAGATTCGTAGAAGATGAACAGCGAAGCAGACGTGGCGGCAATCGCAGCCAGAAGAAAGGCTGCCGCGAACAACACAGACCGACGCATATATCCCCCTCCGTAAACGTCTGGCGTGGTCGGCCCGCATGTTAACCAACCTCCCGGGCGAAGTCACCGGCTCGTCAAGAAAATATTGAAAAAATGTTACGAAATCGTGTCTGTGATGTAACGAAAATGCTGTACAGGCGCCGAAGGGTGGCTTGCGCGGTTTTCGGGGTTGCCCTGGTTCGCAGGCGGGCGCGGCAAACCGGGAGTTGGTTAAAGTCGGTTAAAGAGGTTCGCAGCCGGTCCGGGTCTAGCCTTCGGGGTCGTCGGGCGAGGCGCCGGTAAGCGTCGAGCGGATCGTGCGCGCTACGCCCAGCCCGCCGAGCAACAGCCCGAGGGCCGCGAGCGGCCACGCCAGGAGCCGCGGAAAGCGGACCCCGAGAAGAGAGAGGGCGAGCAGGCTGCCGCTTATCGCCCCGGCGAGCGCGTGCTCGCGCGTATCCAGCGGAGCCCCGCTCTTTTGAAGGGTTACGCTACCGACCCGGGCGAGCGTGGAGGCGGACCCGGAACCACTGCCCACGGCGCCGCGCCGGGCTCTGCGGTTCGAGGTGTCTATCGGACGGTCCGTCCGGACCTTCGCGGCCGCCGCGGTGCGAACCAGACGCACCTCCCGGGCGTCGGCGAGGTCTTCCTCGAAGAGATCCTCCATCCGGGAGGCGAAGCCCCGGTCCTCGGCCACCAGGTCTATCTCCCAGTTTGCCGCCAGGCTGCTGAAGTTCAGGTTGGTAGAGCCGACCTTCGACCACCAGCCGTCGGCGACGGCGGTCTTGGCGTGGATCATAGGGCCTCCGTACTCGAAGATACGCACCCCCGCTTCGAGAAACTGCCGGTAACCGACGCGGGAGACGGCCCCGATCCAGGGCAGGTCGTTCGTGGCCGGCACCAGGACCCGGACGTCCACACCGTCCCTGGCGGTAGCCATCAGCGCCTGCGTGAGGATGGGCATGGAGAGGAAGTACGCGTCGGTGATCCAGAACCGCCGCTCGACCCCCGCGGTCAGCAGTTGCAGGATGCGCAGGGTCCGCATCTTGCGCGGTTCCTGAACCACCACGCGCGCCGCTTCCTCCCCGGAGGGCGGGATCCCCTCCGGGTGCGGCCGTTCGTCTGCGGGGAGCGGATCGCCTGTCTGGTCCCACAAGGTCGCGAAGGCGCGTTCTATATCGGCCACCGCCGGACCGCGTACCCGGACCGCCGTGTCGCGGTAGGGCAGGCCCGTCTCCGGCGAACGGACCAGCCAGCCGTCCGAGATGCACACGCCGCCCGTCGAGGCGTACTCTCCGTCGACGGCGATGAGCTTCCGGTGGTCGCGCTGTATCATCCCGAGCGGCGCCCCCAGGGTCGGAGGGTTTACGGATCGGACTTCGACGCCCGTCTCCCGGAGCGCCTTCCAGAACGAGCGGGGCACGTTCATGCAACCGAACCAGTCGTGCAGCACTCGGACCCGGACGCCCTCGGAGGCTTTCTGCGCGAGAGCCTCGGCGAACTTTTCCCCGGTGGTGTCGTTCTTGAAGATGTAGTTGTCGAGGTGCACCCACCGTTTGGCGCGCGAGATCGCCGCCAGCCAGTCGTCATACGTCTCCGGCCCGTCTTTGAGGAGCGAGAGACGGTTTCCCTCCCTGAGCTGCGCGTCGCTGGCGCGCGCCAGCGCCCGGTCCAATCGTCCTCCGCGGGTCACCGGCGTCCCCGGTACGGTATGGGAAGCTGAAGCCTGGTTTTCCGGATTCATGTAGGCTCCTCCAAAGCCAGCAGCCAGTTTATCCCGTTTCCGCCCGGCGATACCGGCCGATACCAGCTGGTTGCCCCGGGCATTTCGCGCTCTAGTATACGAGGAAGAACGCGGGTGCAGACCGGAGGCGGCGAACGGCGCGCCCCCCGGGTCTGGCTCCTACCCGGAAAAGGGATCAGGGACCGGAGAACCAGCGGGTGATCTCGACCTTGTTCTCGGTGAAGAAGCGTACCCCGTCCTTGCCGGTGGCGTGCAGGTCGCCGCAGAAGGAATCCTTTATACCGTTGAACGGGAAAAAGGCCATCGGGGCTGCGACGCCGACGTTCACGCCGAGCATCCCGGCCCCGACGTTCTCCCGAAACCTGCGCACCGCCGCGCCCGACTCGGTAAAGATGGAGCAGGCGTTGCCGAAGGGCGAGCCGTTGGTGAACTCTATAGCCCCGTCGAGGTCGTCCACGCGGACCACGGAGAGAACGGGGCCGAAGATCTCCTCCCGCCCCACCCGCATGTCGCCGGTAACGTGGTCGAGGAGGGTCGGCCCGAGGAAAAAGCCCTTCTCCAACGGCGGCTCCCGGCCGTCGAGAACGACCTCAGCCCCTTCCTCCTCGCCGAGGTCTATGTACTGGCGGACCTTCTGGCGGTGGGAGTCCCGGATCACCGGGGTAAGCTCGCTGCCCTCTTCGCTGCCCGGCCCGACCTTCATGGCGGCGGCCTGTTCCCTGAGCTTCGCCACCAGGTCGTCGGCCACCTCTCCGACCGCCACTACCACGCTCCCGGCCAGGCACCGCTCTCCGGCGTTGCCGTAGGCCGAGGAGATCATGTTCTCCACCGTCTTGTCGAGCACGGCGTCGGGCATGACGATCATGGAGTTCTTGGCTCCCGCGAGCGCCTGCACCCTCTTTCCGTGGGCCGTGCCGCCCTTGTAGACGTGTTCGGCGACCGGCTTGGACCCCACAAAGGAGACGGCCTCGATGCCGGGGTGCTCCAGGATGCCGTCCACCGCCTCCCGGGCGCCGTTGACGATGTTGAAGACCCCCTCCGGCAGCCCCGCCTCAGAGAGCAACTCCCCGAGCCGCTGGGCCGAAAGCGGGGTGCGCTCGGAGGGCTTGAGGATGTAGGTGTTGCCCGCCCCGATAGCGACGGGCAGGGTCCACAGCGGGACCATGCACGGGAAGTTGAACGGCGTGATCGCCGCCACCGCCCCGAGCGGGAAGCGGTAGGAAACGTTGTCTATACCCCTTGCCACGTCCCGCACGCTCTCGCCCATCATGAGGGTGGGCATCCCGCAGGCGAACTCCACGACCTCTATCCCGCGTCGGACCTCGCCGGCGGCGTCGTTGCGATCCTTGCCGTTCTCCAGGGTGACCAGGTCCCTGAGCTCCTCGAAGTGCTCCTCCAGGAGCATCTTGAAGCGGAAGAGCAGGCGCGCCCGCTCGGTCACGGGCGTGGCCGCCCAGCCGGGGAAAGCCTCCCGCGCCTTGCGCACCGCCCGATCCAGGTCCCCGGCGGTGGACAGCGGGGTCTCGGCTATAACCTCGCCGGTGGCCGGATCGTAGACCGGCTCGGTCTCCCGGCCGTCGGCCGGGTCCCACTCGCCCCCGATGAGGTTCCTGACTTCTCTCTCGCGCAGCTCTTGCACGGCTACCGCCTCCTCTTTTCGGACCGGCGCTCCCGGCGGGCCTACCGGCCCTGGCCGCCGAAAGCCTCCAGGTTCTTCCGGTAGAGCTCGTAGGGCGCGTTCATAAGCTCCATGTAGGAGTTGACCGCCTCCTGGAACATCTTCTGGAAGGCGTCGGCCTGCTTCTCCGAGCCTTCCACGAGTTCCCCGGCCATCCGCAGGTTCTGGTCGGTCTGCGTCTTCATCTCACCCATCACGCCCTCGAAAAAGCCCCGGACCATCTCCGTGTTCTGGTCCTGGAGGTTGGCCACCCGGTCTATGACCTCCCGGTAGGACTCCAGGCTCTCGGAGAGCGCCCGGTTGGTGCGCTCCTGGCTCTCGAGGGCCTCCTCCACCACCTTTACGTAGGACTCCATCGCCCGGGTGAGCGCCCGGTTCGTCTCCACCTGGCTCTCCAGCACGCCGGAGAGGTTGTCGGCCCAATTCTGGGCCAGGCCCATGTTCCGCTGCTGGGACTCGACGGCGCTCTCCACGATCCTCCTGTAGGACTCGCCGAGCGCCTCCGCCATCCGGTCCGCCGTCATCCGCCCCGATCCGGGCTGGTTTTCCTCCGTCAACTGGGACCTCCTGTTATTGACGCCTCCCGCCTGCCCGGTATTCTACCCGTTCACAGCCCGGGCGTATCCCGGATGATAGGGTCTCTGGTCATCAGAGGACCGGTAACGAACGAAGGGAGACCCCATGCGGGCTATGGTAACACCGGAGTTTGGCCCCCCGGACTTGTTCGAGGAGCGCGACGTACCGAAACCGGAGCCCGGACCGGGCGAGGTCCTGGTGCGGGTCGTGGCCGCGGGTACCAACCCGATAGACGCCAAGCTGCGGGCCGACGGGAGCTTCGCCGGCCTGGAGCCGCCGGTGGTGCTGGGCGCGGACGTCTCGGGCGTGGTCGAGGAGACCGGGCCGGGGGTGGAGGATTTCACCCCCGGTGACGAGGTGTACTACACGCCGGAGATCTTCGGCCCCGGCTCCAACGGAGCCTACGCCGAGTACAACGTCGCCGCGGCGGATATCGTCGCGAAGAAGCCGGCCTCGCTCTCGCACGAGGAGGCCGCCGCCGTCCCACTCGCCGGGGGAACGGCCTACGAGGCGCTCGTCCGGCGGCTCGGGCTGACGGTCGGCGAGACGGTCCTGATCCACGGCGGGGCCGGCGGCGTCGGCTCCTTCGCCGTGCAGATCGCCCGGGCCGCCGGGGCCCGCGTCATCGCCAGCGCCGGCCCCGACAACCAGGAGACCCTCAGAACGCTCGGCGCGGACCAGCAGCTAGATTACACGAACGGGGACGTCGCCCAGACCACCCTGGAAGCCACCGCCGGGGAAGGCGTGGACGCCGTCTTAGATTGCGTGGGCGGCACCACCATCGTGGAGAGCATCGCGGCGACCAGGCCCTTCGGCCGCCTGGCAACCATCCTGGGCGCCCAGGGCGACCTCACGCCGCTCTACGTAAACAACCAGACCCTCTACGGCGTCTTGCTCCTGCGCGAGCGGGCGCGGCTGGACGCGCTCACGCGGCTCGCGGAGCGAGGGCGGGTAAAGCCACTGGTAGAAGAAGTTTTGGACCTGAGCCGGGTCGGCGAGGCCCACGAACGCCTCGACTCCGGACACGGACGCGGCAAGCTGGTCCTGCGCGTCGCCGAGGCGTAAAGCAGGACGCGATGTAAGCAGAAGCGGGGAAGGGGGCGTGGACGGGCCTCACGTCCCCTCCGCCAGAAAAGGGCCGCCCCGGGTCTACCTCCGGGCGATGATCCAGACCGCATGCACGATGCCCGGCACGTACCCCAGGATCGTGAGCAGGATGTTCAGCCAGAATTGCTTGCCGATACCTACCTGCAGGAAAACGCCCAGCGGCGGCAGGATTATCGCCGCCACGATGCGGATGATGTCCACGTTTCTCCTCCCGGGTTCTTGTACTCCAACCTGTTGCCCGTACGTCTATACCCGGTCGGAAAGCCGCGCAAGCCTTCCCGGTTCAGAGGGCGGAGGCCATCCAGCGGGGGAAGCGGCTCCAGAACACCTTTTGTATCAGGGTCCAGGGGCCCGAGAAAAAATCCCGCACCAGGCTGTCCACCTGCAAGGTCACCCGCGTTCCCGGGCCCGCATCCCCGGCCCAGAACTGAAGCCGCGTGGGGCGGACGAGGCGCGGGCTGATCGCGTAGCTCCCGTAAAAGTACCTGAGATCCCGGTAGGCAGCCCCGCCCTCTTCCGGCCCTCTTACCTCCCCTATCGCTCCGGCGAAGCTCATCAGCGGGCCGTGGTGGGTGTTGAGCACCCCGGGCTCGAAGCCGCCGCCCACGAACTCGACCCGGAAGGGCCACACCTGGCCCTCGACGAACGTGGCCGGATCGTTGAGCCACGCCCACACCCGCTCCCGCGGACGCGCGACCTCAAACACCCGGCGATGGACGTGCGGCACGAACCCCGGGGGCGCCCCGTTGGGGACCGGCGTGTCCCCCGCCCATCCGACCCACTCGATGCTCCGCGCCAACCGCCAACCTCCTTGTAGAACCACCGTTGCCCGCTTTATAGCACCCGAGGCCCCCCGGCTGTGTAAAGCGAAAGACGTTCTTCTGCTTCTGCTACGGGGCCGGGGTGCCCGGCGGCGCGGTCCTCTTGCCCTCCCGGGCCGGCCGGGACACTATGGTGACGCCCACGAAGACCAGCAGGCCGCCGAGGAGTTGCACGGGCAACAGGCGCTCGCCCAGCGCGGGCACGGCGATGGCCGCAGTAAACACCGGCACCAGGTTCAGGAAGATAGCGCCCCGGGCGGCCCCCAGCCTGCCGATGCCGGTGTTCCAGCAGAGGAAGGCCGCCACCGAGGCGGCGAGGCCGATGTACAGAAGGCCCGACACCACGGCCGGTGAGACCTCCCCCACCGGCTGCGTCAACAACTCGTAGCCGCCGAAGAGCCCGAGCAGCGGCAGGGCCATGACCGCGCTCACCGTCGTAGCGGCGAGCGGGGAGATCCGGCGCGCCGCCCCGCCGCTCAGCACCGTGTAGACGGCCCAGCAAAACGCCGCGATCAGCATCAGCAGGTCACCCCGGTTCGGCGACAGGCCCAGCAGAACTTCCAGAGAGCCTCGGGAGACGATCCACGCCACACCCGCGAGACAGACCGCCGAGCCGAAGAGCCGCCGGCCCGTCGGCGCGCCGCCCCCGAGCGCCGCGGCGACAAAGAGCGTCAGGATGGGGGTCGCCCCGTTGATGAGGGCCGCGTTGATGCTCGTGGTCTCCGTCAGGGCCAGGTACACTAGGGAGTTGAAGAGCAGCACACCGGTCACCGCCATCACCAGCATCGAGGGCCACATCCGCAGGGCCGGCCGGAGGAAAGCGGTGCCCTCGCGCGCGAAGGTGAGAGGGATCAGGACCGCGCACGCCACGCACCACCGGAGGAAGTTCAAACCGAAGGGCGGCAGCACCTCCGCGAGAGGTCCTCCCACCACGAAGTTGCCGGCCCAGAAAAGGGCCGCGAGCGCGAGGAAGACGTGCGGGGGTATCCTCGCTATCTCGACTCCTTCGGGTATCGGGTACAGGGCTGACACAGGATAGTGCCCGGTGAGATAAACGTCCACGGACACTGGTAGAATCCGCGCCGGTCAGGAGGCGAGCCCGGGAGCGGTTCTGTGGAGAGAGAATCCAGAGCGAGAGTCGTTGTTCTTACGACCGGCGGGACCATAGCGTCCCGGCCCGACCCCGCGGGCGGCGTGGTAGCGTCGGTGCCGGGCGAGGAGCTCCTTTCCGGCGTGCCGGGCCTCGAAGAAGCCGCCGAAGTCCGGGCCGAGGAGGTGTTCGAGATCGGCGGTTACCTGATGGCCCCCGAAAACATGCTGGAGGTGGCCCGCCGGGTCCGCGCGCTGGACGCCGAACCGGCCGTGGATGGCGTGGTCGTCACCCACGGCACCGACACTATGGAGGAGACGGCCTACCTGGTGGACCTCCTCTACGCCGGGGAGAAGCCCGTCGTCTTTACCGGGGCGCAGCGCAACGCCGCCGTTCTCGACACCGACGGCCCCCGTAACCTCCGGGACGCCGTCCGGGTGGCCGCGGACCCGGCGTCTCGCGGCCTGGGAGCCGTCATCGTGATGGGCGGCACCGTCGAGGGCGCCCGCGAGGCCACCAAGGCCCACACCACGGACCCGCGGGCCTTCGCCTCACCCGGCTGCGGTCCCGTCGGGTCCGTTACGGGGGAGGGCGTCCACGTCTTCCACCCCCGCCGCCGTCCCGGAAACCTGGCCCGGGAACTACGCGAGTTGCCCCGGGTGGACCTGATCAAGCTCGCCGCGGGCGCGGACGGTGCTTTGCTGCGGGCCGCCCGGGATGCCGGCGCCCGGGGCCTAATCCTGGAAGCCTTCGGCATCGGCAACGGAAACCACGAGGTTCTGGAAGAGGTGAGGCATTGCGTAGAGGCCGGTGTCGCGGTGCTGGTCGTCTCCCGCTGCGCGGAGGGCCGGGCAGAGCCGGTCTACGGCAACGGCGGCGGCCACGATCTGCACGCGGCGGGGGCCATCTTCGCCGGCAGCCTGAACGGCCAGAAGGCGCGTGTCCTGCTCATGGCCGCGCTCCCGGTAGCGGCGATGTCGGGCGAACCGTTGGAAGGGCTTCTGGCCCCGCATCTCGCGTTCTAGAGGCTGTGGCAAACCCCGGCGGTAACGGGCGCTAGAAGCTCGGTCCGGCGTTCCTTACCTCCTCGCCGACCTGGGACTCGAACCTGGTGAAGTTCTGCCGGAACAGGTCGGCCAGTTCGCGGGCCTGGGCGTCGTAGGCGGCCTTGTCGGGCCAGGTCTCCCTGGGGTCCAGGATGTGGCCGGGGACGCCCGGTACTTCCCGGGGGACGTTCAGGCCGAAGAACGGGTCCTCGCGGGTGTTGCCGTCTTCGAGCCGGCCCTCGATCACGGCGCGCACCATCTCGCGGGTGGCGGCGATGTCTATGCGCTTTCCGACACCGTAGGGACCTCCGGACCAGCCGGTGTTGATCAGGTAGCAGCGCGTCCCGTGCTCCCGGAGCCGCTTGGAGAGCATCGTCGAGTAGGTCGTGGCCGGCAGCGGCAGGAAAGGCGCCCCGAAGCAGGTGGAGAAGGTGGCCTCGACCTCCGTCTCCATGTCCGACTCGGTGCCGGCGAGCTTGGCGGTGTAGCCCGAGAGGAAGTAGTAGGCGGCCTGTTCGGGGGTGAGGGCGCTTATGGGCGGCAGGACCCCGAAAGCGTCGGCGGTGAGAAAGAGGACGGCCTCGGGATGTCCGGCCACGCCCTCCGGAACGGCGTCTTCGATGTACTCCAGGGGGTACGCGACGCGGGTGTTCTCGGTGAGGGTGCGGTCGGTGTAGTTCTCCTCGCGGCTCTTGCGGTCCATGCCTATGTTCTCCAGGACGGACCCGAAGCGGATGGCGTGGTATATCTGGGGCTCTTTCTCCTCCGAGAGGTCGATGGTCTTGGCGTAGCAGCCGCCCTCGAAGTTGAAGATCCCCTCGTCCGACCAGCCGTGCTCGTCGTCCCCGATCAGACACCGCTCCGGGTCGGCCGAGAGGGTGGTCTTGCCCGTACCCGAGAGGCCGAAAAAGAGCGCCACGTCCCCGTCCCCGCCGACGTTGGCCGAGCAGTGCATCGGCAGGACGTCGTGCTCGGTGGGCAGCACGAAGTTCATCACGGCGAAGATGCTCTTCTTGATCTCCCCGGCGTAACGGGTGCCGCAGATCAGGACCAGCCGGCGCTCGAAGTCCAAACAGACGAAGGTCTCGGACTCGGTGCCGTCCTCTTCGGGCTCCGTCAGGAAGCCGGGGACGGAGATTACGGTCCACTGGGGCTGGAAGGACTCCAACTCATCCCGCGACGGCCGCCGGAACAACTGGCGGGCGAAGAGGGCCTGCCAGGCGAACTCGCACACCACCTGCACGTTGACGCGGTAGCGGGGGTCGGCCCCGGCGTAGGCGTCCACCACGTAGACCTCGTCCAGGTACTCCAGGTAGGCCGTGGCCTTGTCCAGGATCTTCTCGAAGGCCCCCGGGGAGAAGGGCTTGTTCACGCTCCCCCACTCCACCGTGTCCCTGGTAGCGCCGTTCTCCACGATAAACCGGTCTTTGGGAGAACGGCCCGTGCGCTTGCCGGTTTTGACCACGAGCGCGCCGCTCTCGGAGATCATACCCTCCCTCCGGCGCACGGCAGCCTCGACCAGCCGGGGCGGCGGCAGGTTTTCGTGCACCGCCCCGAGGTGGTTGAGCCCGAAGCGTTCCAGCGTCCTCTGGCGAACCGCTAAGTCCATGTTTTTCCCTTCACCCTTTGCAGACCGGGACCCGACGTCCTTCTCGTCAAACCCGGCACAAGCAAGCCATCCATCTCCGAGAGTCTAGCAAACCGGGGATGCCATCGCCGGTAACTAACTCACCGCTCCCGGCCGTGTGGTGTAGTCTTTCTTGCTGGAAAACAAAAAGATCTCAGAAGACGGAGGTGCCGAAGATCCCCGCCACCACACCCCGAACACCCGGGCGCGCAGGCGGATGCGCGTAGCGTTCGTCGCCGACGACCTGTACCCCGGTTACGGCGGCCAGGCCGCCGCCACGGAGGGGCACATCGAGGCCCTGCTGGCCCGCGGCCACGAGGTGCGTGCCCTGGCCGGAACCGAGAAGTCGCCGGCCGGTCCGCCCCCCGGCGTGCGCGTCACCCGGTTGCCCGCGTGGCGCCCGGGCGGAAAGCAGACGCAACTCGCCCTGCCCCGCCGGTCGGCCATAGCGGAGATGGTAACCTGGGCCGAAGTGCTCCAGGTCAACACCCCGACGCCGCTCGCCCTGCGGGCGCTCCAGGCCGTCCGCAGGGCGGACGTGCCGGCCGTGATGGGCTTCCACACCCAGGAGGAGAGCATGACGCTCCACTTCGAGCGGCTGCGGCCTCTGGTCTCCCGGGTGCTGCACGCCTGGTATACGTTCCTCTACCGCCACCCGGACTGCCTGGTCGCGCCCACGCCGTTCGCCGCCCGGCTGGCGGCTTCCTACACCTCCCGCCCGGTCCACGTCGTCTCCAACGGGCTCCGGCTCCCGCACAGAGACCCCGGCAGCCGCGAACGCGCGGCCAACCTGCGGGGGCGGCATCTGGCCGGCGACAAGTTCCTGCTCGCCCACGTAGGCCGCCTCTCGCACGAGAAACGTCCCCTGGACCTGCTGGACATAGCCGCGGCCCTGGCAGCGCGACGCCGGGACTTCCGACTGTTGATCTCCGGTGCGGGGCCGCTGCGCCAGCCGTTGGAGCGGCGCAGAAAGGAGCTGGGTCTGGAAGAAGTGGTGAGCTTTCTGGGCTACGTGCCGGAAACGGAGAAGCAGGACCTTCTCGAGGCCAGCGATTTGTTCTTGATGCCTTCTCCGACCGAGCTCCAGAGCATCGCCACCCTGGAGGCGATGGCGCGGGGATGCGCCGTAATAGCCCTCCGGTCGGCGACCAGCGCGGTGTGCGACATGGTCCGGCAAGCCGGCTGCGGTCTCTGCTACGAGGCGGACGATCTGGAGAGAGCGGCGCGAGCCGTAGACGGCCTGCTGCAGGACCCGGAGAGGCTCCGGCGTCTGCAACGAAACGCCGGGCGGACTGCCCGGGCGCACGACGTACACGAGAGCGGACGCCGGCTGGAGGAGATCTACGCCTCACTGCTGGCCCCGGCGACGGCCGCACGTAGAGAGAAACCGGACGAGAGGACGGACCTATAGTGCAGAACAACGAAACGAGAAGCTCCCCGGCGGCGGTCGCGGTCACCGGGGCCGGAGGCTCCCTGGGAACGGCGCTGGTTCGCCGTCTCGTGCAGCAGGGGCATCGCGTCCGGGGGCTGGTGCGCGACCAAGCCGGTGCGGAACGCCTGGGCAGCACCGGGGCGGAGCCGGTGCGTGGCGACGTTCGGGAGGCCAGAAACGTCGGGGAGCTCGTCCGGGGATGTCAGGTGGTGTTCCACCTGGCGGCCTGGATGGGGACGCCTTTCGATGAGCAGCTGGCCTACGCGGTGAACGTCGGCGGCACGGAGAACGTGGTGCGGGCCGCCGCGGAGGCCGGTACGCGGCGGGTGGTGCTGGCGAGCAGCATCGCGGTGTACGGCCCGGTGCGGGAAGGGTTCGTCACCGAGGAGCGGCCGCTCCGAAGCGTAGGCGACCTCTACGGGGATACCAAGATAGAGGCC
Organism: Actinomycetota bacterium; assembly: GCA_004563715.1. Taxonomy (GTDB): domain Bacteria; phylum Actinomycetota; class Rubrobacteria; order Rubrobacterales; family Rubrobacteraceae; genus SIRX01. Next base: position 47,468 of record SIRX01000146.1, on the reverse strand, counting down.
GAGAGGGCGGCGCGGCGCGAGGCCGGGCGTGCCGGGCTGGATCTCGTGGTGTTGCGGCCGACCATGATCTACGGTCCCGGGTCTCCGTCCTGGACGGAGGCGCCGTTCGCCGCGATCTCCAGAGGGCTGCCCGTCGTGATCGGCGACGGTGAAGACCTGGCGGACCCGGTCTACGTTGAGGATGTGGCCCGGGCTTTCGAGCTGGCCGGCTCCGTCCCGGAGGCCGCGGGCGAGACGTTCAACGTCGGCGCGGGACCCGTGACGTGGAACGAGTTTCTGGGCTCCTACGCAACGATGACGGGGAAACCCCTGCGCCGCGTACCGGCCCCGCTGGCCCGGGCCGGCGCCCGGGCGGCAGAGAGGGCGGAGCGCGCCCTCGGCCGGCGGCCCCGCGCCGTCCCCGAGATGGTCGGCGTGATGACGAGCCGCGCGACGTACGCCGGAGAGAGAGCGAGACGAATCCTGGGCTTCGAGCCCGAGGTGAGCCTGGAGGCCGGCTTGCGGGAGACGGAGGCGTGGCTGCGGCGTGCGGGCCTGCTGCGGCGGCCCTCGGTCGCGCTCGTCACGGGCGCGGCGGGCGGCCTGGGCCGGGCCGTGGCCCGCAAGCTGGCCGGAAAGGGAATAACGGTCTGGGCGGCGGACCTGGAGCCGCCCGCAGGCATCGAGGACGCACACCCACTCGCCCTGGACGTCACCTCCAAAGAGAGCGTCGCGGCGGCCGTGGAGGAGATAGAAAGCCGGGGCGGAGCCGTGGACCTGCTGGTAAACGTCGCGGGGCTAGCCAGGCCGGACGCCCTCGAAAGGCAGGCGTTCGGGGACGTGGAGCTGCAGTTCGGCGTCAACGCCTACGGCCCCCTCCTGCTGGCGCGGGCGGTGGCGCCCGGGATGCGGGAGCGGGGTTGGGGCCGCATCATCAACATCAGCTCCACCAACGGCTCTGTCACGACGCCGTTTATGGGAGCCTACTCGGCCTCGAAATACGCCCTCGAAGCCATGAGCGACGCCCTGCGCATGGAGCTCAAGCCCTGGGGCGTGGAAGTCGTGGTGCTCATCCCCGGCGCGATAGACACCGGCTTCGCCGAGAAGGCGAAGGCTTCCCTGAGAAAGCAGGCCTCCGCCGCCCGCGACGGCTGGGGCGGCTACCTGGAGGCTTTCCTGGAGAGCCCGCTGTGGGGCACCGGCAACGCGACCAGCGTCGAGAAGGTGGCGGACACCGTGGTAAAAGCGGCGCTCTCGCGGCGGACGCCGGCGCGCCGGCTCGCCACGCTCGACGCGGTCCCGGCCCGCGTCATGGCCCTGCTGCCGACCGCCGTCCGGGACGCTTTCTTTCTGCGGCTCTCCGGCCTGGGCCGCCCGCCCGGAGGTACAGAAGCCAGCCAGCAGCGGGACCGATCAGGAAGATGACATTGAAGGCCAGCAGCCGCCAGATGAGCAGGGCCGCGGCCACGCTGCCACCCGTGGCGTAGGTGCCGAGGCTCAAACCTACGGCGGCCTCCACGAAACCCGCCCCGCCCGGTGTGGGCACGGCCTGGGAGACCAGCGTGAGGATGTTGAGCAGCGCCAGCGTCACCCCGAGGCCCACGTCCACGCCGTAGACCTCGAGCAGCCCCCAGAGGAGAACGAACGCGGCGAGCCAGTGGACGGCGGTCACGGTGTTGAGCGCCAGGCGCCGGGCGAGGGGCGTGCTCCGGTAGAGCCAGACGCTCCGGCCGTAATCCCGGGCGACCCGGCGCAGCCGGGCTTCGAAGCGGCGGAGCGGCGGAGGCTTCGCCAGGGCGTGCAGCGCGGCCATTAAGGGCCGGGGATAGCGGCCTAGCGCCACGGCTCCGGCGAGCGCCAGGACAGACATCAGGAGCGCTGCGGCCTCGACGCTCCCGGGCAGCGCGACGGCGCGGGTGGAGATCAAGAACAAGAGGCTCAGCGGTACGGCCCAGGCAAAGAAGAACAGGTCCAGGATAAAGACCTGCAGTACGACCCCGAGGCTCTTGCCCAGGGGCGCGCCGGTGCTTTTGATTGCCGCCACGGCCGCCGGGGCCTGCCCGGCGTTGCCCGGCGTGACCACGGCCCCGAAGACCGAGACGAGGTGCACGAGCAGCGCCGCACGGTAGGTCATGCCTACGCGCTGGTTTTTGCACAACAGCAGGAGCCTCACGGGCGGCATCAGCCACTCCATCAGGAACGCCGCCAGGCACACGAAAAGTATGCCGGCGCTCAGGTCCTTGACGCGGTAGGTCTCAGCCCGGAAAACCTCCGCGCCGGCCACCAGGTACAGGCCCGAAATACCGAGTCCCAGGCTGAGCGCGAGGAAGACCCCGGTCCGGACCAGCAAGTTTCGGAGCACGCTAGCTACCCCTCTCCAGCGCGTAGCGGACGACGTAGCGGGCCAGGCGCTCCGTCGCGTACCCCAGGTCCAGCGCCCGGCACCGCAGCGCCGTCTCCTCCAGAAGTGCCGGGTTTGAGGCGTAGTGCCGCAGGCTCTCCCGGAACCTCGCGCCGGTCCCGGCGAAGACGCCCATCTCCTCTCGCTCGACAAAGCGGGCTACGCCGCGCTCGTTCAGGCCGGCGTAGCCGGTGAGGATCGCGGGCCGCCCCACCGCCAGCGCCTCGTAGACCGAGGCCGGCCCCGCCTTGCCCACGAACACGTCGGCCGCCGCCAGGTAGGAGGCGACGTCGTCCACGTAACCTTCTACCCGGAGCCGGTCGTCTTCGACGGCAAGCTCCTCCAGCGCGGCCCTCGCGGCCGGGTTGCGCCCGGTAACCACGACGACCTGCGGGGCGGTCTCCGAGTCCAGGAGGGTACGCACCAGGCGCCGCTGGTTGCCTCCTACACCCTCGCCCCCGAAGGCGGCGAGGCAGGTGAGGCGTTGCCGAAGGCCCAGTTGGGCCCGGGCCTCCTCTTTCGTGGGCGCGTTCAGGAACGCCTGCCGCACCGGGTAGCCCACCACCGCCAGCTTCGCCGCCGGCACGCCGAAACGCGCGAGCCGGCGGCGGATGCTCTCAGAAGGAACCACGACGTGCTCCGCCCGCGGCTCCGCCCAGTAGGCGCTGATGCCGTGAGGCTCGGTGGCGAAGGTGAGGACCGGAACCCGCAGGCCGTGGAGCCGCCGAGCCTCGGCCAGCCCCGCGGTGATGAGGCCGTGGTTGGAGACGACGAGCAGCGGCCTTTTTCTGCCCAGGTCCTCGGCGGCGGCGCGGGCAAAACCTCTCAGCAGGCGGCGCTGCGCGGCGACGGTCAGCCGGGGGGAGGCGTCTATGAGGCGCTGGCCGGTGCGGGCGAGGACCGGGTAGCGCAACGCCCGGCGCCAGGAGTCCTTGTGCCGCCGGTCGAGGCCCGCGACGCCGACCTCTTTCATGTAGTCCGAGACGCGCAGGTCGAAGCGCCCCGGGTGGAGAAGCTCGACGGCCTCGGCCATCGCCCGGGCCGTCGCCACGTGCCCGCCGCCGGCGGCGATGGTGGCGAAGAGGATGAGGGGCCGGCCGCTCATCGCGACCCGGTACGGAGCCAACCCGCCTCCTCGTACCAACGGGCGGTCCGCGCCAGGCCCCCCGGCAGCGGCACCTCCGCCCGCCACCCGAGCGCTTTCTCCGTAGCCGAGGGGTCACAGGTCCAGGTGTAAACGGCTAGGTCCTCGGCCCGACGTTCGTCGAAGAGTGGTGGGGAGCCCTGGAGCTTCGCCGCCCGTTCGGCCAGGCGGCCCCCTATCCGGAAAGCCGCGGCCGGGAGGCGAACGGTGCGGACGGAATATCCGAGCGTGGCAGCCAGATGGCGGGCGACCTCCGGCCACGTGTAGCGGGCGGCCTCGGCCACCGGGAAGGGTCCGGAGCCTACCTCCGGCTCGCGGGCGGCGGCCAGGACGGCGGCCGCCGCGTCGGCCGCGTATACGGGTTGCAGGAGGCCCGGTCCGGCCGGGAGCGCGAGCAGGCCGGAGGCCGCCATCCGGAACAGGGGTAGGAGGTCCGTGTCGCGCGGTCCGTAGACGGCGGCTGGACGCAGGACGACGGTCTTCATCGGCCCACCGAGGGAGCGGAGATACGTCTCGGCCGCCAGCTTGCTGCGGCCGTAGGCGCTGGCGGGATACCCGAAGCCGTCGGGGCCGCGGGCGGCGAGGCTGCTGACCAGTACGAAGCGCCGCACCCCGGCTTCTCGCGCGGCGGCGGCGAGCCGCCGGGTGCCGACGGCGTTCACCCGCTCGTAGTCCTCCGGCCGGCGCGCCCGGGTAATACCGGCGGCGTGGGCCACCACGTCCACGCCGCGCAGCGCGCGGGTCAGGTCCGCCGGACGGTCGAGGTCGAGCGGCACGGGCTCGACGGGAAGGCCGGAGATCCAACGCGGTTCGCTCGTGGCCCGCAGGCCGCAGCGCACCTCGTATCCCGCCGCGGCGAAGGCCTCCGCCATGTGGCTGCCGAGAAAGCCCGTTGCTCCGGTCACCAGTACGCTCTCCGGCATCCGGGCCTACAGAGGCTTCTGGTACATTCGGTAAGTTTTATAGCGTTGGGCGCCCGCCGCCTCCAGGCCGCGCATCACCGCCCGGTTGTCCTCCAGCACCCACGAGCACTCGCAGCGCCGGTAGCCCTTCCGGATGGCGTGGCGGTAGAGCTCGTCGATGATCACCGTTTCGAGCCCCCTGCCGCGGAAGCGGGGCATGACGCCCAGGATCACGAGCCGGATCTGGTCTACGATCCGTTTGCGGTTCAGGAACGCCATCAGGCCGCTGGGGAAGATCCTGCCGCGGGCCTTTTTGAGCACCTGGTTTACGTCGGGCAGGCAGAGGCCCAGGCCGGCCACCTCGCCTCCAAGCTCGACAAAGACCACCAGGTCCGGGTCCACGACGAGCTTCAACTCGCGGGCGAGACGGTCGAACTCGGCGTCGGTGTAGCGCACGAAGCCCCAGTTCTCTACCCAGGCTTCGTTGTAGAGCTTCTTGAACAGCCCGAGCTCCGCGTCGAAGTTCTTTGCGTCGCCGGTGCGGACGACGGGATCGTAGCGGCGGCGGACCCGGGTGGCGAGGCGCCCGATCTTCTCTCCCACCTCCCAGTCGCGCTCGAATAGGTAGGCGTAGAGGTCTTTGACCTTTTCGTAACCGGCGGCCTCGGCGTAGCGTGGGTACGCGGGCGGGTTGTACGGCATCATGACAAAGGGCTGCGTATCGAATGCGTCCACCTGGAAGCCCGCGCCGTCGTTCATCGAGGGGTTCGCCGGACCCCGCACCGCGTTTCGGCCGAGGCTCCTCCCCCACGCCTCTATCTCCGCCAGCAGCGCCCCGGCGGCCGCCGCGTCCTCCGCCTCGAAAAAGCCGAAGAAGACCAGGTTCTCCGCGTGGGCCGCGTTGTGGTTGTCGTCGTCTATGGCGGCGACGCGCCCCACCACCTCTCCGTCTCGCTCGGCGAGAAAGAGCCGGATCCGGGCGTGCTCGTAGAAGGGGTTCTTTCTAGGGTCGAACTTCCGCCGCTCGTCGAAAACCAGGGGCGGCACCCAGCACGGGTCTTCCCGGTACTTCTTGAACGGGTACCGGATAAACCGCGTGAGGTCTCGGCGGGTCCCGACGGGCCGGACCTTTGGGGCTCCTGAACCTACTGCTTGCCGGCCGGCCAACGGGCCTGTCTCCTAGCCGATTACGCCCAGGTCCCGGCCGACCCTGGAGAAGACCTCGATCAGGGCGTCCACCTGCTGAGTGGTGTGGGTGGCGTTGACGCTGGTGCGGATGAGGCTCTGGTTCTGCGGGACGCCGGGTGGCAAGGCCGGGGTGGTGAACACGCCGCCCTCCCAGAGGGCCTTCCAGAAGATCACCGTCAGGTCGTCCGGCCCTATGACGACGGGCACTATGGGCGTCTCGGAGCCTAGAGTGTCGTAGCCGAGGCCGCCCAAGCCCCCGCGCAACCGCTCGGCGTTCGCCAGCAGCTTCTCGCGGTGCTGGGGCTCGGTCTCCATGATGTCTAAGGCCTTGAGGGTGGCGGCGACCTGCATGGCCGGGAGCGCGGCGGTAAAGATGAACGGCCGGGCGTGGTGCTTTACGTACTTCACGACCGGCTCCGGGCCGGCGACGAAACCGCCCACGGAGGCGAAGGATTTCGAGAAGGTCCCTATGACCAGGTCTATCTCGCCTTGGAGCCCGAAGTGCTCCGGCGTCCCGCGTCCGGAAGCGCCGAGCACGCCGGTGGCGTGGGCGTCGTCCACGGCTACCCGGGCCCCGTAGGTCCGGGCGAGCTCGACGATGCCCGGCAGGTCGGCGACGTGCCCGCTCATCGAGAACACGCCGTCGGTGACGATCATGCGCCCCCCGGGCTTGCCCGCGTCTTTCTCCAGCAGGCGCTCCAGGTCTTCCAGGTCGTTGTGGCGGTACTTGCGCAGCGTGCCGAACGAGAGCCGCGCCCCGTCGTAGAGGCAGGCGTGGTTCTCCCGGTCGAAGTACAGGATGTCCTGACGCCCCGCGAGGGCGCTGATCACCGAGAGCGCCCCAAGAAAGCCGGTGCTGAACGTGAGCACCGCCTCGGCGCCCATGAAGCCCGCCAGCCGCCGCTCCAGCTCCTCATGCAGCTCCAGCGTGCCCGTCAGAAACCGCGAGCCGGTGCAGCTCGTACCGTACCGGTCGAAGACGGCGGACGCCGCCTCCTGCAAGCGCGGGTCCTGGGTAAGCCCCAGGTAGTCGTTGGAGCCGGTAATGATCATCTCCCGCCCGTCGACCACGACGGTGCCGGTGCCCTGCCCGGAGATCGGCTTGAAGTACGGGTAGACCCCGAGGGCCATCGCCTCGTCGGCCCGGGTAAAAGCATGTGTCTTGTCGAATATGTCGTCGCGGCGCGAGGCACCGTTCGTCGAACCCGGGGCCGACCGTTCCTGAACGCGATTGAAGTCAATGTGGTCTGGCAAGTCATCCCTCCGAGACGCTTGAGCAGGGAGTTTACGATTTATCCGGGCGGGCGACCATAAAACAGCATCCCGGAATATACACCATAGTAAACGACAGTTGCACAAGCTGGCCTGTGCCCGGCGAGTGGCCAGCCCCGCAAAGAGCTACCACAAAAGCGGACAGTGGGCGCTTTTAGGTGCGGTAAGAGAGCATTTGAGCAATCCGGCGGGCTCCCGCAAACAGTATATAGAGGAAAAGACGCTGAAGGGAGAGAGGGTGAAGATCCTTCTGGAAAAGCTGGTCGATGTGACCCGGAAGACATACCAGAGGCCCGGGATGGCCGCCGGACTCTACGCAATGGCGGCGGCCGGGGTGCTCGCCACGATGGACCGGGCGCCGCTGCGGGAGGCTTCGCGCCCGAGAAACGGTTCGCCGGCCGCCCCCACCGCTCCTCCAGAGGCCTCCGTACTCAAGGAGTTCGAACGGTCCGGGCTGCGGGTGGTCGAGCGGCGCTTCGAAACGGGAGAGATGATCTTCAGCCCCGGAGACCCCGGTGAGTACCTCTACTTCCTGCGCTCGGGCACGGTCCGGGTATACAAGACTTACGGGGACTTCAAGGAGGCCACGGTAGCCCTGCTCAAAGACGGCGGCATGTTCGGCAGGCTCGACCTGACCGAGGGCGGCGCGCAGGACGACTTCGCCGAGGCCCAGGCCGAAGCCCGGGTCGCGATGGTGCGCAAGCCCGCGGTGGCCTGGCTCGTCAAACGGCGGCCGGACCTCGCCCTCGCCCTGTTCTCCGCGATCTCCGACCGCATGCGGCAGTCGGACGCGCTCATAGTAACCCTCCTGCACCGGGAGGTCTCCAGCCGGCTGGCGGCGCTGCTACTCAACCTCTCCGGGAGGTTCGGGCGGGAAAAAGGCGAGGAGACCATGCTGGACCTCCGCCTCACCCACGCGGAGCTGGCGAGCATGATCGCCTCCACCCGCGAGGCGGTCTCCAAGGCCATGACCGAGCTTCAGCGGGAGCGTTTGATCGAGGTCCGCAACCGCCGCATCTTCGTTCTGGACCGCCAGGCCCTCGAGGAGCGCGCCGCGAGCCGTTCGACGTAGCTGTGGCATAGCCTACAACGTGAAGTAGAAGGTCGCCCCCTCTCCTTCCGAACTCTCGGCCCACACTTCGCCGCCGTGACGGTGAATGATACGCTGGACGGTGGCGAGACCGATGCCCGTTCCCTCGAACTCGTCGTGGGTATGAAGCCGCTGGAAGGTCTCGAAGAGCTTACCGGCGTGGTCCGGATCAAACCCCACGCCGTTGTCCCGCACGTAGTAGACCGGGGATCCATCCCGCCGCGTCACGCCGAACTCCACGCGGGGGTGCTTCCGGGGCCCGGTGAACTTCCAGGCGTTCTCCAGGAGGTTCTGGATAACGACCCGGATCAGGTTCGGGTCCGCCTCGACGAGCATCTCTCCGACGACGGTGAACTCCACCTCGCGATCCGGGTCGCTCGCCCGGAGGTCCTCGACCACGGCCCGGGCTACGACCGCGAGGTCCACGGTGTCGTTCTGCATATCCCGGCGCGCCACCCGAGAGAGGTCTAGCAGGTCGTCGATAAAGTAGCCCATGCGCCGTCCGGCGGCCCGGACCCGCCGCAGGTAGTCCTGGCCCTGCTCGTCCAGCGCCTCCGAATAGTCTTCGGCCAGAATCCGGGCAAAGCCCTCGATGCTGCGCAGCGGCGCGCGCAGGTCGTGGGAGATGAAAGACGCGAAGTTCTCCAGCTCGGCGTTGGATACGGCCAGCTCCGCCGCCCGCTGCCGCAGCTCCTCCTCCTGGCGCTTGCGCTCCGTCACGTCGCGCAGCAGGATCAGCCGCCCCTGGTCACGGCCCCGGCGATCATGCAACGGCGACACAGAGAGCTCGTAGTCGCGCTGCTGGTTCCTGGCGCCGAGCTTTATCTCCGCCCCGTTACCCCGGGCCGGAAGCTCGCGGCCTCCGAGAAGACGCCCGACGTCCCGTCCCACGGCCTTGGAGGCCGGGTAGCCCAGAACCTCCTGGGCGGCGGGGTTCAGGTCCACGACGCGGCCGTAGCTGTCGGCCACGATCACGCCGTCCCTCATACCCTCGATCACCGCGTCCCGGGCCACGGGGACGAGGTCCAGCAGCCGGAAGCGGAACAGGCCCCACACCGCGAGCACCCCGCTGACCGCGAACGCGAAGGGCGTGGGGTCCAGGTGGGGTATCGGGCTGAGGCCGGTTATGTACCAGAGGTTGACCAGCAGCGGCACGAGCAGGGCCGTCAGGAACACGCCGCTCTGCACCTGGTAGAGCCGCGACCGGCGGAACATCGCCCGGCCCAACAACCCGGCGCTGACGAGCATCAGCGTGTAGGAGTAGGCCGAATGAACCCAGAACCACGCGCCGTACTCGACGACCTCCAGCGCCGGGAACGGGAGCCCGCCTTCCAGACGCACCTCGCGCCACATCAACCCGTGCGCCTCGTTGGTCCAGAACACGACCCACGTAACGAGCGGCATCGCGTAGAGGAGCGGAACCCGGGCCCGCGTCAGCCACCGCTGCTGGCCGGTGTACTGCAGGACGAACACCAACCAGGCCGGCGGCACGGTGACGATACCCAGGTACTCCAGCCGCGACCAGACCAGCTTCGCGGGCAGCCCGGCTACGCTGATCTCTAGCGCGGCCCCCGCCGCCCACGTAGTCAGCGCGAGCAGGAAGACCGTCATGGCGCCCGCCCCGTTGGTGCCGCGCCGGCGCCAGGTGTAGACGGCGAGGCCGGCGGACAGCAACGCCACCGCGTACAGAGGCGCCGCATATAGTGTAGCCAGCCAGTCCACAAGCCCTCCTCTCGGCCTGCAAATAGATTACCAGCCGGACCTGGTTTTTCGCCGCCGTGCGCGAGAGCCGCAAACGCCCGCGAGCGTCTGCGGACGCTACGAGGTTACTGACGCCCGTCCCGCACGCGGCGCCCCACCTTCTCAACGTACTGATCCGGCTTCGCCTTGCGCCGCAGGCCGCCCTCGGACATGTAGCGGACCTTGCCGTAGACGGGCCGCTCGGTCCAACCGCGGTCGTGCTGGCCGTAGACCCAGGCGACGTTGGCGTAGGAGTTGGGGTCCCGCCCGTCCAGAAAGTACTTGTTGTTGAGGTAGAGCGTGGTCTCGTACGCGTACTCGGGGGTCTTCATCCACTCCAGGATCTTTTTTCCCCAGTACATACGCATGTAGTTGTGCATGTAACCGGTGTGGGCCATCTCCCTCATGGCCGCGTTCCAGTACTCGTCGTGGGTCTCGGCGCTCTCCAGTTCTTTGCGGGTGTAGACGTGCTCGCGCTCGTCGTCCCTGTGTTCTTCCAGGGTCTCCCTCGCCCAACCCGGAAGACACGAGTAGGAATCGTAGTCCTCCGTATAGTAGACGAAGTTGAACGTCAGCTCGCGGCGCACGATCAGCTCTTCCACAAACGAGTCAGTGTCGTCTTTTCCGGCGTCCGCGTTCATCGCTTCCAGGGCGAGCCAGACCGGGGAGACGTGGCCGAAGTGGAGGTACTTGCTCATGTGCGAGACGTAGTCCGTCTGCGGCTGGTTGCGGTTGGCGTCGTAGTCCGGCAGGCTCTTTTTGAGAAACCGCCGGAAGATCTTCTTCGCCTCCGAGTTCCCGCCCCGGTAGAGGTGGCTCAGCGCCTCCACGCCGCGGTCGAGGTCCATCTCGTCGAGTACTTCGCCCACGTCCGAGAGGTCGAGCCCCTTCTCACCCATGTTCAGCGACTGCTTCGCGGGCTCTGTCGGGTTCAGCCCCAAGAGGAAGTCGTCCAGGTACTCGTGGATCTTGGGCCGCAGCGTCCGGGCGGCGGTCTCGGCCTTGCCGGAGGCCAGCTCGACGGGGACCACAACGTCCGACTCGACCTGCGTCACGCGGCAGGAGGCCTCTCTGGCCACCTTCTCGCGCCACGCCCGCTGCGGGCGCAGGTAGCCGCGATCGGTGACGATGAGCGAAGCGTTTTCCCCGGCTTCGAGCGCCACCCCATCCGGCGAGCCCCGGCGGACGACGAACTTTATCTTGCGCTTCTTGAGCGCTTCTTCTACGTCCTGCAAGCCTTCGAGCATGAACGCGTAGTGGCGAAGGTTGGCTTCCGGGTAGTCGTCGGTGAGGCCGAAGACGACGAGCAGGCGCTGGTCCAGGTCGTTGGCCCGTTGCACAGCGTACTCCAGGGCGTGGTTGTGGTCGGCACGCTGCGAAGACTGCATCCAGTACAGCACGTAGTCGCCGCGGCGGACCTCCTCGTCGTTCAAGTGTTGTACGCGCTCGTCCTGGATCCTGCTCGTAGCCATCGTGGTCTATCCTCCGGGTTGTAGCCTACCCCGGAAGCATAGGCGCATCCGGCCCGGCCAGGTGGATGAGAAACCACAATATCCGGTCCGGGAGCGCAGAGTTTCGTCGAGGTTCCGTAAGAAGTGGCCGGGTGGCGCGGACGCCGTACCCGGCAGGAGGACCAGGCTTCTTCGCGGCAACCCTACCCGGAGCACTCTCCCGGGTCGAAGCGGAGGGCGGCGGAGTTTATGCAGTAGCGCTGGCCGGTCGGGGCGGGCCCGTCGTCGAAGACGTGGCCCTGGTGCGCCCCGCACGCGGCACAGTGAACCTCCGTGCGGCGCATGAAGAAGCTGCGGTCCTCCTCGGTCTCGACGTTCTCCCCGGAGATGGGGGCGTAGAAGCTGGGCCAGCCGGTGCCCGAGTCGAACTTGGTCTCGGAGGAGAAGAGCGGCGTGCCGCAGCAGACGCAACGGTAGACGCCCGGATCCTTTTTGTCGTGGTACTCGCCGGTAAAGGCCCGCTCGGTGCCTTTCTTGCGCGTTACGCGGTACTGCTCGGGCGTGAGCGCCGCCCTCCACTCCTCGTCGGTCAGGTCTACCTTGTTCGGGGCGTTTCTCGATGTATCGGTCATGGCCGGATTCTATCATGGGCTATACGGTGTCCCCGGTGCCCAGAACGGCGGTGACTTGGCTGGAGAAGACGCCGCCGTTTCCGTGAACGAGGGCTACGCGGGCACCCGGCACCTGCCGTTCGCCACACCCGCCGCGGAGCTGGCGCACCGCCTCTATGGTCAACAGCAGGCCGTACATCCCGGGGTGGTTGTAGGAGAGGCCGCCGCCGCTGGTGTTGACCGCGAGCTGGCCGCCGGGGGCTATGCGCCCGTCCTCCACGAACGCGCCGCCCTCCCCCTTTCCGCAGAAGCCCAAGTCTTCGAGGAACATGATGGTATTTATGGTGAAGGCGTCGTAGAGCATCGCCACGTCCACCTCGGCGGGCGCGACACCGGCCATCTCGTAGGCCCGCTTTCCGGAGTCTACGGCGGCCGTGGTGGTGAGGTCCGGCATCTGGGAAATGTTGCGGTGGTGGTGGGCCTCCCCCGCCCCGAGCAGGTACACCGGCGGCTGCCGGAGGTCGCGCGCCCTACCGGCGCTGGTCAGCAGCAGGGCTCCCCCGCCGTCGGTGACGAGACAGCAGTCGAGGACGCCTAAAGGCGAGGAGACCATGCGGGCGCCCAGCACGTCGTCAACCGTCAGGGGACCGCGCCGGAACGCTCTGGGGTTGAGCCGGGCCCACTTCCGGGCGGCGACGGCGACCGCGGCGAGCTGCTCGCGGGTGGTCCCGTACTCGTACATGTGCCGGGAGGCGGCCAGGGCGTACATGCTCACCGGGTAGCGGGGCCTGTAGGATGCCTCGTAGGGCAGGGCTTCGGAGCCGGAGACCAGCCTTCCACCGTCTGAGCGCTGGGTCGAGCCGTAGGTTATGAGGGCGACCTCGCAGAGCCCGGACTCTATGGCGGCCGCGGCGTGCAGTAGGTGGGAGACGAAGGAGCTGCCGCCCAGGTTGGTGGCGTCCGAGTAGCGGGGCCGGATGCCGAGGTACTCGCCGACCGAGAGGGTGGGCATGTGGTAGTAGGCCGAGGCGGAGAAGAGGCCGTCAACGTCGTCTCTGGTGAGGCCCGCGTCGTCGAGAGCGCGGCTGGTGGCCTGCCCGATCAGGTCCAGCGGAGTAAATCCCGGACCGACCTCGCCGAGGTCCGACTCCGCCGCCCCGACGACCGCGACCCGGTCCCGGAGGCTCATCCTTCCTCCGGCACGAAGACGGCCACCGGCCCGCCCTCCTCCCGGCGCACCTCGAAGACCACCGGCGTCCCGATCCGGACCTCCTCCGCCGGTAACCCATCGACGCGGCTCATCATCCTGAAGCCCTCTTCCAGCTCTACGAGCGCGACGTTGTGGGGCTCGCGGTCCCGATGGTAGACGGCGGTCGTCGCGTAGACCATCCCCCGGCCGCCGCTGGTCTCCCAACCCAGGGAGGTGCCGCCGCAGGCCGGGCACAGCACGCGCGGGTAGAAGACCGCCGCCCCGCAGCCCGCGCACCGCTGAAAGCCGAGCCGGCCGGACTCCAGGTAGCCCCGGTAGACCTCCGCCGGCGGTTTGTCCGCACGAAAGCCCGCCATGCTATATTCCGCATCCGGCGCTCAACCCCGGCCCTCCGCCAGCTCCGAGAGCTTCCCCTCGAAGACCTCGGCGTCCCGGTCGCTGAAGAGCACGAAGCGGACGAGGCGCACGCCCTCCAGCTTCTGTGTCTCATCCAGCACCACGCGGAGCGCGACCTCCGCCGCGTCTTCGAGCGGGTATCCGAACACCCCGGTCGAGATGGCCGGGAAGGCGACCGAGGCTACGACGTTCTCTTCGGCGAGCGCCAGAGAGTTGCGGTAGCAGCGGGCGAGGAGCTCTTCTTCGGGACGGTCCTGGCCGTAGACGGGGCCGAGGGTGTGGATGACGTGGTCGTTGGGCAGGCCGTGGGCGCCGGTTATAACGGCCTCGCCGGGGCTTATCGGGGCGAGCGGCCGGCACTCCTCTGCGAGCCCGGGACCCGCCGCCCGGTGAATGGCGCCCGCCACGCCGCCGCCGGTCTGGAGCCGGGCGTTGGCGGCGTTCACGACCGCCACGACGTCCTCCTGGTCGGAGATGTCCCCTTGCACCACCTCCACCGTTACGCCGTTTACCTCTCGTTGCATGTTCCGGCCTCCGTTCCTCTCGGGTTTTCCTCCGGCCCGAATTCTAGTAGACCCTCCGGCCCCGGCTCCAGACGGCTTCGGGGGAGAGGTCGGGGGCGAGGACGGTTACGTCGGCGTCGTATCCGGGAGCCAGGCGGCCCTTGCGCCGGCCCTCGCCGACGAGCCGGGCGGGGGTGGTGGAGGCCATGCGGGCGGCCTCGGGGAGGGTACAGCCGGTAAAGGCCAGCACGTTCTGGAACGCCTCGCTCATGGTCAAGAGGCTCCCCGCGAGCGACCCGCTGCCGAGCCGCGCCATGTTGGCGTCCTGGTAGACCTTGCGGGTCGCCAGGGCGTACTCGCCCGGCCCCATGCCGGTCGCGGCGGTGGCGTCGGTGACGAGGTAGACTCGGTCCGGGCCCAGCATGCGGAACGCAAGGTTCACCATCTCCGGATGGACGTGGAGGCCGTCGGAGATCAGGCCGCAGACCACCCGGGGGTGGGCGAAGGCCGCCCCGGGAAGACCCGGCGCCCGGTGGTGCATGGGGCTCATGGCGTTGAACAGGTGCGTGACGCCGGCCACCCGCCGGTCGAACGCCTCGTAGGCGGCCTCGAAAGGGGCGTCAGAGTGGCCGGCCGAGACGACCACCCCCCGCCCGGCGGCGAAGTCCACGAGCTCGTCGGCCCCCTCCAGCTCCGGGGCCAACGTGACCATCCGCACGGGCCCGAGGTCCAGAAGCTCCGCGAGTAGCACGGGGTCCGGTGGAACGATGCAGGCTGGCGGATGCGCGCCCCGCTTCTCCTGGCTCAAAAACGGTCCTTCGAGGTGGGCCCCGAGCACCTCCGCACCGGAGACAGATTTTGCCGTAGCAAGACCTACCTTCGGCAGGGCCTGCTCGTAGAGGTTTTCGGGGGAGGAGATCAGGGTGGGCAGGTAGGCCGTGGTGCCCGTGGCGGGCAGCTTCTCCGAGAGCTCCGGCAGGCGTTCGGGCCGCGTGGAGACGTCTATCCCGAAACAGCCGTTTACCTGCAGGTCCACAAAGCCCGGCACCAGAAAGGAGCTTCCGTAGTCGTGGACCTCGGCGTTCTCCGGGGCCTCGCCGTCTCGTATCATCCCCTGGATGCAACCGTTCTCCAGGAGCAACGCGGCGCCGTCCCAAACCTCATAGTCCGTAACCACGCGGCCCCGCATCACTACATGGCCCATCGCGGCGCCTCCTCACGCTCTTCTTTCCTTATGGGGTGGATGGTACAACACGGCCCTCGGGTTCCGCGATCAGGGAGCATACCGCTCCACTTTCGGATCGGGGCGGGCGTCGGGGACGCGAGAGAGAAAGAAGATGCTCAGGAGCATGGTAACGACCAGCGAGCTGATGGCGATCCTGTAGGAGACACCCGTACCGTACCCCTCGAAAGCCCCGATCAGGAACCCCGTCATCGCCGGTCCCACCACGGCGGAGAGCTTCTGCGAGAGGGCGTAGAGCCCGAAGAACTCGCCGAGCTTCTCCGGCGGCGAGAGGGCGACGAGCATGACCCGGCTGACGGTCCAGGTGGCGCCGAGCGCGATGCCCACGAGCGGGCCGGCGAGCAGCAGCATCCAAGGCGCGACGGCCACCACCGCGAGCACGATGGCCCCGAGCCAGAGGACGAGCACCACCATAAGCGTCCTTTTCGGCCCGGCGCGGTCCGTGGCGAAGCCGAAGCCCACAGAGCCGACGGCGGCGAAGACGGTCGAGAACAGGAGCAGGTTGCGGATAGCGCCGCTATCCATCCCGAAGACCTGCTGGCCGTAGAGCGCCATGTTGGAGACCGCGGTGTTGGCCGCGTCGGTGTAGAGCGCCGTGGCGATGATGAACGTCCCGAGCCCGGCGTAGCCGCGGATGTTCTTTATCGTGGCGTAGACGTCCCGGTATACAGAGACCGGGCTCACCCGCCGCGGCGGCCGCACCGCCCGGTCCGGCACGAAGAAGAAGGCCGGCAGGCTGAAGAGCAGGTACAGAACGGCCGTCGGCACGAAGGCGTTAGAGCTGCGCTGAGCGCCGGTCTCGATCCAGCCACCCAGAGGCCCGAGCAGGGAGCGCACGGCCTCGGCCTCGGTGACGAAAAGGGTCAGGAACAGGAGGGCGAAGATCGTGCCGACGTACCCGGCGGCGACCCCGTAACCGCTGACCTTTCCGGCCCCCCTCCCGGCGGCGGCGGCGGGCAAGAGGGCGTTGTAGAAGATCAGCGCCGACTGGTAGGCGAAGTTCGCCGCTATGAATAAGGCTACAACCGCCGCCACGCCGCCGGCGAACTCCAGGCCGGCGGTCAGGGCGACCGCCAGGAGGGTCAGCAGGACCATGTAGGGCATCCGGCGCTGCCGGAGGTCCGCCACCGCGCCGAGAAAGGGGGCGGCCAGTATCACCAGGAGGGCGCCCGCCGCCGTGGCGTAGTTGAAGACGTCCGCCCCGGCCCCGAGCTCCTCCCCGAGCCACACCGGGAAAAAGAAGCTCAAAATGCTGATAGAGAAGATGGTGTTCGAGAAGTCGTATAGTACCCACGACCACACCGCGAGCCCCGAGGCCCGGCCGCCGTCCCGGGTTTCGGAGGAGCCGGATGACGGGTTACCACTCAAGGCACGGGGAAGTATATAGCAGCAGGCGTCGGGTGGGCTATCAGGCGAGGGCTACGTCGAGCGTCATCATCACGGCGAAGCCAACCATCAGGGACATGGCGGCGATGTCCGGGCTGCCGCGCTTGGCCTCCGGGACGAGCTCCTCGGCGACGACGAAGATCATGGCCCCGGCGGCGAACGCCAGGGCGTAGGGCAGTATGGGCTGGGCGACGATCACCGCCGCCGCCCCGATGACCGCCGAGATGGGCTCGACCACGCCCGAGAGTTGGCCGTAGAAAAAGCTCTTGCCACGGCTCATGCCGTCGCGCCGGAGCGGCATGGAGACCGCGGTGCCCTCGGGGAAGTTCTGCAGCCCGATGCCGATGGACAGGGCGACAGCAGCCCCGAGTGTGGCCCCGGGTACGCCCTCGGCGATGCCGAGCCCCACCGCCCCGAAAGACACCCCGATGGCCAGGCCCTCGGGGATGTTGTGCAGCGTTATGGCGGAGACAAGCAGCACGCTGCGCCGCCAGCTCGTGTGGGGGCCCTCCGCCTCCGACATCTTCATCCCGGGGTGCAGGTGCGGCAGCAGCCGGTCCAGGAGCCGCAGGAAGACACCGCCGGCGAGAAACCCGATCACCGGCGGCATCCACACCGGCAGCGCCCGGTCCCGGGAGAGCTCTATCGCTGGCGCCAGAAGCGACCAGAAGCTCGCGGCGATCATGACCCCCGCCGCGAAGCCCAGCATGGCGTCCAGGAGCTTGCGCGGAACGTTCTTGGTGCCGAAGACCAACGCCGCCCCGGCCGCGGTCATTCCCCACGTAAACAACGTGGCTATAAACGCCTGTAAGACCGGTGGCAGGCCCGCAAAGAGGTCGATCAACGCGGCCCATCCGCTGGCGGCCGGTCTGGTGTTGGGTCCGAATCACGCACGACCCTAATTGATAGCACGATGCAACCCGACCGGAAAGCGAACGAACCTCGTCAGCCGCGAGCCAGCCTTTTATCTGACTGGTTCGGGGAGTAGACCCCTGGTTCTACCGGAGGGCTCTGGAGAGATTCTCGACGGCTTCCTGGCCCTTGCGGGTAAGGACTACCTCCCCGTTCCCGGTCTGGAGCACGAAGCCACCGGACCGGGCAGCCCGGAGAACCGTTGAGACCCGCTCGCCATCCCAGCCGAGGTGGTGCGCCAGATCGTGCTCGGTGCTCCGCCGCGAACGCGAGAGACCGGCGAGCAGCAGCCCGCGGGCGAAAGAGCGCCGGTTGCGGCGGCGGCGCGCGGCGTTAGCCAGGACCCCGTGCGTCGGAGAGGCCAGGACGGCGGTGGCGAAGAGCGCCCCGGCGGCCACGGCCATCGCGCCGGCTATCGAGACGTTGGCGGCGTACGCCAGGTAGTAACCGGCCACCGCCGAGACTACCCCCACCGCCACCGCGAGGACCATCATGTAAGAGAGGCGCTCGGTGAGCAGGTAGGCGGTGGCGGGCGGCGCGATCAGGAAGGCCACCACCAGGATGGCGCCGACCGCATCAAACGCCCCGACCACCGTGACCGAGACCGCTCCCATGAGCAGGTAGTGCACCACCCCCGGAGCCAGCCCGAGGGCCACGGCGAGCCCGGGGTCGAAGGTCGAGACCTTCAGCTCTTTGTACAGCAGCAGCACGAGCCCCAGAGCCAGCACCGTCACTATCCCGAGCGTCCAGAACGTGCGCGGCCCGAGGTCTACGCCCCCCACGACGAGCGTGTTGAGCGGCGCGAAGGCTATCTCCCCGTAGAGCACGTGCTCGAGGTCGAGGTGGACGTTGCCGGCGTAGCGGGAGATCAAGAACGCCCCCAGCGCGAAGAGCGCGGTGAAGACGATGCCGATGGAGGAGTCTTCCTTGACCCGCCCCGTGCTCCGCAGCGCCTCGATAAAGACCGCCGTGAGCAGCCCGAAGGCCCCGGCCCCTACCAGCGCCGCGAGCGGCCCGAGCGACCCGGAGAGGAAGAAGGCCAACACTATCCCCGGCAGCACCGCGTGGCTTATGGCGTCCCCGACCATCGCCATCTGCCGCAGCACCAGCAGCGTCCCGAGCACGGCGCACGGCACGGCGACCAGTATCCCGGTCACGATGATGACGAAGCCCGCGCTCACGCCCCGCCCCCGCTCAGGGCCGCCGCCCGGTTGCGCCGCTCCCGCAGTTGGCTCCACAGGAGGCCGCGGCTCGCGCCGAAGAGGAGCGAGAGGAGGAAGACGCCGGTGGCGATCAGCACGATCAGGGGCCCCGTGGGCAGGTTCGGCCCCAGGGCGCTGACGAGCGCGCCCGCCACCCCGCTACCCGCCCCGAACAGGGCGGAGATGAGGATCATGGCCGGGAGCCGGTCGGTCCACTGCCGGGCGGCCGCGGCGGGCGTGATGAGCATGGCCGCCATCAGGATCACGCCGACCGCCTGGATGCCGACTATCACGGCGACGACTATCAGGGAGGTGAGCAACACGTCGAGCGCCCGCACGGGGAAGCCGAGGCTCGCGGCGAACGGCCCGTCGAAGGTGAGCAGCTTGAACTCCTTGTAGAACACGCCGACTACCAGCAGCGCGGCCCCGGCGAGCGCCCCCATAGTGATCACGTCGCTGCGGATGAGGCTGGCCGCCTGCCCGAAGAGGAACCGGTCGATCCCGCTCTGTCCCGCGGCCCCGGTCTGCTGGATGAGCGTGAGCAGCACCACCCCCGCGCCGAAGAAGACCGAGAGCACTATCCCGAGCGCGGCGTCCTGCTTGATGCGCGTCCCGCGCACCACGGCGAGTATGGCGAGCGCGCCGAGCCACGCCGAGAGCCCCGCCCCGAGCAGGAGCCAGAGGGAGACCCGCGTCTGGGTGAGCATGAAGACCACGCAGATGCCCGGCAGGGTGGCGTGTGCTAGCGCGTCGCCCAGCAGGCTCTGCCGCCGCAGCACGGCGAAGCACCCCAGCACGCCTCCGGCCACCCCGAGTATGGCCGAGCCGAGCGCGATGTTGCGCACGGTATAGTCGAAGAGGACGGCCGAGAGTACCTCGAACATCTTCTCCTACCGGTCGCCGATAAAGGCCCCGCTGCCGCCGTAAGCTGCTTCGAGGTTCTCGCGGGTGAGCGCCCGCCCTACCGGGCCTTCGGCTATGAGGTGGCGGTTGAGGATGACGATCCGGTCGAAGTACTCGGCGGCGGTCCCGAGGTCGTGGTGGACGGCGACGACCGTCCGGCCCTGGGCCTTGAGCTCGCGCAGCAGGCCCACGATGGCCCGCTCGGTCGTGTAGTCCACCCCGGCGAACGGCTCGTCCATGAGGTAGAGCCGGGCGTCCTGGGCCAGCGCCCGGGCCAGAAAGACCCGCTGCTGCTGGCCGCCGGAGAGCTGGGAGATCTGGCGGTGCGCGAACGCCCCCATCCCGACCTTCTCCAGACACTCCTCCGCGACGCGCCGCTCCTTCTTCCCGGGCCGGCGGAACCAGCCGAGCTTCCCGTAGAGCCCCATCTGCACCACGTCGAGGGCGTCGGTGGGGAAGTCCCAGTCCACGCTGCCACGCTGGGGCACATAGCCGACGTAGCGGCGGGCCTTCTGGAAGCTCTGGCCGAAGACCCGCACCCTCCCGGCGGCAGGCTGCATGAGACCCATCACCACCTTCAGCAGGGTCGTCTTGCCCGCCCCGTTGGGACCGATGATCCCGACGAGCTGTCCCTCGGGCACGTGGAAGCTCACGTCCCAGAGGACGGGCTTCTCCCGGTAAGCGGCCGTGAGGCCCCGGACCTCCAGGGGAGTAGCGTCCGGGGCCACGACCGCGGCTCTCTCTCTGCCAGGCTTCAAGACGGGCTTCATTCTACGACAACGCCTCCACGATGGTCTCTACGTTGGCCCGCACCATGCCGGTGTAGGTCTCGGCGCCACTGCCCTCCGGGCCGCCGGCGTCGGAGTAGAGCTCCTCGTCGGCGACCTGCACGTCCCAGCCCCGGTCCCGGGCAGCGGCCTGCACGGCCTCTATGTTCTGCGGCGGCACGCTGCCCTCGACGAAGATGGCCGGCACCTCCTTCTCGACCACGAAGTCCACGACCTCCCGGATGTCTCCGGCTCCGGCCTCGCCCTCGGTGCTGATGCCCTCGACGCCTACGACCTCCATGCCGTACGCTTCGCCGAAGTACCGGAAGGCGTCGTGAGCGGTCACGAGCATCCGGTCCTCCTCGGGGATGGAGGAGATCCTCTCCCGCACCTCCGCGTCGAGCTCCTCGAGCTCCTGCCGGTACTCCTCGCCGCGCCGCTCGAAGTCCTCCGCAGCGTCGGGCTTGAGCTCGGAGAGCTGCTCGACGACCGGGTCTATGGTCATCTGCCACATCGAGACGTCGAACCAGACGTGCGGGTCGAACTGCCCCTCGTAATCCTCGCTCTCCAGGAGCCGCTCCTCGGGCACCGCCTCCGTTACCCGGACGGTGGAGGTCTGCTCGGCCACGTCCACGAAGAGGTCCTGCATCTGCCCCTCCAGGAAGAGCCCGTTGTAGAAGACGACGTCCGCCTCCGTCAGAGCCGCCACGTCGCTCTGGCTCGCCCGGTAGGTGTGCGGGTCCACGCCCGGCCCCATCAGCCCGGTGACCTCCACGTGCTCACCACCGACCTGCTCGACCAGGTCCGTGATCATGGTCGTCGTAGTCGTCGCCTCGACCGTTCCCTCGACAGCCCCCGCCTCACCCGGCCCCTCACCGCAACCCGCCACCAGAAACACCGCCAGAGCCCCCACGAGGCCCGCCGCCAGCCAGCGCCGCCAACCAAAGCGCCTCGAACCCTCTGAACCAGTTTTCGACTTGCTCTTCAACCGGAAGCTCATAGTCTCCCTCCGCACGTTTGCGATCTTCGTTAACCCATATTATTAGTTTAACCTAAATTATGTCAAGGCTTTATGCAAATTTGTTTTTCGGACCACCAAGAGCTTCGTCGCATGGTGGCCAAACGTCTGGGGCGGGCTGGATGCGCCGGTGTGCTAAGATGCCGGTGGCATGCGGGACTCCACGCCGACAGCACCTCTCTCCTCCTCGATAGGCGACTATCTAAAGGCCATATGGACGATCGCGGGCACGGGGTCGGCCTCGACCAAGGAGATCTCCGTCCGGCTCTCAGTGGCGCCAGCGTCGGTGACGAACATGCTGGGACGTTTGCAGGAGCAGGGTCTCGTGGTACACGAGCGTTACCGGGGGGCGTCGTTGACCGAGCGGGGGCGAGAGGAGGCGCTGCGGCTGGTGCGGCGGCACCGCCTGATCGAGACTTTCCTGCTGGAGCACCTCGGGTACTCCTGGGAGGAGGTCCACGAGGAGGCCGAGCGGTTGGAGCACGCCGTCTCCGACGCGTTTACCCAGCGGCTGGCGGAGTTTCTCGGGCATCCGGACCAGGACCCGCACGGGGAGCCCATACCAACGGCGGAGGGCGTGCTGGAACCGGACGTCTCGTTCCCGCTCAGCGAGGCGCAGGCCGGCCAGCGGGTCCGCATCTTCAAGGTCAGCGACGAAGACGCCTCGGCACTCGACTACCTCGGGGAGCGCGGGCTGGTTCCTGGACGGCTTCTGACCGTGCGGGAGGTAAGAGAGCTGGACTCCGTGACGACCGTCGAAGACGAGGGCGGCGAGTCACACAGCTTCGGTGAAGCCCTCGCCAGCTCCGTCTTCGTCCGGGAGCACACCGGACAGACCTAGAAGTAACTCCCGGACCCTGCTTCGTATCAAAGCATCAATTCAGTAAGACTGCTTGCGGTGGCGCAGGCTCTCCCAGCTCCCGTCGGCGAACCATCCGCCGTCCACGGAGAGGGTGTGGCCGTTGACGTAGCCGCTCTGCCGCGGGTCGGCCAGGAAAGCCACGGCGGCGGCGACGTCTTCGGGCGTCGCGAAGCGGCCCATAGGGGTGCGGCCCTCGATGTCCACGTCGGTGTAACCGCCGGATGACTGGTCTTCCTCGTCCATCTCGGTTTTTACCCAGCCGGGGCACACGGCGTTGCAGCGGACGCCCCGCCCGCCCCACTCGGCGGCCAGGGTGCGCGTCAGGCCGATCAGGCCGTGTTTGCTCGCGTTGTAGGCCGCCCGGTCCGCGACGCCGAGAAGCCCGGCGACCGAGCTGACGTTCACGATGCTCCCCGAGCCCTGCTCCAGCATCAGCTTGCCGAACTCCCGGCACATGAGGAACGGCCCGGTAAGGTTTATCTCCAACACCCGCCGCCACTCGCCAGCGGTGGTCTCCTCGGCCGGCCGTAGCAGGCTGATGCCGGCGTTGTTCACCAGCACGTCCACCCGCCCGAACTCGTCCAGCACCCGGCGGACCGTCTCCCGCACCGAAGCCTCGTCCGAGACGTCGCCGGGCACGGAAAGGGCTCGCGCTCCGGCCCGGCGCAGCTCTTCTACGGTAGCCTCCGGCGCTTCGAGGTCGTTCGCGATGACCGCGTAGCCGCGTCCGGCTAGCGTGAGGGCTATCCGGCGCCCGATACCCCGGGCGGCGCCGGTCACGAGGGCGACGCGGTGCTCTGTAGTCAAATGGCCTCCCTAGCCTTCTACCGGGTTCTCCGGCTCCCTACCCTCCAGCACCGCCCGCAGGTTCTGCGCCGCAATCTCCGCCATCCGGTTGCGGGTCTCGATGGAGGCGCTGCCGATGTGCGGCGCGAGGACGACGTTTTCGAGTTCAAGGAACTTCGAGTGGACCTTCGGCTCCTCCTCGTACACGTCGAGGCCGGCGGCGAAGATGCGCTTCTGCGCGAGGGCTTCCGCCAGGGCCGCCTCGTCCACCACGGGGCCGCGCGAGGTGTTGACGAGGACGGCGGTGGGCTTCATGAGGGAGAACTCCTTCTCACCTATGAGGTGATGGGTCTCGTCGGTCAGCGGGGTGTGGATGGAGACGAAGTCGCTCTCCCGGAGCAGGTCGTCCAGGTCCCGGAGCTTCGCGTCCAGCTCTCTCTCGGCGTCTTCCTTGCGGGAGCGGGCGGTGTACAGGACCTCCATGCCGAAACCCTTCGCCCGCCAGGCGACGGCCTGCCCGATGCGGCCGAAGCCGATTATGCCCAAAGTCTTGCCCCACACGTCGGGGCCGGTGAGTTGCTTGGGCCCCCAGGCGTGCCAGTTGCCGGAGCGGATGAGACGCTCGCCCTCGCCGAGACGCCGGGCGGCGGCGAGCAGCAGCATAAAGGCGGTGTCGGCGGTGGTCTCGTCCAGGACGCCGGGGGTGTTGGTGACGGCCACGCCGCGCTCCTCCGCGGCCTCTACGTCTATGTTGTCGTAGCCGACGGCCATGTTGGCTACGACCTCGAGGTCCTCGCCAGCGGCGTCCAGGACCTCGGCGTCTATCTTCTCGGTGAGGACCGAGAGGATGCCGTGGGCGCCGCGGACGGCTTCGAGGAGGTCTGCTCTCTCCGGCGGCTCCTCGGAAAGAACGGTCACGTCGAAGCCTTCGAGGCGGCGGAGCCCGGCCTCGGGGATCTCGCGGGTGACGAGTACCTTCACGGGCTCCTCCCCTCCAGACTTTGTTCTACGCTTCTTCCTTGAGCATCTGGCGCAGGACGGTGTGCAGGATGCCGCTGTTGCGCAGGTACTCGACCTCGACCGGCGAATCCACCCGCGCCTTGACCTTGAACTCCGTCTCTCCGCCGCTGTCGGAGGTGGCTTTCACGGCCAGCTCCTTGCCAGGCTCCAGGGCGCCGAGGCCCGTTATGGTGTAGGACTCCTCGCCGGTGAGCCCGAGGGACTCGGCGCTCTCGCCGTCGGCGAACTGGGCGGGGAGGACGCCCATCCCGATCAGGTTCGAGCGGTGGATGCGCTCGAAGCTCTCGGCGATGACGGCCTTTACCCCGAGGAGGAAGGTGCCCTTGGCGGCCCAGTCGCGGGAGGAGCCGGAGCCGTACTCCTTGCCGCCGATCACCACGAGCGGAACTCCCTCCTCCTGGTACTGCATGGCGGCCTCGTAGATCGTGGTCTCCTCCCCGTCCGGGAAGTGGCGGGTGTAGCCGCCCTCCTGGTCGACGAGCTGGTTCCTGAGCCGGATGTTGCCGAAGGTGCCGCGCACCATCACCTCGTGGTTGCCGCGACGGGAGCCGTAGGAGTTAAAGTCGCGCGATTCCACGCCCTTCTCGATCAGGTACTGCCCCGCAGGCATCTTCGACGGGATGGCGCCGGCCGGCGAGATGTGGTCCGTGGTGACCGAATCCCCGACCTTAACGAGCACCCGCGCGCCCTCGACGTCCTCCAGGTCTGCGGCCTCGGGGCTCATGTCCTTGAAAAACGAGGGCTCCTGGATGTAGGTGGAGTCCGGGTCCCACTCGTAGAGGTCGCCCTCCGGTACCTGGACCTCGTTCCACTGCTGGTTGCCGGTGTAGACGTCGGCGTACTGCTCCTTGTAAATCTCCGGGTCGAGGGCGTTGTCGATCTCGCGGGCAACCTCCTCCTGCGACGGCCAGATGTCCTTGAGGTAGACGGGGTTGCCCTCCGGGTCCTCGCCGAGCGGGTCTCTGGTGAAGTCTATGTCCACCGTCCCGGCGAGCGCGTAGGCGACCACCAGCGGCGGCGAGGCCAGGTAGTTGGCCCGCACGTCCGGGTTGATGCGGCCCTCGAAGTTGCGGTTGCCCGAAAGCACCGCGGCGACGACCAGGTCGTTCTCCTCGACGGCGGAGGAGATCTCCTCCGCCAGCGGCCCGGAGTTGCCGATGCACGTCGTGCAACCGTAGCCGACCACGTCGAACTTGAGCTTCTCCAGCGGGTCGAGCAGGCCCGAGGTCTGGAGGTACTCCGTCACCACCTTCGAGCCCGGCGCGAGGCTCGTCTTGACGTGCGGCGCGACGTCCAGGCCCTTCTCGACGGCCTTTTTCGCCAGCAGCCCGGCGCCCATCATCACCGACGGGTTGGAGGTGTTGGTGCAGGAGGTGATCGCCGCTATTACCGCCGAGCCGTGCTTTAAGTAGAGTTCCTCACCGTCCACCGTGACGGTGACGCCGCCCTCCGGGACGGCCTGCTCCTCCTCGCCCTCCGGCTCGCCGCCGGCACTCGGGTCCGCCTCGCCCTCGCTGGTGGCATCCGCTGCGCCGGCCGGTGTGTCGCTCGTCGGGAACGACTCGGCGGCTTCAGCCTCGTGCCGCGGACGGGTCGGCACGTCCGGGTTCGGGGTGTCGCTGGCCGGGAAGGACTCCGCGTCCGCCTCGTCGTAGGGGTCTTCGTAGCCGTTGGACGAGCCGTTGCTGACCAGCCGGTGGTCCATGCCGACCATCTCCGCCAGCGCCTGCCGGAAGGAGGGCTGCATGTCGTCGAGGGCGACCCGGTCCTGCGGGCGGCGCGGCCCGGCCAGGCTCGCCTCTACCGTGGAGAGGTCCAGCTCCAAAATCTCCGAGAAGCGCGGCTCGGGGGTCTCGTCCGTACGCCAGAGGCCCTGCTCCTTGTGGTACTTCTCCACGAGCGCGACGAGCTCCTCGTCGCGGCCCGTGCCCCGCAGGTAGCGCAGCGTCTCCTGGTCCACCGGGAAGAACGTGCACGTCGCCCCGAACTCCGGCGACATGTTCGCGATCGTGGCCCGGTCCGGGAGGCTCAGCCGGGAGAGGCCCTCGCCGTAGAACTCCACGAACTTACCGACGACACCGTGAGCGCGCAGCATCTGCGTTACCGTGAGCACAAGGTCCGTGGCGGTGACGCCCTCCTGCAGGGCGCCGGTCAGCTTGAAGCCGATCACCTCCGGAACGAGCATGTAGTACGGCTGGCCCAGGGTGACGGCCTCCGCCTCGATGCCGCCCACGCCCCAGCCGAGGACGCCGAGGCCGTTGATCATGGTGGTGTGGCTGTCGGTGCCGACCAGCGTATCCGGCATCGCGACGCCGTCCTTTACGAGGACGCCCTTGGCCAGGTACTCCAGGTTGACCTGGTGGATAATGCCCGTGGCGGGCGGCACGACGGAGAAGTTGTCGAAGGCCTGTTGGCCCCACTTCAGGAACTCGTAGCGCTCGCGGTTGCGCTCGAACTCGCGCTCGGCGTTTATCTGGAGGGCCATCGGCGAGCCGAAGGCGTCCACCTGCACCGAGTGGTCTATAACCAGGTCGGTCTGGACGAGCGGGTTGATCCTGCCCGGGTCCCCGCCGACGTTTTGCATGGCGCTGCGCATCGCCGCGAGGTCCACGATGGCCGGCACGCCGGTGAAGTCCTGCATGACCACGCGGGCCGGCAGGTACGCCAGCTCCCCGCCCACGGACTCCGGCCAAGAGGCGAGCGCCTCGACATCCTCCCTGGAGACAAACTTGCCGCCGGCGTTGCGCAGCAGAGATTCGAGCATCACCCGGATCGAGAACGGCAGCGAGAACACGTCCCCCTCTACCTGCTCGTCCAGCGACTCGAGGCTGTATACCTCTACTTCATCCGTGCCGGTAGAAAGCGTCTTGCTTGCGCCGAAAGGATCGTTAGCCATGTTCTCTGCACCCTCTTCTCTGGAATCCGGTACGCGTCCCTGGGTGGATTATAGATGATCCGGCCGGTTTTACCCGACGGATAGCCTGATCACCAGCCACGACTGACGAACCCGTTGGCGCCCTTGATGCCTACGCGGCGGAGGCCTCTGGCTCCTCCAGCATGCCCTCCTCCGTCTGCGCGATCACCCGGGTCCCGGTGAGGTCTCCGGTCACGTTGCACATGGTCCGCGCCATGTCCAGGATGGCGTCGATCCCGGCTACCAGCGCCACGGCGGCAAAGGGGAGCCCCGCCTGGCTTATCGCGAGCGACAGCATGATGAGCCCGGCGCCCGGCACGCCCGCCGTGCCGATGGAGGCCAGCACGCCCACCAGGACGACCCCGAGGAGCTGTCCGAGGCTCAGGTCGACGCCCGCCACGTTCGCCACGAAGACTACCGAGGCACCGACGTAGAGCGCGGTGCCATCCATGTTGACGGTCGCCCCCAGCGGCAAGGAGAAGCTGTAGACTCCCTCGTTGATGCCCATCTTTTCCGCAGCCTGTTCGCTCACGGGGAGCGTCCCGCCGCTGGAGCGCGTGACGAACGCCGTTGCCATAGGCTCTTTCGCCATACTGAAGAACTGCCAGAGGTTGGCGCCGAACAGCGCGAGCACCAGGGCGTAGAAGCCGATCTGGAGCGCTATGCCCCCGTACACGACCCCCGTCAGCTTCGCCAGGGGCACGAGGGCCGAGACGCCCGTCTCCGCCAGCGTAACCGCGATCAGGGCGAAGATGCCTATGGGAGCGTACTCGAGCACGCCCCGCACGACGAGGAATATGACCTCGGTCCCCGCCTCGAACAGACGCCGGGTGAGCTGGCTCAACTCGCGCAACCGCTCGCTGTCGCTCTGCTGCATAACGCCCAGCGCTATACCGACCACCACGGCGAAGAAGATCACGGCCAGCACGTTACCCTCGGCCATCGCCTCTATGGGGTTTTCGGGGACGATGTTGAGCAGCGTCTCGCTTACCGGCGGCGCCTCTTCCGGCTCCTCGCCCGCTCCTTCCGGTATACTCAGCCCTGCTCCAGGTTGGACGGCCAGGGCGATGAACAGGCCGACCGTTATGGCGACGACCGACGTGACCACGTAGAAGCCCAGAACCTTGACGCCGACCCTCCCGAACTGCGCCGGGCCGATCGAGGAGACCCCGACGACCAGCGTGAACAGGACGATCGGCACGATCAACATCTGCAAGAGCCGCAAGAACAAGTCTCCCAGAGGCTCTACCACCGTGATGGGCGGCCCCACGACCAACCCGGCTACGGCCCCCAGCACCAGGGCGATAGCGAACTTCCAGATGAGGGGAAACTCTAAATACCTCCGCCACCAAGACCTGCTTGACTCAGGGGCCATCCTCTAGTCTCCTTTGCCTGATGTGTCTTGCCGGATACGTCCTGCCGTTTAGAGAATACGTGGAGCTGTCCGGTCAGGAGTTCGGAACCGCCGGGGGCAATGCTCGTCTTATAGGCCTACTCCCTCCTCTTCTCTTCCAGGCCCGCTTGTGGCTATTGTAACGTTGAGCAAGTTTTGCGTAAACGCTTGCGCTCGTTTGTTTCGCTCCTACCGAGGGTCGGAAGTATTGAAGCTTCTCCGCTTTCTTCTTTCTTCGATCGCTGCAGCCTGTCGCCGGCTCCTGACGTTGAAATCAGACCCTTGTCCGCCCGGAGAGCCATTCGCGGGCCTGTTTTATCTCGGCCAGCTTCAAATCATGACCCGCCCGCCAGCAACGGAAGCAGACCTCTGCCCCGGCCTCGTCGAGGACGCGCGCGAGTTGATGGGCCCGCTCCTTTTTCGAGGTCGGGTCCGTGATCCCGGCGGATATGAGGACTGGAAGGCTGGAGAGATCCGGCAACACCTGCGGCCTCGGCACCACCATCGGCCTGAAGAGGATCGCGCCCCGCAAAAGCCCTGGCCTCGAGAGCAGCAAGCTCGCCGCTATGTCAGCCCCGTTCGAGAGGCCAACGGCGAAGAGCCTGGCCGGCTCAAATCCGTGCGTTACCGCAACCCGCTCTATGAAATCTGCCAGCTGGTGTGTACGCTCCTTTAGATCTTCCAGGTCGGACGCTCCGTCTGCTAACCGACGGAAAAAGCGCACCTTCCCGGCATCTACTACCGTGCCCCGCGGGCTCAGCAGCGCCGCTTCTCCAGACAGCGCGCGGCCCAGAGGGATCATATAGTTCTCGTCGCCTCCCGTACCGTGCAGCAGCAAGAGCGTCAGGAGCATTCCGCTACGTTCTCCCGCCAAAAAGCGATACTGAAAGCTTTCTCGACCACGACTCATGAGTACACTCTAGGTCGTTCCTGGTTTGTTTTTTCGAACCGAGCACCACGAACGATCTTTGGAGGAGACACCAGAACTCGTAGCAACACGCGAGCTTCGCTTGCTCGTCTCAGCCGCGGCGGACTACGCCCTCGCGCCAGGCGTAGACGGCGGCCTGGGTCCGGTCGGCCAGGTGCAGCTTGCCGAGGATATTGGAGACGTGGCTCTTGACGGTCTTCTCGCTCAGGTAGAGGCGCTGCGCGATCTCGGCGTTGCCCAACCCCTCGGCTATGAGCTTGAGCACCTCCATCTCCCGGTCGGAGAGCTCGTGGAAGACGTTGGGCGCGTCGCGCCGGGCGCCGTGCAGCTCCCGCACGACGCGGGCCGCCACCCGCGGGTGCAGCACCGCCTCCCCGGCGGCGGCCTTGCGGACCGCGTCGGCCAGCTCTTCGGGGCCGATCTCCTTCAGCACGTAGGAGAGCGCCCCGGCCCTTATAGCGGGGAAGACGTGCTCGTCATCGTGGTAGCTCGTGAGCATCACGACGTTCGTGCGCGGGGAGCGTGCGGTCAGGCGGCGGGTGGCCTCCACGCCGTCCATGCCGGGCATGATCAGGTCCATCAGCGCCACGTCTGGGGCGTACTCGGCGGCGCACCGGACGGCTTCCTCACCGTCGCCCGCCTCGGCGACGACGGTGATGTCCGGCTGCGTTTCGAGGAACGCCCGCACCCCCTGGCGCACGAGCGCGTGGTCGTCCACCAGGAGGACGGTTATCTGGTCGCCGGTCTTCTCCACGACTTTCAGTTCCTTTCTTCGGCCACAGCTTTTGTGAGCGGAACGGTGCAGGTTATGCGGGTGCCCTTGCCCGGCGCGCTGTCTACGCCCACGCGGCCGCCGAGCCTGAGCGCCCGCTCGCGCATGCTCTGCAGGCCGAAGCCCTCCCCGGGGTTCTCGGCGGGCTCGAAGCCGCGGCCGTCGTCGGCGACGCGGAGCGTCAGGTCGTCGGGGGTGTAGATCAGGTCCACCTCCACGCTTTCTGCCTTGCTGTGCTTGGCGGCGTTCGCCAGGGCTTCCTGGGCGACGCGGAACACGGCCTGCTCGATCTCCAGCGGCACCTCCCGCTCGCCCCGAACGTGGACCTCGGCGGGGATCTCGGCCCCCTCCGACCACTTGGCGGCGTACTCCTGCAACGCCTTCGGCAGACCCCGGCCCTCCAGCGCCGCCGGGCGCATCTCGTGGATCAGGACGTTCAGCTCCTTCTGCGCCTGGCGCACCAGTTCGCCGGCCTGGGCTAGGTGCTCCTCGGCGGCCTCCTCGTCGCGCCGGAGGAGGGACCGGGCCGTGGCGATCTGCAGCGACGTGGCGAACACCTGTTGTTTGACCGAGTCGTGCAGGTCGCGGGCAAAGCGGTTACGGGCCTCCATGGTAGCCAGCTCCCCGCGGGCCTGCATCAGGGCCTCCAGGTCCTCGGCCATGCTGTTCAGCTCCCGCGAGAGCTGGCCGAGCTCGTCTCTGGAGCGGTCCCGGACCTGCGCCGAGAAGTCGCCCCGGCTCCAGGATCGGGCGGCGCGGGCGAGCCGCTGGAGCCGCCGGGTTAGGCCCCAGGCCGTCACGAAGCCGAAGAGCGTGCCCAGGATGGCCGCCGGTATGGTGAGCGCGATCGCGCTGACGCCCACCGCTATCAGGAGCGGCCCCGTGAGGTTGGGCATCCGCAGGGTTCCCACGAGCAACCCGGCTACCTCGCCGCCCTCGCCCTGTATCGGCGTGACGGTGAGCACCCGGCGCTCCGGGGTGTTGGACGAGAGCTCGCCGGAGTTCTCCACGCCGCTGTAGCCTTTATCCAGCAGCGGTTCCAGACCAGGGATGCGGGCGGCCTCAAAGCGTTCCCCCTCGGGGAAGTCTTCCAGCTCGGGCACCGAGACCAGCAGGCGGCGCTGGTCGTCCAGCACGAACAGGGTGCCCTCGTCTGGGCTGACCCGGACCCCGATGCCATCCTCTTGCCGCGGGGCCTGATCCGCCCCCCGCACGTCCGAACCCTCGGCCAGCCAGTTCAGCTCTTCCCGCAGGACTTCGACGTCGGGCGGCGTCTGGTTTAGCGGCTCCTCCAGCCGCGGCGCGCCTTCGTCCCTTATTTGCTGGGCGATAAGACGCGGCAACAGCGGCGAGTTGAGAAAGCCGATCAGGGCGGCCACCAGCAACAGCTCCAGGGCTAACAACGCCACGACCGTGACCAGCGTGTAGCTGAACGTCAGCTTCCAGCGCAGCCGCCGCAGAGAGAAGATGCTCCGCTTCATGACTTAACTCTACCCCGCGCCGCCCGGAACCGCATCGTTCCGGAGACGCAGCTGGAGTAGTCCCGGAGGACGAAAAGGGGTTCGCCAGCACCGGCGAACCCCCTGTGCGAGGTTGCCTACTCTTCGTAGCGCAGGGCCTCGGCCGGATAGACCCTCGAAGCCTGCCGGGCGGGCAGGAAGGTGGTCAGGAGCGAGGCCCCGTAGGCGAGCGCCACGATCAGGGCGAGCGTGGTCCACGGGACCTGGTAGCTGGCCCCCGCGAGATCTTCGGTGAGGCTGTTTATGACCTCGTTGGAGAGGGCCGCCCCCAGCGCAATACCGAGGCCTATGCCCAGCAGCGCGATAAACGAGGACTCCAGCAAAAAGGCCAGGCGCACCTGTCCCTTCTGGAAGCCCAGGGCGCGGAGCACCCCGATCTGCTGCCGCCGCTCCACGACGGAGCGGGCGGCGATCACGCCCAGAGCAGCTATCCCAACCAGCAGGCCCAGGGCCATAAAGCCGGTCAGCAGGTCGTTGATTATGGTGTTGGCCGCGGCTATGTCGTCTATCTCTTTCTGCAGTACGGCTGCCTGCAGGCCGTTCTGCGCGAACTCCCTTTCTATGTCCCGGGCCGTCGCGGCGGCGTCCGCGCCGTCGGCCAGGTCGAACATGTAGCTCTGCGGTGGCAGCGGGGCGCCGGAGATCCCTTCGAGCGTCGCCCGGGAAGTCGTGACGTCCCCGACGTAGAAAGCCGTGTCCTCCACGATCCCGATCACGCGCAGGTCCCGGACCTCGCCGCCGTTCGGGCCTTCGACCCGGATGTACAGGTCGTCCGGTAGCGCGGCGTCCTCCTGGTAGAAGCCCGAGAGCTCTATGGGCGGCTCCGGCCCGCCGAAGTCGAAGCTGCTGCGGGTCGGCGCGAGGGCGGCGGAGATCACCGCGAGGTTCTCCTCTTCCCGGAGTGCCGTCCAGACCTCCTCCGCCGAGCCGAACTCCGCGGCGGTGGTCTTGAAGCCGTAGCCCACGCTCTGCGCGTAGCCCTCGTCCACACCCTGCACGAAGAGGTCCCGCACCTCGCGCTCGGTGCCTCGTTGTTTGGCCTCCGTGGGCAGACCGTAGACGCTGCCGACGCCGGTGATGTCGTCCGGGTCGACTTCCTCCGCGTTCCGGAGCGCCTGCTGCATGTCGGGGACCGGGGCGGCGTAACCCGAAGCCCGAATTTCGAAGCCGCCGGAGAGCCGGTCGGTGTCCTCGAAGATGCTGGCCACGGACTTGTTGATAAAGCTCATCGTCACCAGCGAAAAGATGACCAGGGAGAACAGGGCCAGGATCATGCCGGTGCGGAAGCGGTTCTGCATCGGGTATGAAACGGCGGCCTTGAGGACCGGGGGCAGCCCCCGGATGCGCCCGAACACCGCGACGATGGCCCGCAGCAGCAGGTCGGAGTTGTAGATCACCACCCACACCCCGCCGATAACGATCATGATGCCCGAGACAAAGAACAGGTCTATGCCCTGGGCCATACCGTCCGTCCCGAGGTCGAAGGGCGAGACCCACAGCCCGACCAGGGCCAGCCCCGCAACCGTGAAGGAAATGCGGTCCGGCACCCGGACGATGCGGGCCAGAAGCGCCGCCCCGATGACGACGAGCGAGATGCCGAACAGGTACAGCCCGGCCTGCTCCGCCTGCGCCCCCTGCCAGAAGGCCAGCGCGCCCACGACAGGTACGAACACCGCCAAAAGGACGCCCCGCACGCTGCGGCCCTTGCGGTCCGGTTCGGGGATGTCGCGGATGGCCCGCACGACGTTCATCCGGCTCACCCGCCAGGCGGAGACCAGCACGATCAGGAACGTCAGCACCATGCCGAGCGTGAACGCGATTACCACGTTCGCGGGGTTGGCGGCGAAGGAGATCTCCATCCCGGAGCCGTCGAACTGGGCGAACGCCCGCCCGATAACCCGCACCATGGCCCAGCCAACCGCGACCCCGAGCAGGCTGCCGAGGGCCGCGGCCGCGAGGGCGTAGAGGGCGCCCTCGAAGGCGAACATCCGAACCAGATGCCCGCGCTGCATCCCGACCCCGCGGGCGATGCCCAGCTCGCGCTTGCGCTCGGCGGCGAGCATCACGAAGATCAGGAAGATGAGGAGTATCCCGACCGCGATCGAGAACTGGCCGAAAAGCAGGAAGATGCTGGAGAACTGCTCGCCGGTCTCGTCGGCCTGCTCTAGCGCGTCTTTTTTGACCGGATCCGCCTCCAGGTCGTTGGCCGTCAGGACGGGCGCCAGCGCGTCCACGGTCCCGTCCGTGGGCGCACCGCCCTCGACCGCGGGCCCCTCGTGGGTGATGATGACGTTGTTTATGCGGCCCTCGTTGCCAGTAAGTTCCTGGAGCCGCTCCAGCGGCATGACCAGCGAGGTCTCGGCGGCCGGGTTGGCGCCTTCCGTGTAAACGCCGGCAATCGTGAACTCCGTGGGCTGCGGGCCGAGGACGGCCTGGACCTCGTCTCCAGCCTCTACGTCCAGCCGGCCGGCAGTCTCGTCGCTGACGTAGACCTCGTTCTCTCCGAGGTCGCCTACGGCGAGCGTATTCCCCGAGGCTCCCGTGGGCCGGTCGAAGCCCCGCGTCGCGTCCGGGTCCAGGCCGAGCACGTCGACCGCCGGCTCGCTCAGGGCATCTCCCGAAGAGAGCACCGGCACGGTCTCGGCCACCAGGGGCGCGACGCCCGCCACCTCCTCACGGCCGGCGAGCGCCTCGCGCGTCTCGTCGAGGACGGCCTCGTCGAAGTACGCCCCGCGCCCGCCCGGTCCGCCGGGGCCGAACTCTCCCTCGGGCTCCGGCGCGTCCTTCGCGAGGACCACGTCGACCTGCCCGATCTCGTCGAGGGCCTGGGTGCGGAGCGACTCCGTCAGGGTGTCGCCGGTGGTGAAGGAGGCCGAAAAGAGGAGCGTCGCCAGCATCAAGCCGAGCACGATCAGACCCGACTGGGCCTTGCGGCGCGGGATGTTGCGGACGGCCATCTTGAAGGCCACCCGGTTGCGGACGGCCGACAGGATCATGACCGCAGCCCCGGCCCCGAAGACGGCCAGGAGGATCCACATCAGCTGGTCTACGGGTACGCCGAAGAGGGTGTCCATCTTAGCTTTCCTCTCCGTTGGCCCGATCGCTCTCGATAAGGCCGTCGCGCATGCGGATTATGCGGTGACCCCGGTGGGCGACCGAGGCGTCGTGGGTAACCAGGACGAAGGTCTGTTCCCGCTCCTCGTTAAGCTCGACCAGGAGGTCCATGATCTCGCTGGAGGTCTCGGAGTCGAGGGCGCCGGTGGGCTCGTCGCCCCACACGATGGCCGGCTCGTTCACGAGCGACCGGGCCACCGTGACCCGCTGCTGCTGGCCGCCGCTCATCTCCGCCGGACGCTTCCCGGCCTGGTCGTCGAGCCCCACCAGCGCCAGCGCCTCGTGAGCGCGGCGGCGGGCCTCCCGGGGCTTCACTCCGGCCACCAGCAGCGGCAGCTCCACGTTCTCCACGCCGGAGAGCACCGGTATCAGGTTGTACGACTGGAAGATAAAGCCCATCTTCTCCGCCCGGAAGCGGGTGCGTTTCCTGTCGGACATCTTGCTCAGGGGCTCGCCTTCTATAAGGACCTCTCCACCGTCCAGCCCGTCCAGGCCGGAGAGGCAGTTGAGGAGCGTCGTCTTACCGCAACCCGAAGGCCCCATAACGGAGACCATCTCGCCGCGCCGGATCGAGAGGTCCACCCCCTTGAGCGCGTGGACCTTGATCTCGCCGGTGTCGTAGACCTTCTGCGCTCCCCGGGCCTCGATGATCGAGCCGTTCGAACGGTCCTCCACCGGCCTCGTCTCCGATCCTTCTCTCACAGCGGTGCCTCTCTTTCCGGTCATGGGAACCTCCTCGCTCGCATACAGGTTACGCAGCAACTGTAAGGGGGTTGCGGACAACGGGCATCGGGCTGCGGTACGAATCTGACCGGGACCCGAGACCTACGTCCCGACAAAGAAGAAAAGAAAGAAAAAGCCCCGGCCAGATAAAGGCCGGGGCCTCGGCGTCGCCTCCCGGGAATACTACGCGCGGTCCTCGATCAGGTCCGCCACCCAGGGGTAGCGGTAGTTCTCACCCCGGCTCACCCGGTAGGCGGCGTACGCGGAGTGGGCAAAGGGAAACACGCTGATAAGCGCCATGCCGGGCACGAGCAGGAAGCCGATGAGGATAAAGGTCAGCAGGCCCGTTATGGCCCACCCGGCGGCGAGTATGACGATCCAGGCTCCCTGATAGATCGTCGACTGTAGCGCCTGGAAGGCCACCTTCTGCGAGCGGTCCCGGTAGAAGAACCAGACCAGCAGAGACGCCACAGGCCCGAGAAACCCGGTCAGCAGGTTCAGAAAGATGGAGAGGTGCGCGAGCACCGACCACGTCCGCTCGTCCTGGGGGCTCATCACCGCCGCGGGTTCTCTCGCCAACCCGTAACCCTCTTCTTGCTCTGCTCTACGCTGTTCTGTCTGCATCTTCGCTCCTTCTCTGTCTCCAGCGGCCTGCGAGTAGAGCGTACGCCGGGACCCCTGTTCCGCCATCGGTCTCGGGATGGAATGTGTATGGTCCGTGGGAACCACGCCCCTTTGGTCTACAATCGGGGAGATGCGCTGCTCCGCGAGAAAACCCGAAGGCCACCGGCTCTTCGCCGCCCTCTACGACCGGCTGGGCGCGGCGGCCGAGAGAGCCTACATGGGCGAGCGGCGCGCCCGGTTGCTCTCCGAAGCCCGGGGCGCGGTGCTGGAGATCGGGGGCGGCACCGGCGCCAACCTGCCCTACTACCGGAACCTGGAGCGCCTAGTCGTCTCCGAGCCCGACCCTTACATGCGCGAGAAGCTGCGGCCCAGGCTGGCCGAAGCCCGGGTGCCGGTCGAGGTCTCCGACGCCGACGCCCAGGCGTTGCCGTTCGCAGACGGCAGCTTCGACGCGGTCGTCGCCACGCTGGTGCTGTGCACCGTGCCGGACCAGCGGGCGGCGCTCGCCGAGGTCCGGCGAGTACTGCGCCCGGGCGGCGGGCTGCTGTTTATCGAGCACGTGCGGGCGGAGGGCGGTACAGCCCGCTGGCAGGACCGGATCGAGCCGCTCTGGCGGCGGCTGTTGGCCGGGTGCCATCCCAACCGGGACACCGTGGCCGCCATCGAGGAGACGGGCTTTCGGGTCGTCTCGCTCGAACGGTTCAACCCCCCGGTCCCGCTCGCGGGCTTTACGCCGCACGTCCAGGGCGCGGCCGAGGCGCCGGCGGCCGGTTGATATTACCTGCTACCCACGGAGGTAAGTAACCCGTGAGCGACGACACCCCGCAGATCAACGAGAACCGCTTTTTCGCCGAGTGGATGCTCACCTTCGTGGGCTTCCCGCTCGGCGGTATCGCCACGATCTCCTTTGTAGGCCCGATGAACGGGGTGCTGCCGGCGGCGCTCGGCGGGGCGCTCGCGGGCGCGCTGGTCGGTGCAGCGCAGCTCGTGATCCTGCGCCGCCACCTGGTCATGGGGTTGGGTTGGATCCTCTCTACCATCTCTGGCTTGACGCTGGGCAACACCGTGGGGTTCCTGCTGACGGGTGGTGGCGCGGAGATCGGTGACCTGCTGGTTATCGGTCTGTCGGCGGGCGTCGCCGTGGGGCTGGCGCAGTGGTCCGTGTTGCGCGAGTACCTCTGGTTCTCCGCTTTGTGGCCGCCGGTCGTGGCGCTCTCCTGGCCGCTCTCCTGGGCGGCCACCTGGGGCATCGGCATGAACCTCACCCTCGGATACCCGGTGTTCGATCCCGTGGGAGGACTGGTCTTTACCGCGCTCAGCGGCGGTGCGCTGTTGCTCATGATCCGCAAATCCAACGTCGTCGTCCGGATCAAAAAGCGCCAGGACAGCACCGAAGACGCCCTGGGGCCTCCGGGACCGGGGGACCCGGCTTGAGCCGCCGGGCCGGCTCTCTGCTCGCCGTTTCCCTCGCCCTCGCCGTGTTCGCCATCGACCAGGTATCCAAACGCGCCGTAGAGGGCTCGATGAGGCTCGGCGAGAGCGTTGTCGTGCTGGACGGCGTCATCTGGCTCACCTACGTCAAGAACCCGGGGGGCGCGTTCGGCATCCTGGGCGACAACCAACTCGTGCTCCTCGT
The DNA here is from genome assembly GCA_004563715.1 of Actinomycetota bacterium. Taxonomy (GTDB): domain Bacteria; phylum Actinomycetota; class Rubrobacteria; order Rubrobacterales; family Rubrobacteraceae; genus SIRX01. The sequence goes on along the minus strand of SIRX01000146.1, from coordinate 9,858 downwards.
GGGTAGCTTTCTGGCCCTGGTGGTCGTGTTCTGGATGCTGCTCGCCAGCCCGCCGTCCCGGCTAACGGCGCTGGGGTGCGGCCTGATCCTGGGAGGCGCCACCGGTAACCTCTTCGACCGTCTCGCCGCCGGGGAGGTAACCGACTACCTGGACCTGCAGTTCTGGCCCCTCCGGCAGTGGCCCATCTTCAACGCCGCGGACATCGCGATAGTCGTCGGGGTAACCCTGCTGCTCGCTACGCTCCTGGCCCCCGGGAAACCCAACCACCCGGACCGGGAAGCGAGATGATTTCTGTGCCCCGATTCTAGCCGCTGGTCTTTGGCGCGCCCGCGTTGTTGACCCCGTTGCCTTTCAGTAGGAAGTACAGGGAGATGAGTATGAGCGTAACCTGAAACTCCATGCCGCCCATGGGATGAGTCTCGGAGGGCACGAAGCTCCACTGCCCCCAGTGGACCAGGGAGATCGCGCCGATCATCACCGGGATGATCAGGAGCGCCCCGAGCCGCGTCATCCAATCGTACAACACACCGCCCAGGAGAATTAGCGCTCCTCCCGCCGTCTCCGCCAGCGCGACCAGCAACAACACGAACACGGGCATCCCCATCATCTCCGCCGTCGGGCCCAGGGCGAACAGCTTCTCCAGGCCGTGGTAGAGAAACACGCTACCCAACGCCAGGCGCAGGGCCCAGTGCGCGTACCGTGCTACCGGATCCAGTGCTTCCACAGAGATCTCCTCCTTCGTTGGTTGTCCGACGTTTCGCATGAACACCTGGTAAACATTTGCGTCAACCGTGCCATTTCGCCTTTCTCTCACACTGATCGAGCAAGGTGGGGATTTCTTACTTCGTCCCCCGCCCGTCTTTCACCAGGTTTTCCCGGGCGGTTACGAACGCGGCTTTCCGTAAGAAATCTGGACCGCGGGCAGTCAGTAGAAACAGCAGAGAGGTTATGCAAAGAGGCTGAACGTTCAAAGCGCAGGGTTCAGCCGTCCGGCTCGTGAGATGAGGTGGCTATACGGTGGGAGTAGTGGCTTCGAGAAGCCCGTTCGTCCTCGTGGCGGCGATGGTCGCCGTTGCCGCGATGCTGCTTCTACCAGCCTGCGGTTCATCCGGTGAGGAAGGAGCCGGCTCCGGCGTTACCCCCGGAGGACAGACCACGACCGCCGAAGAACCGCCATCCGGAGCCGAGCGGGAGTTCGACACGGATTTCAACCGGCACAGCGTATCCTACGAGGAGATACGCTCCGGAGGCCCGCCCAAAGACGGCATACCCGCCATCGACAAGCCGCGCTTCGCCGGTGTTTCGGAGGCGGACCGGTGGCTCGAAGGCCGGGAGCCGGTGATCCTTTTGCAAGTGGCCGGCGAGGTCCGAGCGTACCCCATCCAGTTGATCGTGTGGCACGAGATCGTCAACGACACCGTGGGCGGCATCCCTGTGTCCGTGACCTTCTGTCCGCTGTGCAACACGGCCATTACCTTCGAGAGGACCGTGGAGGGCCGGGAACTGGACTTCGGCACCACCGGGAGGTTGAGGTTCTCTAACCTGATCATGTACGACCGCCAGACCGAGAGCTGGTGGCAGCAGGCCACGGGCGAGGCCATCGCCGGAGAGCTTAACGGCGAGAAGCTCGAAACCCTTCCTTCTCCTATCGTATCCTGGGACGAAGTCCGAGCCGCCCACCCGGACGCCGAAGTCCTCTCGCGGGAGACCGGCTTCAACCGCGACTACGGGCGCAACCCCTACGCCGGCTACGATGACGTAGACTCCTCGCCGTTCCTCTACGACGGGCCGGACACCCCGGGCGATCTACCGCCCATGGCGCGCGTCATAACCGTGGACGCCCCCGAGGAAGCCGTCGCCTACCCTTACGGGGTCCTCAGCGAACACCGCGCCGTAAACGACACCGTGGCCGGGGAGCCCGTGGCTGTTTTCTGGCAAGAGGGAACCGCCTCAGCCCTGGATGAAGGCTCTATAGACGCGGGCCGGGACGTGGGCTCCGCAAACGCGTTCTCCAGAGAGGCCGACGGCAGGACGCTCACTTTCCGTTCCGAAGGAGGCACTATACTCGACAAAGAGACCGGCAGCGAATGGAACGTGCTCGGTGAAGCCGTAGCCGGAGAGCTAGCGGGTAGCCGGCTGGAGCCCGTCGTGAGCATAGACCACTTCTGGTTCTCCTGGGCCGCCTTCCGGCCCGAAACGCGAGTCTACGACCCCCAAAACGAGAGGTGAGGATGAAGCGATCCCTGACGTTAATGTTGCTCCTGGCGACGATGTTCGTTCTGGCTTCTTGCGGCGACGATGCCGGCCAGGCCGAACGCCCGGACTCGCCCGAACCCCAAACCCAGGAGGCTACCACCCCCGGTAGCGCCGACGAAGAGGCCACCCCGGATGAGACCGTTCCGGAGGAGGCCGCACCCGAGGAGACCGTTCCGGAGGAGGCCGCACCCGAGGAGACCGCTTCGGAGGAGGCTGCGACAGAGGGCGCGGACCCAGCCCCGGCCGATAACGGAGCCGCTGAAGACGAGCCGGGGACTGGTTCGGATCAAGAAGACCCTTCCGGATTGGTCGTCACCACGATCGGAGGCGAGGAGGTCAGCATAGGCCAGGGGGAGGTGACGGCGCTGTTTTTCATGGCGGGCTGGTGACCGCGGTGCATGGAGGAAGCTCGGACGTGGTCCGAGATCCTCCCGGCCTACGAGGATCGTGGGCTCAACATGCTGATGATATCCATCGACCCGTTTGAAACGGAGCAGTCCATCGAGGCGTTCAACAACCAGGCCGGTATCACCGAGCCCTTGCCTACCGTACTCGACGGAGGAGATATAGCCCAGAGGTTCGGGGCGAGCGCTCTGGAGACCACCATCATCCTCGACAAAGCCGGGGAGGAGGTCTTCCGGGACGTCGCCATCACGGACGCCGGGACGATACGGGCAACGCTGGAAAGCGTGCTGTGACCGGGCTCCAGGAATTCTTTACCCAGTGGTTGACGAGCCTCGGCGCGTTGCTCCCGTTCGGGTTCGCCTTCGGCGCGGGCATCGTGGCGGCGGTCAACCCCTGCGGTTTCGCGATGCTGCCCGCCTACCTCTCACTCTACCTCGGCAGCCAGGAGGAAGGCTTCGAGAAACGCCCGGCCGCGGGCCGGGCGTTCCGGGCGGTCCTGATCGGGGGCGTGGTCTCCCTGGGCTTTATCCTGCTTTTCGGGCTGGCCGGCGTGGTCGTCGCGTCCGGCGGGAACGCCCTCCTGGGCGCGATGCCCTGGGTCGGTACGGTTATCGGCGTGGCGCTCGTATTGATGGGGCTCTGGGTGCTAGCCGGTCGTACGTTCTACACCGGCGCCTTCGAGCGTCTCGCCGCGCGCGTTGGAGACCCCACCTCGGTGGGCGTTCGGGGTTTTTTCCTTTTCGGTCTGGCCTACGGGTTGGCCTCGCTAAGCTGCACCCTGCCGGTGTTCCTCGCGGTGATGGGGACCAGCTTTACCAGCGGCAGCTTCGTATCGGGGACGGTACAGTTCGCGAGCTATGGTCTGGGCATGGCCTCGGTGTTGCTGGTCCTCACCCTGGCCCTGGCGTTTTTCAAGAAAGGGGTGGTCTCCCGGGTCCGCAGCGCCGTGCCTTACGTCCGGCTTCTCTCCGGGGTACTGCTGGCGGTGGCCGGAGCGTACATAGTCTTCTACTGGTGGCCGGTGATCGCATGACGGGACGGGGAACCCGGCGATAGAGATCTTCTGTTTCTAGCCCCTTGGCGCCTCGGGGTTCGGGCGGTCTCCGGCGTTGCGGGCCTCGGCGCTTTCGGGCTCGTGCCTGCCGGTGGCGGGCGCCTCTTGCTGCTCCCGGCGTAGCTGGCGCAGGATGCCGCCGTCCAGCAGGATCCTGCGCTCCCGCTCCGAGAGGTTGGCGAGCAGCGTCACCTCCTCGCCGTCCCGGCGGGCCTTCACCTTCTCGTCGCCGTCCTCCAGGCGCCGGCGGATGTCCGGCAGCTCCCACTCCTGGCCCTGCTCGAACTTCTCGTAGTCTCCGCCGTCCTCGAACTCCAGCGCCAGGATGCCCTGGGAGACCAGGTTGCGGCGGTGGATGCGGGCGAAGCTCTTGGCGACCACCGCCCGGATGCCGAGATGCAGCGGCGCGAGCGCGGCGTGCTCCCGGCTGCTGCCCTGGCCGTAGTTCTCGCCCCCCACGATAATGCCCGGCGCCATCTCCTGCGCCTTCTCGTGGTACTCGGGGTCGAAGCGGCGAAAGGTGAACTTCGCGATCTCCGGCACGTTGGAGCGGAACGACATGACCTCCACGCCGTCGGGGGCCAGGTCGCCGGTGGAGACGTCGTCCTCGACCACGATGGTCACGGTGGCCGAGAGGTCGTCCGGCAGTTCCTCGGGCTCCGGCGGCGGCTTTATGTTGGGGCCGCGCGGTATCTCGATGCCCGCCGCCTCGTCCTCCGGCGCGGGCTCCAGGATCTGGCGGTCATCCACCGCGGGCTCCACCGGCGCTTCGGGCAGGTCCGGGTAGTCGCCCAGATCGCGCGGGTCGGTTATAACGCCCCGCAGCGCGGTAGCCGCCGCCACCGTCGGGGTGGTGAGGTAGACCTGGTCCGTCTGCGTCCCCGAGCGGCCGGGGAAGTTGCGGTTGAAGGTCCTGACGCTCACGGCGTCCGACGGCGGGGCCTGGCCCATCCCGACGCACGGCCCGCAGACGGGCTCCAGCATTCGGGCCCCGGCCCGCACCAGGTCCGAGTACACGCCGGACCGGGCGATGGAGTCCAGGATCTGGCGGCTCCCCGGCGTGACGGTCATGACGACGCCGGGATGGACCACCTCGCCCCGCAAAACCGCCGCGGCCACCGCCAGGTCCTCGAAGCCGGAGTTGACCGAGCTGCCGATACAGACCTGGGCGGCCTTCGTGCCGGCCACTTCCTCCACGGGCACCACGTTGCCCGGCGAGTGGGGTTGCGCGATAAGCGGGACAAGCTCGGAGAGGTCTACGTGCTCGTGCTCGTCGTAGTCCGCGCCCTCGTCGGCGGCCAGCGCCCGGAAGTCGTCCGGACGCTGCTGGGCCTCCATCCACTCGCGGGTCCTATCGTCGGAGGGGAAGACGCCGGTGGTCGCGCCCAGCTCGGCGATCATGTTGCAGATCGTGATCCGTCCCGTAATGTCTATGTTCTCCAGTCCCGGTCCGTAGAACTCGAAGATGCGGTTCAGGCCGCCGCTCACGCCCCGCCGCCGGAGCAGCTCCAGGATCACGTCTTTAGGAGTAACCCAGCCGGGGAACTCGCCGGTGACCTCGACGCCGACCACTTTGGGCGCGGGCGTCTCGAAGGGTCTGCCGGCCATGACCAGAGCCACGTCGAGCCCGCCGGCCCCGATGGCGATGGAGCCCACCGCCCCCGAGGTCGTGGTGTGGGAGTCGGCCCCGATAAGGGTGGCCCCGGGTTTGGCGAAGCGCTCGACGTGCAGGTAGTGGCAGATGCCGTTGCCGGGCCGGCTGTAACGCATGCCGTACTTCGCCGCGAACGCCTGCAGAAAGCGGTGGTCGTCGGGGTTTTTGTGGTCGAGCTGGATGATGTTGTGGTCCACGTACTGTACGGCGAAGGGGACCTGGACCCTATCTACCCCCATCCGCTCGAACTGGAGGCACGCCATCGTCCCCGTGGCGTCCTGCAACAGCGTCTGGTCTATGCCGAGCCCGACCTCCTCGCCGGGCTCCAGCTCGCCGCTGATCAGGTGTTCCTTGAGTATCTTGGTGACCAGGTTCTCCGCCACTGTGCATCACCCCTGCCCGTCGGCTCGAAACCTCTGCCCGTATTTTTTATACGGCGGATGCTCCCGGCGACGTTCGCCGGGCTTTCTCTAACCTTCGCTAACCTTCGATCAGCTTTTTGTACACCGTCCGGTACTTACGCAGCGCCTGCCGCAGGGTCTCGGTGTCGTCTTCCCCGCGGGAGCCCTGGTCGGAGCCCTCGGAATGCCCTTCCGCGTCCCCGTCCCGCGCCTCACCGCTGTCGTCCGCGCGGCCGATCATGCCGGCCCGCATCCTGCGCGCCTCCCGGTAGTCGTCGGCGACGTCCGGGTAGGCCACGCCCAGACGTTTCTCCGTCTCCGCGTCGTCCTGGGCGACGTCCGCGACGAACTTGCGCTCCTCCATGAGGTCCGAGACCGTCCGGTCGGCCATCTCTATGGAGCGCGCCGGGTTGTCCACGAAGACCTGCTCGACCTCCTCCCAGCGGCCCTCGTAGCGCTGGCGGCTCTCGTCGGAGAGCGGCTCCGTCTCGCGGCGTACCTTCTCGCGGCGCTCTTGCAACTCCTCGGCGGCCTCATCCTCCGAGCCGCGCTCCCGCGCCGCGCGTTCGTACTCTGGCCCGAACTCCTCCCGGGCCCGCTCCCGCCGGCTCTCGCGCTCCTGCTCCCGCTCGCGCTCGTGCTCCTCTTGTTCGCCGTCCCCGCTACCGCGCAGGAAGAAGAACAGCGCGATCAGGGCGATTACCACGGCGGCCGCCACGATGATGATCACCAGCGTCGTAGTGTCCAAGGGTTATCCTCCTTTTCCCGGTCTACCCGAAGAACGTCCCTAATATTGTGCCCGGAAACGGAGTTTTCGTAACGCGGCCAACGTATAGTCCCCTCAGGCCCGCAAGACCTCACGAACCTCGCCCCTCTCCACGTCGTAGACGGCGCCCACGAGGGTGATGTCGTCGGGGATAAGGTCTGAGTCCCGGAGCTTTCGCACGTCGTCGCGCACGCTCTGCTCCAGGTCGGAGAAGGGCAGGAAGTCCATATGCGAGGCGTCCGCCCCCAGCTCCTCCCGGACCTTCGCTACCAGGTCTTCATTTTTGAAGGTCATCATGCCGCAGTCGGTGTGCTGTATTACGACGACCTCCCGGGTGCCCAGGAGGCGCTGGGAGATCACGAGCGAGCGGATGGCGTCTTCGGAGACCCGCCCGCCGGCGTTCCTTATAACGTGGGCGTCGCCCAGTTCCAGGCCGAGGAACTTCTCGGGGTGGAGCCGGGCGTCCATGCAGGTCACGACGGCCACCCGCCGGGCCGGGGGCACCGGCAGGTCTCCGCCCTCGAACGAGCCCGCGTACTCGCGGTTCGCAGCCTTCAAGTCGTCAAAGATCGCCACCGGCACCACCTTTCGATTCTGCCTCACTACGCGGTCTCGAGTATAGATGTTGGTTCGACGGGCGTCCCGTCCTGGCGGACGCGGAAACGGCCGGCGAACCAGGCACCCGCCGCGCCGCCGAGAACACCGGGGAATGCGTCGAAGGCCGTAGAAACCGGCGCCCCGGCCCGGTAGATGATCTCCGCCCTCAGGGCGGCAGGCTTGAAGAGCGTGATGCACGGTGCCCCAGGCTACGAGAAACACGGTCTAGGGTCCCGGCAGCCGGCTGGCTTCCGTCTACGCGGGCCGGTACACGCCGGGCGGCCCGGCTGCGTACGAGCCGTTACGAAAACCAGCCGGGGTCCCCCGGAAGCCGTTCCGGGCGGTCCGGGCCGCCCCGGTCCGGCTCCCCTTCTCCCTCGGAGCCTGGCCGCAGCCGCCGCACGGCGCTCCAGGGGTAGAACGCTTCCAACGCTCCCGGCCGGTCCGGGGCTATGGTCAACACCACGCCCCGGTCGTTGACTTCTTCCAGCCGGCCCGTGAATTCCTGCGGGTTACGCACGGCCAGCGTCACGGTTACCATCTCGCCCACCCAGGCTTCCGGCCTCTCTCTTGCAACCAATGACTTCCTCCTAAAAATCCCCGACGCGGTTCCGGGAAATACTTACCCACCGGAAACCATCTTACCCGGGTCGATCTCAAACCTCTAGACCTGGTGGCACTGGCGGCACCGCGCCTCGTAGCTCTCCCGCGCGCCGACGAGTATGGTGGGCGCGGAAGCGGCCGCGGGCTCGCCGTCTATGAGGCGTTGGGAACGTGAAGCGTCCCGGCCGCAGCGGGCGCAGATGGCGCGCAGCTTGACGACCTCGTCGGCCACGGCGAGCAACGCGGGCATCGGGCCGAAGGGCTCGCCCCGGAAGTCCATGTCGAGCCCCGTGACCACGACCTCGTACCCTCCATCCGCCAACTCCTCGACCGCGGTTACGATTTCCGCGTCGAAAAACTGCGCCTCCTCGATGGCCACCAGATCGGTAGGCTCTTCTACGCCCGCGACCACCTCCTCGCCCGTCGTGACCGCTACGGCCTCGTGCAAGGCGCCGTCGTGGGAACGTACCTCGGTGGACTCCGATCGGGTATCGAGCGCGTGCTTGAACACCTGAACGGTGCGGCGGGCGTAGAGGGCGCGGCGCACCCGACGGATCAACTCCTCCGTCTTCCCCGCGAACATCGAGCCCGTGATGACGGTGAGGGAGCCCGTCGTCCGCCGGCCGCTCATTCCGACCCGTGCAACAGGCCCCGGTACCGGGCGGCCCGCTGCTCTATGTCAGGGAGCCTCCGGTCCGCCGAACGCTGGGCTCCCCGGGGGAGCTTCCCGCTGCGCGCGAGCCGGATATACGTCTCCAGCACCCGCAAGGCTTCCCCGTAGGACCGCCGTTGCTCGTAGAGGTTGGCGAGCCGCTCGTAAGGATGGCTCTCGACGAACTCCCCGGCGAGGCTCTCTTCGTAGAGGGAGATCGCCCGGTCCACCTCCCCCCGCTGCTCGGCCTCCATCGCCGCGAAGTTGCGCTCCAACGCCTCCTCGTAACCGTGCAGGGGGTCTTCGGAGGTACCGACCTTCTCCGCCTCTCCCGCTTCGAGCACCGGGGACATTTCTTCACCGTCCCGGCCGCTACCCCCGAAGATCCCACGCTTTATCCTCTCGAAGAAACCCAGAGAAACCTCCCGATATCCACGCTGCCGTGCCCGTTTATCTTACCGTCCGTTTCCGGGAACCGTCCCGCACCGCTTTTCTGCGGCGGAAGAGAACCAGCGCCACCGCGCCAACGACGACCAGGGCGGACGACACGAGAAAGACGCCGACGTACTCCGGCGCCTGGCGCCCGAGGTAAGAGTAGAGAAAGGTCTGCGGCGCGATACCGAGCGCCGTCGCCAGCAAGAAGCTCCGGAACCGCATCCGGGTGAGACCGGAGGCGTAAGAGATCACGTCGAACGAGATGCCGGGAACGAGCCGGCCAACGAAGACCGCGTAGAGCCCCCACCGGGCGAACCAGTGGTCGGCGGACTCAAGGCCCACCTTCCCAACCAGCACCTCCACCGGCCCCCGCCCGAGGGCGCGCGAGATCCAGAAGCACACCATCGCCGCCACGACGTGGCCGAGGATGCTCAGCATCCAGCCCCAGAACGTGCCGAACGCCAGCCCGTTGGCGAAGGTGATCAGGAACGACGGCAGCGGAGCCGCGATCGCCTGCAGGATCATCAACAGGAGCGAGGCTACCGGCGCCCAGAGCCCGAAAGAGAGTATGTAGTCCCTCAAGGCCGCTATGTCCCCCCGGCTCAAGATGCCCGCGGCCTCGTTGACCTCCGAGCGGAACACGTCGGAGAAGGAGTAGAGCGCCCCGAACACCACCGCCAGGGCCATCACCAGCGCGAACCGGCCCCAGCGGACCATCCGGGGGCTCATGGCTCCGGACATCCTGCCCGATACGGGTTGCCAAGCTCGCTCATCAAGTCATCTTACAATGCCGCCAGAACAAAGCGCCCCGTAACCGGTACACACCCCCATACCCCACCGCCCGGACCGCATATTTTTTCGGCCCGCCCTTGACACCCGGCGGATGTTGTTGTTTTATTGTGTATATCGAATATACACACTAGTAATAGGGGACGAAAGATGAACGGGCTAAGGCACAGACGGCGGGCGCGGTACACGCCGAAGCCGGAGGCGAAGTCGGGAGACGGCTTTCGAGACGTGTTCTGGCTGGCGAA
>SIRX01000145.1 GCA_004563715.1 Actinomycetota bacterium | reverse complement strand
CGCCCCGAGGGGGTCGAGGAGTCGGTCTCGGGGGTGCGCGTGATCAAGGGTCTCGGCGCGGAGAGGCAGCGGGCGGCCCGGCTGCGGAGGACAGCGGACGACGTCTACGAGGAGTCCCTGCGGGCGGCCCGCGTCCGGGCCCGCTACACCCCGGCCTTCGACCTCCTGCCGACCCTCGGCCTGGTCGTGGTGCTGGGTTACGGCGGACATCTCGTGCTCGAAGGCCAACTCACCATCGGCCAGCTCGTGGCCTTCAACACTTACCTTCTTTTCCTGGTGTGGCCCCTGCGGCGGGTGGGAGAGATCACCGCCGAGGTCCAGCAGGGCGTCGCCGCCGCCTCCCACGTCGCCGAGGTCCTGGAGACCGAGCCGGAGATAACCGACGCCCCCCACGCCCGCCCGCTGCCCACCGGAAACGGCGAGGTGCGTTTCGAAAACGTGCGCTTCGGCTACGGCGCCCGCCCGGTGCTCGACGGCCTGGACCTCAAGGTGCCCGCGGGCGGCTCCGTCGCCCTCGTGGGCCCCACCGGCTGCGGCAAGACGACCGCCGCCATGCTCGTCCCCCGCTTCTACGAGGCCTCCGCCGGACGGGTTCTCCTCGATGGGGCCGACGTGCGGGAGCTGAGGCTCGCGGAGCTGCGCCGGGCCGTGAGCGTTGTCTTCGAGGAGACCTTTCTCTTCTCGGGCACCGTGCGCGACAACATAGCCTTCGCCACCCCGGAGTCGGACGACGAGCGGGTAGAGCGGGCCGCGCGGCTCGCCGGGGCGGAAGACTTTATCCGGGAGCTGCCGGGAGGCTACGACACGCCGCTCGGGGAGCGAGGCTACACGCTCTCCGGCGGCCAGCGTCAGCGCATCGCCATAGCCCGCGCCCTCCTCGCCGACCCGAGGGTGCTCATCCTCGACGACGCCACCTCGGCGGTGGACGCGAACACGGAGCGCGGGATGCGGGCCTCCCTCCACGCCGCCATGCGGGGCCGCACCACCATCATCATCGCCCACCGGCCCGCCACCGTGGCCCTCGCCGACCGCGTCGCGTTCGTGCGGGAGGGCCGCGTCGTCGCCACGGGCACCCATGAAGAGTTGCTCGCCACGAACGCCCGCTACCGCGAGGCGCTGGCCGAAGAGGAGGCCGTCTTGTAGGAGGCCTCAGAAGGAAAGGCATGACCAGAGCCGGAACAAAAGGGAGAGAGGTAGATGAATCACATCGAGGTACCGAAGAGAAACGACGTTCTACGGCCGCTGCCGCAGATAGACGACGTAACGCGCCGGGAGTTCCTGATCGGGGCCGCGGGACTCCTGCTGTTTGCGCCCTACGGTTGCGGCGGTGGGGACGAGGCGGGCGGCGATGCCGCCTCCGGCGAGAGGAGGCCCTTCGAGCATGCCGCGGGCGTGACCGACGTGCCGGTGAGCCCGCAGCGAGTCATTACGACCACCGACCAGAACGCGCTGCTGCCGCTGCTAGAGCTGGGCGTAGAGCCCATAGCCTCCGCCGGCGCGCTGGAGGAGGATGGCGAGGGTATCTTTCGCCGCACAGAGGGTTTCGACACCTCCGAAATCGAGTTCGTCGGTGACTTTCTGGAGCCGAACTTCGAGGCCATCGCTAACCTGGAGCCGGACCTCATCATCGGCTACGAGGTTCAGGAGGACATCTACGACAGGCTCTCCCAGATCGCCCCGACCGTCTTGATCCAGGTCTTCGACCGGGGCCTCGACGAGGCCCTCATGGACTTCGCCGACCTGGTCGGCCGCAGGGACCGCGCCGAGGAGCTCCGGCAGGAGTACGTGCAGCGGGTAGACGCCCTGCTCGAAGACCTCGGCGACCGCCGGGAAGAGCTTAGCGTCTCCGTGATCTCCCCCGGCGACACTGCCAGTCAGTTCTACCGGGCGGACGTCGGGCAGGCTCTCGGCACGGTGATGGGCGACCTGGACCTCCCCCGGCCCGCGCCCCAGCAGGGTGAGGGCGACTTCGAGCCGTTCAGCCTGGAGACTCTTCCCGATCACGACGCCGACGTGGTGCTGGCGATCGACTACTCCGAGGAGGGCTCGGATTCCGCAAGCCTGCTTACCGAGTCCCCGCTCTACCGCTCGCTCGCGGCCTACGAGGCCGGGCAGGCGTACGTCATCGACGGCACCAGGACCGTGGGCGCCGCCTGGGCCCGCATGGGCGCTTTCCTCGACGAGCTGGAGCGCATCCTGCTGGCCCCCGACCTCGATACCGACGTGGTCCGGGAGTAAGAGTCGTTGGACGGACGGCCCGGGTCCCGGAGGACGTTGCGCCGGGTGGCGGCGATGCTGAAGCCCCACCGGCGCGGCGTCGCGCTCGGGATACTCCTGGTCGTGCTCTACACGGCCACCCTGCTCGCCGGCCCGGTCATCGTGCGCTACGCCATAGACAACGGGCTCACCCCCGGAGACCCCGCCGCCCTGTGGCGGGCGGTGGCCGCCTACGCGGCCGTAGCGGCGCTCGGCTACGGGGCGTTCCGCGCCCAGATCCTGGTCGTCACCCGCGTCGGGGAGGGCTTCCTGCGCGACCTGCGCGTCCGGGTCTTCGACCACCTGCAGTCGCTCTCCCTGGGCTTCTACGAGAAGGAGAAGGCCGGGGTGCTCATCTCCCGGATGACCTCGGACATAGACGAACTGCGCAAGCTGGTACAGGGCACCCTCTTCGACTTCGTGAGCAGCGTGCTGCTCCTGGTGCTCTCGGTCGGGGTGCTGGTGTGGATGTCGCCCACCCTGGCGCTCTTGTGCCTAGCCGCGCTCCCGCCGGTGGTCGCGGCGAGCATCTGGTTCCGCCGGCGCTCCAGCCGGGCTTACCTCGCGGTGCGCGACCGGGTGGGCGAGACGCTCTCGGCGGCGCAGGAGGGGATCTCCGGTGTCCGCGTCGTCCAGGCTTTCGGCCGCGAGGAGGAGCTGGCCGGGCGATTTTCCCGGCATAACGAACGGCTGCTCGGAGCGTACCTGGGTTCCGTCCGTATAAACGTCCGCTACTTCCCGGTGGTCGAGTTCACCGGCATCGCGGCGACCGCCGGGGTGCTGGTGGCCGGCGGCCTGCTGGTGGCCCGGGACGCCGTGACCCTGGGGACGGTGGCCGCTTTCGTCCTGTACCTGCGCAACCTCTTCGACCCCGTGGAGGACCTGAGCTTCCTCTACGACGACGTCCAGTCCGCCGGCGCGGCCATGACCAAGATCTCCGGCCTCCTCGACACGAAGCCGGAAATATCCCAGCGCCCGAACGTCGTAGACCTGCCGCCCCGGGCCAAGCTGGCCGCCGAAAACCTGAGCTTCTCCTACGGCGACGGACCTCCCGCCCTGCGCGGCGTATCTCTCGACGTTGCGCCCGGGGAAAGGCTCGCGCTTGTCGGCCCGACCGGGGCGGGAAAGTCCACCCTCGTTAAGCTGCTCGCCCGCCTCTACGACCCGGACGGGGGGCGAGTCACCTTCGGCGGCGTGGACCTGCGCGACGCCCGGCTCGACGCCCTGCGCCGGAGGATCTCCGTCGTCCCCCAGGAGGGTTTTCTCTTTAACGCCACCGTCCGGGAGAACATCCGCCTCGGCCGCCCCTCCGCTTCGGATTCGGAGGTCGAGAACGCCGTCCGCAACCTCGGCATCGGCGGACACTTCAGCCGTCTTCCCGCAGGCCTGGACACCCTGGTCGCGGCCCGCGGAACCACGCTCTCGGCCGGCGAGCGCCAGCTCGTCTCGCTGGCCCGCGCGGCGCTCGCCGACCCGGCGGTGCTCGTCCTGGACGAGGCGACCTCCAGCCTGGACCCCGGCGCCGAGGCGCTCGTTCAGGCCGCCCTCGAAAAAGTGACCCGGGGCCGCGCCGTGATCTCTATCGCCCACCGGCTCTCCACCGCCGCCCGCGCCGACCGGGTGGCCGTGATGGAGCAGGGGAGGCTGGTCGAGATGGGACCACACGAGGAGTTGTTGCAACGCGGCGGCCGCTACGCCACCCTATGGTCCTCGTGGACGGACCAGAAACACCCGAACGCCGGCAGACCCCGGTAGAGACCGAGACCCGAAGACCATAAAAACAACCCGTCTCCACGCCTCCAGCTACCGCCGTTTGACCCGCATCACGCACCGGCCCCCGTTGCCTTGACACCCCCGCCACCGTTGCCGTAAGTTGATCACATAATATCGCAAACGACTCTCATTTTCATGAGGGTGGAAAGGAGTCTGGCGTGGAGGGAGTGGTGGTTCTCTTTGGCACCGAGACGGGCAACGCCGAGGACCTGGCGGAAGAGCTTGGGGCGACGCTCGGGGAGGCGGGCTTTGAGGCAGAGGTTGTAGACATGGAGGAGGCCGAGCCGGGTTTGCTGGACGGCAGCCGGGCGGTGGTGGTGTGCACGGCCACGCACGGCGACGGGGAGTTGCCGATCTACTCGCAGGACTTCTACGAGGCGCTGGAGGACGAGCGGCCGGACCTCGGCGGGGTGATGTACTGCGTGTGCGGGCTCGGGGACAGCGCCTACCCGGACTTCTGCGCGGGGGGCAGGATCTGGAGCGCCTTCCTCTCCGAGCTTGGGGCCCGGGAGCTCGTCGAACGCTACGAGATAGATGGGGACCCCGAAGAGGACGACGTGGAGGGGGCTTGCGAGTGGGTGCTGAAGGCCGCCGGGAGGTTCGCCGCGCTCACCGAGGAGCGCCGGTAGCGGGAGCGGAGGGGGCGTGGTGGCCGGGGGAGGCGCGGGACGAAGGCGGCTGAGCGACGCCGCGGCGCGGGGGACGTTGCGCCGGGTCTACGAAGCCGGCTACCGGTATCCACCGGGGTTTAGAGGGTTCACGGCTTCGGTCTACTACGCCTGGGACCGGGAAGATTGGACCGGTTCGGTAGAGGTACGCTCGCCGTCGAACATCCGTTACGACGGGACGATCGAGAACGCCGACGGACAACTGCACTGGGAGATATCCGTCCTCGCCAGCCAGTGCTGGGCCATGGACTACGAGGGGGCAGAGTGTGGCGCGCGGCTCTCACTGGAAGAGCGGGACGAGCCGCTGAACTGGCTGTTACGGGTGGAGGACGGCCTGGAGTCGGCGTACAGGATCCAGGGCGGCCACGTCTCCCGGATCGAACGCCGCTTCGGAGACCTCAAGTTCGCCATCAACATCCAGGAGCGGAGCTTCACCGACGACGGCCGGGCTCTGCCGGCGCACTACTGCGTGGTCTACTGGAGCGTCGAGCAGGCGCGTCTCGTGCGCACCGACATCTACCGCGACAGCTACCTGATGGTAAGTGGCGTCTACCTGCCGCTCGGCCGGCGCATCACGACCGCCGACGACTCCGGCACGACGGCCCGCCGGATCCTCTTCCGCGACCACCGGCTGCTGTAGGCCGGGGTCCTGGAGACGCACAACGACCGCCAGAAAGCCCGGCCGCAGAGGTTGCTGCCAGGCCCGGAAGGAGAGATAGATGACCAGGACCACCCTGAGACCCGGAGCCCTGTTGCCCGAGGTAGACGACGTAACGCGGCGCGAGTTCCTGATCGGGGCCGCGGGGTTGTTGCTGCTCCCCGACGGATGCGGTGGCGGCCAGGACAGGCGCGATGCCTCCGGTTCCGGTGAGACGAAGGTGATCGAGAACCTGCTCGGCAAGACCCGGGTGCCGGTCAACCCCGAACGGGTCGTCGTGATCGAGGGTTACACCGGCCTCGACACCGCCGTGCTGGTCGAAGCCCCCATAATAGGCTTCTCGCACAGCCCCATGATCGAGGGCGGATTCCCGGAATATCTGAAGGGGAACGGGCTCTCCGAGCTTCCGGACGTCGGCTGGATCGAGGTGAACCTGGAGACGATCGCTTCTTTGGACCCGGATTTGATCGTCAGCGGCGACTTCCTCGAAGACGGCGTGCAGGAGAACCTCTCCTCCGTCGCCCCCACGGTCGCCTTCGAGAACATCGGCTACAACTGGGAAACGCCGACCGGCTGGCAACGGTACGTGCTCCGGTTTGCCGGAGCCCTCGGCGACGTTCCCGCCGCCGAGCGCGCCATCGCCGGTTTTGAGGAGCGGCTCGACGGGGTGCGGCAGAGGTTGGATGGCCGCCTCGACGAACTCACCGTCTCCGCGGTTCGCATAAACGCCGGCTCCTTCCAGCTCTACCCCGGCCAGGGCCCCGGCAGCGCAATCCTCGAACAGCTCGGCGTCGGGCGCCCCGAGGGCCAGCGCCCCGAGGACGAGCCTAACCCGAATAATTCATGAAGGTAGTTGAAGAGAAGGAGCCTTCTCCTGTATACGGTCTAGTTGCCCATAACTGACCAAAGGAGGAAGGCTCCCTCATGAACGATTGTGCCACAAGCCAGATGCGTTTTGAGACGGATTGCGCCCTCTCACTCGAAGCCGCCTTCGACGGAGGGCGCATCACCTCCGACGGAGGACTCGTGTGGCTCGACCGGGTGGACTCGGAGATGGCTCTGTGCGAGGCGATCTCCGAGTGTGTGCCGGAGTGGAGGACGAGGAGAGGGCGCCATTCGCTTGCCTCGCTCGTCAAGCAGCGGGTTTTCCAAATAGCGTCAGGCTACGAGGATCAGAACGACTCCAACACCCTGCGCGAAGACCCTTTGCTCAAGGCCGTGTGCTCCTCGATGCCCGAAAGCGGCGAGAACCTCGCGAGCCAGCCGACGGCCAGCCGACGATCTTCCGCCTGGAGAACTCCGCCACAAGACGCTCGTTGTACCGGATAGCCGAAGTCCTCTTCGAGCTTTATCTCACCGAGCGCGAGAAGGGAGGCGTTCCGAAGAGGGTGCTTCTGGACTTCGACGCAACCGACGACCCCACCCACGGAGATCAGGAAGGCTCCTATTACCACGGCTACTACCGACAGCACATGTATCATCCCCTGCTTGTCTTCGACGGCGAGAGCGGGCATCTGATCACGGCGCTGCTTCGAGCAGGAAACACCCACGCCTCGAACTCATCGGTGGCGCTTTTGAGGCGCGTAGTCTCCCGTTTGCGGGAGAAATGGCCGAACGTCGCCATAGAGATGAGAGCCGACGCGGGCTTCGCCGTCCCCTCAGTCTACGAGTACTGCGAGAAGGAGAGCATCACCTACACCATCGGCCTCATAACCAACGCCCGGCTCGAAGAGATGGCCGAGGGTCTGCTCGATGAAGCCGTACGCCGCTACGAGGCCACAGGGATAAAGCAGAGGCTCTTCTCGGAGGGTCTCTACCAGGCGGGAAGCTGGCAGAGGCCACGCAGGGTCCTCTACAAAGCCGAGGCAATGAAGCAGGGAACCAATCGGCGCTTCGTCGTTACCACGAGGGACGACACGCCCGAAGACCTCTACGAGTTCTACGCTTCTCGCGGGGAAGGAGAGAACTGGATAAAAGACTTCAAGCTCCACATCAAAGCAGAGCGCCTGAGCTGCCAGCGCTTCATCGCAAACCAGTTCAGGCTTTTGCTTCACGCGGCGGCCTACTGGCTGATGGACGCTTTGAGGAGGAAGCTCATCGAAAGTGGAGTCCGCCGAATGCAGCTCGACACCCTGAGACTCCGCCTGGTGAAGGTCGGAGGGAGAGTGAGGGAGCTTCGGACGAAGATCCGCATGCACCTCGCCTCGGGGCATCCCGGACACAGCTTATGGCACGCTCTTTCTCTGGCCTTCGGAGGTGTTTATGAACAATCCGGGCTAGCGCAAGTGGAGAGCCGTTGCCACGGTTGTCGACGGCCCGGAGCGTTGGTTCAGCGTCTAGCCACCGAACGCCGTAATATCCCGTAGATGATCCACGAAAAGAAGACCGGCCCGGCCGTCTGGCTCTCCGCCGGCGAACAGCGCTTTCTCGGCGGTGTGCGCGACTCCCGCCCGGACCTCGTCGAGCCCTGGCTCTCGAACCTACCCCGGGCGCGCCGGGCCGCGACTCACCGCCTGCTCCAGAGCTTCTTGATGGAGAGCATCGGCTGGCTGGCCGGCCGTGTCTCGTGGGAGGACGGAGAGCTGAGCGTCCCGCTTCCCGGTGGCAGGACCCTCCGCTGCCTTTGCTCACGCCGCTACCTATCCGGGCGCTTCGACCCGGCCGGAGAAAGGCTACTGCTCGTGGGAGATGGCGGCGCAGAAAGCATCGAGAGCCCCTCGCGCCTGCTGGAGGTCTTCGGTGGGGCTGGTCTGCTGCCGGAGGGGGCGGACCCCGCCCGCTTCCGCTCCGAGGTCGAGAACGGCGTCGCCAACCACGCGCTCTCCCTCGCCGGGGCGGAGCGGCGGCGGCGCGGGCTCGCGGTGACGGCGAGAAACCTCGGAGCCGGATCCTCGCTCGCTCTGGCGCGGCGGCTCGCCGGGCAGGGTGGGGAGTTCAGCCCGCTCGCCTTCTTCGAGCAGCTCGTCTACGAGGGGCACCCGCTGCACCCCGCCGCGAAGCTCAAGGAGGGCCTGTCGGCGGCGGAGGCCGTCCGCTACTCGCCGGAGTGGGGCGCCGTCTTGGACCTCGCGCTCGTGGCGGTGCGCGGGGACGTCTGCCGGGAGGTGTCCTGCGGCGAGGGGTTCCGGAAGATATTGATGGGAGAACACCCGGAGACCGGACGTGCCTTCGAGAAGGGGTTGCGGGCGCGCGGCCGGGACCCCGCCCGCTACACCCCGATCCCCGTCCATCCCTGGCAGCTGGTCAACACGTTACCCCGCTTCCATGCCGGTGCGCTCGCGCGGGGCGAGGCCGTGCCCATACCGGAGGCCCGCATCCCGGCCCGGCCCCTGATGTCCTTCCGGTCCTTGGCTCCGGTCGGCGGGGGACACCACGTAAAGACCGCTGTGAACGTCCGGCTGACGAACGCCGTCCGCACCGTTTCCCGCAACTCGGTCGAGAACGCCGCGGAGCTGACGCGGGTGCTGCGCAAGGTACGCCTGCGGGAGGGGTTCGGGGAACGCTTCGCCGTTCTGGAGGAGCGGGCCGGGGCATACTACGATCCGCCGGAGGGGGAGGCGGGCGAGGACGAGCGGCCGGTGCTGTCGAAGAACCTCGCGGCGATCCTGCGCGAAGCCCCCGAGCCTCGCCTGCGGCGTGGTGAGCTCGCTCTACCCGCCGCGGCCCTGCTCGCGGAGTCCCCGGCCGGCGGCCCCGTGCTCGCCGAGCTCGTCGAGGAGTTCGCCCGCGCGGGCGGGGTCCGCTGCCTCGAGAAAGCCTCCGGGCTCTTTTTTCGGCGCTACTGCGAGGTCTCTGTGCCCGGCTTCCTGATCTTCATGAGCCGGTATGGCATCGGCCTCGAAGGCCACCTCCAGAACTGCCTGCCCGTTTTCCGCGCGGGAGTTCCCGTCCGGATGCTCGTCCGGGACTTCGGCGGGGTGCGGGTGCTGCGGAGCCGGCTCCGGGCTCGCGGCCTCGACGTGAGCCTCTACCCCGGCTCCGACGTGGCGGCGCGGGACCAGGATGACTTGCGGGCCAAGGTCTTCTACCCGCTCGTCCTGAACCACCTCGGGGAGCTCGCCGTCGGCTTCTCCCGTGCCTTCGACGTCGGCGAGGCTCGCTACTGGAGCGCGGCCGCCGCGGTCTCCCGGGCGGTCTACACCGGGCTGCGGCGGGACCCGGCGGCCCGGGAGGACGAGCGGGCGCTCTTCGCCGCAAACTTGCCGTTCAAGGCGCTCGCCACCATGCGCCTCCTGGGTAAGGTAACCGACTACGCCTACGCGGAGGTCCCTAACCCCCTGGCGGCCGCGGGAGGGAGAAGATAAAGCCCGTGCGTACCGCGGGCGATACCATGGAAGATCTCAGCTCCGGCGAGCTCCGCGTGCTGCGCCACCTCCAGGACGAGAGGCCGGGGCTTGCCGGGCGGTTCCTGGAGGCCCTCGGCGGGGCGCGGCGGACCGTAATGCGACGCCTCCTGGAGTCCGCGCTGCGCGAGGACCTCTGCGGGCTCCACTCCCGGCCCCGGGGGAACGGGGGGCTCGCTTCGGTATCGCTCCCCGCAGGGCGGCTCGTGTTTGGCGTGCGGTCGGTCCACGCCTTCCGGCGTTTCGAGGTCGGGGAGGTGTGGCTCGTTACGGATGGGGGCCTGCTTCAGATCCGGCGCGCCCCGGAGCTTATCGCGCTGCTCGGGGAAGCCGGAGGGGCGACCCTGGCGTGGGACGGCCTGGAGCGGGAGCTCTCCAACGCCGGCGCGAACCTCGCCCTCGCCCGCGCGTACTCCGGGCTGGAGGGGGAGCGGTTGCGCGTCCGGGCGGCGCGCCTCGGCGCGGGAAGTTCCCTGGGGCTCGCGGCGCGGGGAGGGTTGCCCGCCACACTCTTTTTCGAGCGGCTTTGTGTCGAGGGCCACAACCTCCACCCGTCCGCGAAGACGAAGCTCGGGATGGGACCCCGCGCCGTCCTCCGCCACTCTCCGGAGATGGACGGCGAGGCGCCGCTGCGCTTCGCCGCCGTCCGTTGCGACCGCCTGCGCTGGGCGAGCGCGGCCGATGGTAGCTTCGAGGAATCGCTGTGCGCGCGGCTTCCGGGCGTTCGCGAAAGGGCGGAGAAGGAGCTTGCTCAGGCCGGGATGCGACCCGGGGACTACGCGCTCGTCCCGGTGCATCCCTGGCAGTTCGAGAAGGTGCTGCCGGGGGTCTATGCTGGGGAGTCCGCCCGCCGGGAGGTCGTGCTGTTGCGGGGAACCTCCGTGCCTGCCCGCGCGACGGCCTCTTTCAGGACGGTCGTGCCGGAGGGCTCGGACCTCGCCGTCAAGGTCGCCGTCAGCAGCCAGATGACCTCTACCACGCGCTCGATCTCCCCCCAGACCGCCCTCAACGCCCCGGAGCTTACCCGGGTCATCCGGGAAGTAGTGGCTCGCGAGCCGGAGCTCGCCCGGACCTTCGTCCCGGTGTGCGAGCTCGCCGGGGTCCACTTCGCCGGGGATACCGGGGAGAAAAGCCGCTCCCTCTCCGCTGTGCTGCGGGAGGGCGTGGAGCGCCACCTCGAACCCGGAGACCTCCCCGTAGCCGGGTGTGCCCTCTACGCGGGGTCTCCCGTGACGGGAAAGTCCGTCCTCGTCGAACTGGTCGAGGCGTATGCCCGCACCACCCGCGCGGCGTCTTTACGGGAGGCTGCTGTCGCCTTTGTCCGAGAGTACGCCCGCGTCACCGTTCCCGGCTTTCTTACGCTGATGAGCTCGTACGGCGTCGGGTTGGAGGGGCATCTCCAGAACTGCGTGCCCGTTTTCCGGGAGGGCGTACCCGCTCGGGTGCTCTTCCGGGACTGGGGCGGGGCGAGGGTCCATCCCGGCCGGCTGCGGCGGTCCGGGATCGAGGCCAAGCTCGTCCCCGGCTCCCTCACCCTCGCCGATAGCGTGGACGAGATGCGCCGCAAGGTCTTTTACACCGTCTTCCAGAACCACCTCGGGGAGGTCGCCCTGCAAGTATCCCGGAGCTTCGACCTCCCGGAGCCGGCCTTGTGGCGTAGAATCCGCCGGGTGTGCGACGCGGTTTTCGGGAAACTGGCCTCCCGTCCGGCGTGCGCCGCAGACGTTCTCCGCGACAGAGAAGCCCTCTACGCGCCCGAGGTGCCGCACAAGGCGCTCGCCCGGATGCGCCTGCAGCCCGGCAGGGGAGACCTTCACGTAAACGTGCCGAACCCTTTGTACGGGTGAGGTGCTCCCCGAGAGAGGTTCCGTTCACCGCCGGCGATCCCGGCTCCTGCTGCCTTTGAGCAGAAAGTTTCGCACCTCGCGGTTGAAGGTCTCGGCCCGCTCGTCGTGGGGCAGCAGCGCCGCGTCCTTGAAGACGCGGGGCTCGGAGCGCGGGTTGCGCCGCGTGAACTCCTCCATCTCGGTGACCGGCGGGGTCTTCGCCTCCAGGCCCCAGCAGACGAGGCTCTTGTGCGGCACCCGAGGCCAGTGGTCGGCGGCTCCCTGGTTCAGCTTGCCGGAGATAAAGGACGCCGGGAGGTACTTCGCCCCCGGCTGGTGGCCTACCCTGTAGTAGCTCTCTACCAGGCCCTCCGTCACGAACCCGGGGTCGTGGTAGGCCATGCGCCCCAGGTAGTAGCGGATGCCGGGCCGCGAGACTACGAGATGATAGAGTGTCTCCCCGATAACGGGCGTCAGCAGCAGCGCGTAGATGGCGTCTCCCAGCAGGCCCGAAGGCCGGTCGAGCGTAACGTAGCCCGTGGGGCAGATCAGGACGAGCTTTTTGAACGCGCGCGGGTTTCTGACGGCTACGGGCAAGACGAGCGCGGCGGTGAGGGAGCTGGCGACCAGGTGTGCCGGCCTCCCTATCTCCTCCCGAGCAAAATCCTCTATCTGGGCGGCTACGTCCTCCGGCCCGTACCGCCGCCGCGGCTTCTCCGAGAGGCCGCAGCCGAGTAGGTCCAGCGCGTACACCCGGAAGTCCTGCGCCAGCGCGTCGAAGTTCTCGCGGAACTCGAAGGACGAAGCCCCAGCGTAAACGCCGTGCACCATCAGTAGCGGCTCGCCCTCCCCGGCCACCGTGTACGCCAGGTCCCCCTCCCGCCAGCGGTAGTACCGCGTCTCGCCCCCGAGGCTGTTCACCGGCTCGCCGCCGCTCTGCTCCAGCCTCTTGTTCAACACCGCGAGCCCACCAGCGGCGGCCGCCGCGCCGAGGACCGCAAGGGCTTTCCTGGATCTCAAGCTCACACCTCCGTTTCTCACCCGGCAACTCTAGCATCTTCTGCGGGCTTTCCAGAAAAAGTCCGCCAGAGGTGAAACCGCTCACGCCAACAGTCCGTATTGCACATAGAATGGTAAGCTACTTATTTAAGTAACTTACCAAAAATCTGTTGGAAGGTTTGAGGATGGATCGGGAGCGGTTGGTAGACGAGATTTTGATGCTCTTGCCGGTGTTGGGGCGATTGTTGGACAAGCCGGACCCGGTGGAGATGGGCGAGATCGCGCGCCGGGGCATACCGGTGGACGCGCACGTTTCGCCGGGGCACATCCAGGTGATGATCGCCCTGTCCCGCGGCCCGCACTCCATTCGGCAGCTCGCGGGAGAGCTGGGGGTTTCCTCGCCGGCCGTCAGCCAGCTCGTGGACCGGCTCGCGGAGATCGGGATGGTCGAGCGGCGGCACGACGATCGCGACCGGCGGGTCGTCATCGTGGACTACGTGCCGGGGATGCAGGAGATCGCGCGCCGCATCGTCAAGCGCCGCCGGGCGCAACTGTTGTGGGCGGTGGAGCGCATGGACGAGGCCGAGGCGCGGGCCTTGCTGAAAGGGCTGAAGTTGATGATCGAGGGTTTCGATGCTCCGAAGGGAGATGGCGAATGAGCCGCATCGTCGGTTGGTGCTTGAAGAACAAGTCCGTGGTGGTCCTGGCCACCGCCCTGCTCATCGCGGGCGGCGTCTACGCCTCCACGCAGCTAAACCAGGAGCTGCTGCCCGACATAGAGTTCCCGCTCATAACCGTCGCCACCCCGGTGCCCGGCGCCGGCCCGGACGTGGTGGACCAGCAGGTTACGGAGCCCGTCGAGGCGGCGGTGGGGAACCTCAGTGGTGTCGAGAGCACCCGGGCCACCTCTTCCCAGGGCTTCTCGCTGGTGCTGGTGGAGTTCGACCTGGACACCGACACCGAAGAAGCCGAGGATGAGATACAGCGCAGCCTGGAGCAGGTCTCACTGCCGCAACAGGCCGGTAGCCCGGAGGTAACCAGCCAGTCCGCCTCGGGCTTCCCCATCATGAACATCTCGCTGGCGACCGGAGACGACGACCTCGCCGGCCTCACCGCCTACGCCGAAGAAGACGTCCTGCCCCTGCTCGAAGACGTCGAGGGGACCGGGAACATAGAGCTCGCGGGCGGCGCCGAGCAGCAGATACAGGTGGACCTCGACCCCGACGCGCTCGAGGAGAACGGCATCCCCGCCGACGCCGTGGTGGGCGCCATAGGCGGCGCGACCACCAACGTACCCGTCGGCGACGTGCGGCTCGACGGCCTCTCCACCCCTGTGCGGGCCGAGAGCCAGCTAGAAGACGTGGAAGCTCTCCGGGAGCTGCCGGTCGGGGCCGGAGCCGCGGGCGCACCGGGCGTGCCGCCGGGCGTGCCGGGCGCTCCGGACGGTGGAGAAAGCGACCCGGCAGGACCCCCCGCCGAAGGCGGTCCGGAAGGTGCCCCCGAAGGTGCCCCCGAAGGCGCTCCGGACGGTGCCCCCGAAGGCGTTCCCGAGGGGCTGCCCGAGGGCGCGCAGCCCGGTGGTGAGCCGGGGGGTGAACCGCCCGAGCCGGTGGTGCTGGGCGACGTGGCGGAGGTGCGGGAGGGTGAGGCCAACCTCTCTGGCGTCTCCCGGACCAACGGGGAGCCGAGCGTGGGGCTCAACGTCTTCAAGGACCCCGACGCCAACACCGTCGAGGTCGCCGCGGGCGTCGAAGAGGCGTTGGACGAAGCGCGTGGAGAGCTCGGGGCGGAACAGGTAAACATCATCTTCAACTCGGCCGAAGACGTCGAGGAGTCGGTGAACGGCCTGATCGAGAAGGCCCTCATAGGGGCGTTGGTGGCTGTCCTGATCATCTTCCTCTTCCTGCGTTCGCTGCGGGCGACGCTGGTTACGGCGGTCTCGCTGCCGACCTCGGTCCTGGCGGCCCTGCTCTTCTCCTGGGCCGACAACCTGACCCTGAACATCATCACCCTGGCGGGGCTCACCATCGCCGTGGGCCGGGTGGTGGACGACGCCATCGTGGTGCTGGAGAACTCTTACCGCTACGTCCAGAACGGCTACGACCCGGAGAGGGCGGCACTAAAGGGCACCACGGAGGTTGCCAGCGCGATCACCTCCTCCACCCTCTCGACCGTCGCGGTCTTCCTGCCGTTGGGGCTCGTGGGCGGCATCGTGAGCGAGTTCTTCCTGCCGCTCTCCCTCACGGTCGCTTTCGCGCTGCTGGCCTCCCTGATCGTGGCCGTCACCATCATCCCGGTCCTGGTCAGCGTGTTTATCAGCCGCAACGAGGGCCGCAGGCCCCGAGGCGAAGGCTCCGCCCGCCCGTCCCGGGCGTTCCGGGTGCTGGCCGGCGTCGTCGCGCTGCTGCTCGCCAGCGCCGCCGCGCTCGCAGTCGCCGGGTTCGCGGGGCTTGTAGACTTTGACGTCCTGCTGGGCTCCACGGCCTTTGTCGTGGCCGCTATCGTGCTCGCGGTGGCGCTGGTCGCGGCGGTGGTGGCGCTGGTGTTCTCCCGGCGCCGGAACCCCGGAGATGCCGACGAAGACGACGCCGCAGACGAAAGTGGGCCTGAGGGGAGCGAGGGGTGGCTGACCGCCGTCTACACCCCCATGCTGCGCTGGAGCCTGGGGAACCGGGCGGTGGTGCTGGTGCTGGCCTTCCTGTTCTTCGTGGGGGGGCTGGCGGCCATACCTTTTCTCGCGGTCAGCTTCTTCCCCCCGAGCGAGGCGCGGTTGCTGGTCGCCGACGTCGAGCTTCCGTCGGGGACCACGCTGGAGGACACGAGCGAGGAGGTGCGGCCCTTCGAGGACGCCATGCTGGATGACCCCGGCGTCGAGAACTACCAGCTCTCCGTCGGCGGCGAGGACAGCTTCGAGCCCGGAGGCAACCGCTCCGACAACATCGCCCAGGCTTTCGTCACGGTGCGGGAGGACGCCAGCGTGGACGCCACGCTGGACCGCCTCGAAGAGCGGGGCCAGGAGCTCTACGGCGAGGGCTCGTTCCAAATACAGGTGCAGGACCAGGGCCCCCCGACCGGCGGGCTGGAGGTGACCGTGACCGGTGGCTCCGAGCAGGAGCTGCGGGAAGCTTCGGAGATCGTCACGGACGAGCTCTCCGGCAACGAGGACCTGGCGAACGTGACGAGCGACATCACCGGCGGCGCGCCCGAGGTCTCGGTGACGCTCGACTCCGGGGAGGCCGCCCAGGCCGGTCTCTCGCCGGGCGGCGTCGCCCAGTCGCTCGGCGTGCTGCTCGGGGACCAGGCTCAGCTCACCCTCGACGACACGCCGGTCTCCGTGGGCGTGCCCGAGGGCTCGGTCACCTCCCTGGAAGAGGTCCGGGAGCTGCCGGCCGGCCCCGGCGTCGCCGTGGCGGACGTGGCCGAGGTCGAAGAGGTGGACGCCCCGACAGCCATAAGCCGCGCCGACGGGGAGCGCTCCGTCACCATAACCGCCAACATTACCACCCAGGATACCAACGCCGTCTCCGGTCAGGTTGCCTCTACACTAGACGACCTGGATCTGCCGGGCGACGTGCAGGCCGGTATCGGCGGCGAGTCCGAGGACATCGCGGAGAGCTTCCGCAACCTGTTGCTCTCCATCGTGGTCGCCATAGCGCTCGTGTACCTCATCCTGGTGATCTTCTTCAGCTCGCTGCTGGTGCCGCTGGTCATCCTGCTCGCCGTTCCGCTCACCACCGTGGGGGCTTTCGGAGCCTTGCTGGTGACGGGCACGGCGCTCAGTGTTCCCGCGCTCCTGGGGGTGCTACTCCTGATCGGGATAGTCGTTGCCAACGCCATCCTGCTGATCGACTTCGTCATAAACGCCGAAGACGAGCACGACTCGGTGCATGACGCCATCGTCGAGGCGGGCCGGGCCCGGCTGCGGCCCATCCTGATGACGGCGCTCGTGACCATGGGTGCCCTCGTGCCCCTGGCGCTCGGCATCGGCGGCGGGAGCACCCTGATCTCCAGCAGCCTCGCCATCCCGGTGATCGGGGGCCTCGCCACCTCGACGTTCCTGACGCTGCTGGTGGTGCCCGTGGGTTACTCGGTCCTGGCCGCCGCCCGCCGCCGCTTCCAGAAGTGGAGGAAGTAGCGGCCCCGTGATGAACGCCGGACAACCCGGTCCTGGGGAGCGGGCGCCGGACTTCGACCTGCTGGCGGCGGGCTCCGGGCGGCGCGTCAGCCTGCGCGGCAGCGCGGGCCGGCCGCGCGTCCTGATCTTCCACCTCCAGGGCACCGCGCCCACGGCCCGGGAGATCAACCGCGCCGTCCGCGAGCACTACCCCTCGCCCGAGGACGTGCTCGTCGCCAGCGTCATCGACCTCTCTATCGTGCCGCCGGTGTACTGGATGACGGTCGGCCTCGTGCTGGGGCAGGCCTACGAGAACGCCGCCGCCGAGCTGCCGCCTGAGACCGACCCGGCGGACTACGTCGTCATCCTGCCCGACTGGGGCGGCCGCGTCAGCCGGGCCTACGGAGCCCGGAGAACCAACCGGGCCGCAGCCATCGTAGTCGTGGATGAGGACTCTAACCTTTCCGGCTTCTACCAGGGAGAGCGTCCGGTGGAGGCCGTGCTGGAGATGCTGGCATGACCGCGGATCGGCCGTAGAAGTGTTCGGAACGACAGTTTCATCCGGCGCGGAGTGCGAAATTCCGTGTGAGTTTTTCGTTGGACACAGGCTTTACAGGAGGTGAGCCATCAACAAGGGGCGCTACCGCCGGCGTACCCCCGACCGGCGGTACCAGGTGCAGATGCGCGAGGCGCTAAAGAGCCGGCTGGAGGCCGTGCCGGCCCAGATCACGCGCGACGAGGTGGAGGCTATAGGCGCGGACATCGGCCTCGATGACCCGGCGGAGGCCGCCCGGCTCTTCGACCGGCTCAAGGGCGTCTCCTGGAGGGGCGACTACATCACGTCCGGCGAGAACGCCGGCGGGAACGTGTGGGTCGCCGCCCGGGTCACGAGCCTGAACTAGAGAACCGGCTACCTGCTTTCCAGCCGCACGACGCCGGCCTTCTCGCTCCGGACTTCGACCGTGACGGGTCCGGGGCCGCGCACGACCCATGCTCTACGCCGGGCGTAGTCGGAGGGGAGGCCGTCGAAGAAGGTCGGGTCCTTCCAGCGGTTGCCCAGCAGCGACGAGCGTCCGGCGAGATGCCCCAGCTCCTGCTTCTCTCTGCCGGAGACCAGTTCTGCACCCTCCGGGAGCCGTAGCTCCACTTCGACCGGCTTGACGAGCTTCTTGTCGGCGGCGGCCTGGGTGACGTTGGTCGGCAGAAACCCGGTGTTCTCCACCACAAGCTCCAGGCGCCGGACTCCCGGCGAGACCTCCTCCGTCTTCAGGGTCGCTTCCAGGCGCGGGGCGGTCCTGGCCTGGGAGAGGGCGAAGCGGGTCAGCTTTTCGCACTCGGCTTCGAGGAACTTCGGGGGCGGGTTCTGGATCGTGAACTTCGTCTTCCAGCCCCCGACCTCCACGCGCCCGAGCTGCGGGTGCCGGACGGGCTTCCAGGGCGCGAACCCCTCGCCCTCCAGCTCCCGGTCGTTCCAGGCGAGCATCTTGAGCTGCGCCTCCTCCGGCGGGTTGCGGAAGAACTCTATAAAGTCCTCGACCTCGACCCCCGCGCTCTTGGCCGCCGACCAGAACTCGATGGTGAAGGCGAAGACCCCGTAGTAGTCGTAGGCCCAGTCGTCGAAGGCCCCGGTGATGGACTTCTTCGGGTGGTAGCGGAAGTCGTGGTAGACGGAGATGTTGGGGTAGCCGGTGATGTCGGTGCCCCGGTCCCCGAGCGCCCTGTAGACGGCGAGGTCGTGCTCGGCCATCTCGGTGTCCTCGCGGTTGGAGTAGGGGCGCAGGATGGCGCCGCAGAAGGTGTGGTAGGTGTGGATGCCGAAGACGTTCTTGCGCCCCAGCAGGGCCTCGACGTGCGCCCGGGCCTCGGGCTCGGAGAGCGGGTAGGGGCCGGCCCCCGGCTGGTCGGCCTCCTCCTGCCAGTGGTAGGGGTACTGGCGGTTCATGTCCAGTCCGTAGAGGGGGCGCGCGATCCTGCGCTCGAAACCGTCGTAGTCCTTGAAGACACCCTCCCGGTAGACCCGGTAGTACGTCCCGCCGTGCTCGTCGGGGCCGCGGGGAACCATGAGCCGCCCGTCGTGATCCGAGACACGCCACTCGCCGTTTTTATCTTCGACGCGCATCTGGAGTATGTTCCCGTCGCCGTTCACGTCCTCGGGGTGGAGGCCGGGTTGCTCCTCGGGCTCGGGCCAGGGCCGGACGGTGGCCCGCAGGGTGTGGGGCGTGGTCAGGTAGCGCTCGGCCCCGTCGGGGGAGAGGCGGGGGAGCACGTAGAAGACCTGGCGGTCGAGGAGGTCCGTGATCCCGGCGTCCCCGCCGTAGCCTCCGAGCAGGGTCTCTATCAGGTGGAGCGCCGCCATCGAGCCCGTGACTTCCCCGGCGTGGGTATTGCCGTCAACCCAGAAGGCCGGTTTCTCGGCGGCGGGGCCGGTGGCCTTGTTGGTGATCTCCGCCAGCCAGATCTCCCGCCCCTCGTAGCTCTGCCCGACGGAGCTCACCGAGCAGAGGTCCGGGTGCTCCGCCGCCAGAGCGCGCAACGCCTCCGTGAGCCCGTCGTAGCGCAGGTACTCCGCGTAGTTCAGCTTCATGCTCCCCTCTCCGGTGCCGGGTCGGTAAAACAACGGCCATTATGGACTATTCATGCGTCGGTAACGTCCGGTGGAGTTACCGGGAGCAGAGCACAGCCTTTGCAGACTTCAACCCTACCTCGCGTATGGTCCCGACATCGGCATCGGGAAACGCCATCACCGCCGAGCGCAGGGCTCCCAGGGCGCACTCCGCCCGCATCCTTCCGGCCAGGTCCGCATTCTCCTCGGCAACGCCGACCCGCAGGCGCTCGTTCAGTTCCATAGCCTTCGAGCCTATCTCGGGGCGGACGAGGACCGAGAGGTCGGTCGCTAGCAGCACGGCCAGCTCTCTGTCCGCGAGCATAATCTCCAGGTATCCTTCCAGCAGTTCCTCCCGCTTGGGAGACCGATCCAGGAGAGCTTCTATCCTGGCGAAAGAGGGATAGTAGAGCGCCTTGAGGATCTCCACCTTGGTCGGGAAGTGGTGCACTATGCCCGGCTTGGAGAGCCCCACCGCCTCGGCGACGGCGCTAAGGGGCGTTCCCTCGTAACCGTGCTTGAGGAACAGCGCGAGCGCCGCCCCGAGGATCTGCCCCCTCCGCGCTCCTCCCTCCTCTTTCTCCGTCCTCGCCATCTCACCCCCTTATCAGCGGCTTCTCTACCCATGCTAGAGCTTTATAGCTCGTTCTTGAAACTCGTGCTGCGATTATTGTAAGCTACCGTACGAGCGGTAGGTAAACGGCGTAGGGTGACCTCGAGGGAGGTTCGGGGGTGGGAACGAACGTGTTGGTGGTAGACGACCATCCAACTACCAGGCTTGGTTTGCGCGCGGCGTTAGCTGGAGAGGAGGACGTATCGGTCGTCGGGGAGGCGGGGGATCTGGAGACTGCTTTATGCCTGGTGGGGGAGCTCGGACCCGACTTGGTGCTCTCTGAGGCCCAGATGGGTGGCGAGGTGGCGGGTGTTTGTCTGTGCCGGGAACTGAAGGAGACGACGAACCCGCCGCGCGTGCTCATCCACACCGCCCGCAACTCCTGCCGGGACGTGTGCCTGTGCTATATGGCCGGGGCTGACGGCTTCGTGCACAAAGGTGAGCAGGCCCACCGCCTGGTGGACGCCGTGCGGCAGGTGGATAGAGGAAAAAGAGTGTGGCTCCTCGGAGGGAAGCCGCAAGAGGTCGTCTCCGACCCGGGTGTTGCCGTAGAAGATCTCTTGACGCAGAAGGAAGAAGAGGTTCTTGCCCTCGTGCTGGAAGGGTATTCGAACTCCCGGATCGCCGAGGAGCTGTGCCTATCGTGCAACACGGTCAAGACGCATCTGGCCCACGTGTACAGAAAGCTCGGCGTTTCGGGCCGCAAGGACTTCTTCTCGACCGGGGAAGATGTCGGCGTGGGGAACGGTTAAGACGCCGGGTACTAGCCGAAGTTCATACTAAAACTTCTGAATATCATCCTCCAGGGGTGACGCTCCCTCGCTGACACAGAGCTAAGGTGACTGTGACCGGAAACCATAGGTGAGAGAAGGAGGGAAGATGCAGCCGTCGGATCAGACGTTGCCCGACAAGGGCAAGAGGTTGGTGCTCGGCTTCGACGCCGGGTGCATGGCCTGCTCACAACTCGCGGAGAAGATCGAGGAGGCCGTAGGGGAGAAGCTGGAAACGGCGAGCCTTGCGGATCCCCGTATGACGGAGTGGAGGAGGCAGGCTCTCGGTGAGGATGCACCCTGGGCACCTACCCTGGTCGAAGTAGCGGACGGGGAGGTCAGGGCCTGGACCGGGATAATGATGGGGGCTCGCCTTGCCCGCAAGCTCGGGCCAGCCGCCACCTGGAAGGTAGTGAGGGTACTGGGAGAGATAGGGAACAGCAACAGAGCGCGGCCCGTTGCCCACTCGGCTCTCAGTCGCTCCCAATTTCTTAAACGCTTGGTGTGAGTTACCCGTCGAAGATTTGAGCGAAAGGTGTCCACGCACTAGAGTCGGCTTGCCCACCAATCCCGAAGGGAAAGGAACCGGACTCTTATGGTCGACGTGGACACCTTCCTCACCGCACTCTACGTCATCACCGACGACTTCTGCCAGTCTCGTCGGCCGAAAAAGCGTCCCGGACCCGATGCCTCCCTCTCCGAAAGCGAGGTCATAACCCTCGCCATCTTCGCTCGGTGGTCGAGGTTCTCCAGCGAGAGGGACTTCTACCGCTACGCTGAGGCGCATCTCCGAGCAGCATTCCCTACTCTCCCAGACCGTTCCCAGTTCAACCGTCTCGTGCGATTGTATGCCGAGGACATCGAGGAGATCGCCTTGAAGCTGGGGGTGATGTTGGAGGGCGAGGCTCATCCCTACCAGGCACTCGATAGTTCGGCGATGCCCATCCGGGACGCCAAGCGCCGGGGTCACGGATGGCTCGCCGGATATGCGGACATCGGCTGGTCCAATAGCATAGGATGGTACGAGGGCTTCTCTCTTCTGGCTGCTATAGAGCCCTCCGGGGTAATAACGGGTTTCTGTTTCGGCTCTGCCTCTACCGCCGATCAGCCACTGGCCGAGACCTTCTTCGCGGTGAGGGCTAATCCCAACCCGAGGCTCAAAGGCGCGGGCTCGCACTTCTCGGGAACCTACGTCGCAGACAAAGGCTTCGAGGGAGAACAGAACCATCGGCGTTGGCTGGAATGCTACGGAGCCGAGGTCGTCCATCCGCCCAAACGCAACTCCAAGAAGCCCTGGTCCAAGCGCTTGAGGCGGTGGATCGCCGGCATCCGTCAGATCGTAGAGACGGTCTACGACAAGCTGTTTAACGCCTTCGGCCTGTGGCGGGAGCGGCCCCACGAGTTGAGCGGGTTGCGAGCTCGATTGGCGGCGAGGGTGGCGCTGCATAACTTCTGTATCTGGCTCAATGACCAACTCGGTCGGCCCCGTCTGAAGTTTGCAGATCTGATGGGATGGTGAGTTCACAATTCACACCAAGCGTT
>SIRX01000144.1 GCA_004563715.1 Actinomycetota bacterium | reverse complement strand
TGGGGCTCACCTGGTGGCGTTGGTCAGAGCCGGAGCAAGGTTCGTAAACGGAGGGCTGGTAGAAGGAGATGAGGAGAAGGTAGCCGCGTGATCACGGAGTCTGATCCACAACTCTTGACGATACCTCAACATAGCGATCCAGGTCCGTTAGAGCGTCTCCCGGCGGCGGGTCATCTGGCCGTAGGGATGGCCGGTGTGGAGGCGTTCGATGGACTTTATGGCGGCGATGCGCTCCAAAGCGGAGGTGTCGGCGGCGACGCCCGGCGGCACGCCGTCGCGCTTGGCGATGGCGAGGATCCTCTTTACCGACTCGTAGATGCGCAGGACACGCTTGGTGGCCCGCTGCTCGTTGTAGCCTTCTAACTCATCCGCGACGTTTATTAGGCCGCCGGCGTTTATGACGTAGTCCGGGGCATACAGGATGCCCCGTTCGACGAGCGCCTCCCCGTGGCGCGGCTCGTGCAGGATGTTGTTGGCGCTGCCCGCTATGATGGCGCACCGGAAGCCGGGCAGGGTCTCGTCGTTGACCACCGCGCCTAAAGCGCACGGGGCGAACACGTCGCAGGGGACGGCCAGGATCTCCTCCGGCGCCACCGACTTGGCCCCGAAGGCGGCGACCGCGCGCTCAACGGCCTCCCGGTTGATGTCGGTCACGATCAGGTTCGCCCCATCCTCGTCCAGCAGCTTGCAGAGGTTGCTCCCCACGTGCCCGAGCCCCTGCACCGCCACCGTGAGCCCCTCCAGCGAGGGCGTCCCGAAGACCTCCTCGACGCAGGCCCGCATCCCCTGCAACACGCCCAGGGCGGTGAACGGCGACGGGTCGCCCGAGCCGCCGTGGGTAACGTCCACCCCGACGACGTTGGAGGTCTCGATGCGGATGTTCTCCATGTCCTCCGTCGAGGTGCCCACGTCCTCGGCCACGATGTAGCGGCCCCCGAGCGTCTCCAGGTAGCGGCCGAAAGACCGGAACAGCTCCTCGGACTTGTCCCGCTCCGGGTCCCCGATGATCACCGACTTGCCGCCCCCGAGGTTGAGGCCGCTGGCGGCGGCCTTGTAGGTCATTCCGCGCGCCAGCCGCAGCACGTCCACTATCGCCTCCTCCTCGGTGGCGTAGGGGTACATCCGGCAGCCGCCCAAAGCCGGCCCCAGCGTCGTGTCGTGGATGGCTACTATCGCGCGCAGCCCCGTGGCCTTGTCGTGACAGAACACGAGCTGCTCGTAGCGGTACTCGTCCAGCTTCTCGAAGATGGGCATGTCATTCCCCTTTCCCGAAGGGTTGCGCCACACCCATTTTACCCCGCCGGATAGCGGTGGCGGGAGGCAGCTCCTTACGCGCGGTTCCAACCCGGCTGCTCTCTGAAGGCGGTGTTCGTGTGACGTTGGGGGGTCTAGGAGCCGATGCTCTTGAACCGCTTCATGTTCTCGGTCATCGCCGTCTCGGTCGGCAGCCGCTCCATGCTCGACGCCCCGAAGAAACCGACGACGCCGGTAGTGTTCTCCAGCACGTACTGGGCATCGTCTGGCTCGGCTATGGGACCGCCGTGGCAGAGCACGAGCACGTCTTCGTTGACCTCTTTGGCCGCGTCGTGCATCGTCTGCACCCGTTCGACGGACTCCTCCAGCGTGAGGGCGGTCTGCGCCCCGATGGTCCCGCTGGTGGTGAGGCCCATGTGGGGCACCAGCACGTCGGCCCCGGCTCCGGCCATCGCGCGGGCCTCCTCCTCATTGAAGACGTAGGGGGCGGTGAGCAGGTCCAGCTCGCGGGCGAGCCGGATCATCTCCACCTCCAACTCGAAGCCCATGCCGGTCTCTTCCAGGTTCTGGCGGAAGTTGCCGTCGAAGAGGCCCACGGTCGGGAAGTTCTGCACCCCGGAGAAACCTATCTCCTTGAGCTGCTCGAGGAAGACCGGCATCAGGCGGAAGGGGTCGGTGCCGCAGACGCCGGCGAGCACGGGCGTGTCCTTTACTATCGGGAGGACCTCGCGGGCCATGTCCACGACTATTTCGTTGGCGTCGCCGTAGGGGAGCAGGCCGGCGAGCGAGCCGCGCCCGGCCATCCGGTAGCGGCCGGAGTTGTAGATGATGATCAGGTCAACTCCACCCGCCTCGGCGCACTTGGCCGAGAGCCCGGTCCCGGCCCCCGCTCCGATGATCGGCCTCCCGCTCTCCACCTGCTCCCGCAGCCGCAAGAGCGCCTCTTCCCGCCGCATCACGCCTCCTTCCTCTGGCTCCATGCCTGGTAGTGCTCGTGCAGCCTCTCGGCCATCGCCCGGGCGAACTCCGGGTCGTTTATGTCGGTCTCCATCTCCCGTACCTCGACGTTCTCGTCCAGGTTCTCACGCAGGGCGTCGAAGAGCGCCCGGTCCGCCTCCGGGTCGTGAAAGGGCTGGCCCTCGGTGTCTATGAGCGAGACGCCCCCGAGCGGCACGAAGAGCGTGACCGGCCCCTTCGCGGCGTTTAGCTTGCGGGCGATGCGCCGCCCCAGCTCGGCGCACTCCTCCGGCGTGGTCCGCATGAGCGTAACGGTGGGGTTGTGGACGTAGAGGTTGCGGTCCCGGAACTCCTGGGGCACGCTCTCCATCGGCCCGAAGTTGACCATGTCCAGGGCACCTAAAGAGACCACCTGCGGTACGCCGAGCTCCCCGGCCGCCTCCAGCCGGTCCGGCCCTGCCGAGAGCACGCCGCCCACCAGGTCGTCGGCGAGCTCGGTCGTCGTGAGGTCCAGCGCCGCCGTGATAAACCCGTCGCGCATGAGGGCTTCCATCGACTGGCCGCCGGTTCCCGTGGCGTGGAAGACGAGCACCTCGTAGCCCAGCTCCTCCAGCCGTCCGCGGGCGGCGTCCACCGCCGGGGTCGTGACCCCGAACATCGTGGCGCCCACGAGGGGCTTGTCCGCCCGCGCGTCCTCGGGGACCTCGGCCCGCGCCATCCCGGCTATGGCCCCGGCGGCGTTGGCGAGGATGCGGGCGGAGACCTGGTTGATCCCGGCGATGTCCACCACCGAGTACATCATGGCCACGTCCACCGCGCCCACGTAGGGCCGCGTATCCCCCGAGGCCATCGTCGAGACCACGAGCTTCGGCACGCCGACCGGCAGCTCCCGCATGGCCTGGGTCACGAGCGCCGACCCGCCGGAGCCGCCGCACCCCATCACGCCGTCCAGCCGGCCCTCGGCGTGCAGCCGCTTGAGGACCTCGCCCGCCCCGCGGGCCATCGCCTCGACCGCCGCCCCCCGGTCGCCAGCCCGGACCAGGTCTTCGACGTCCGCGCCGCCCGCCCGGGCCACCTCCTCGCGCGTAACGTCCGGTTCGGTCCGCGGCTCGCCCAGCACGCCCGCGTCCACCAGAAGGGTATCCACACCGTGCTCCCGGAGCCGGTCGCCCAGGAACGCGTACTCCTCGCCCTTTGTATCCAGGGTCCCCACAAGAACTACCGTCGGCATCCCGCTCCTTTCCTCGCTCCCCGCCAGTTTACCCCGGGTGGCCGGATGCCTGAAGACCGGCGGTATGCGGGGCGCGCCTTCCAGGACCGTTACGAACGCCAGCGGATGCCTGCTTGCTCGCGGTGTACCCGCGCCCGTTCGCGGTTTGCGGAAAGGCTACAGCTTCAACTCCCAGTTCTGTCCGACGAGGGATGATAGCCGCCTCGTCGGGGAAGATGCCCACCACGTTCGTCCTCCTCTTGACCTCCTTGTTCACTCTCCAGCGGGATGTTCGAGCAGATCTTCTGCCAGTGCTCCTTGGGGGACACACTGGGACAACTCGCCTCTTGGGACGTCTCGCTGATCGCCCAGACGGGATTGGCGTGCGATCTAGCGACGCCGCAGGGGAAGCTAATCGCCAGCCTGATGGCTTCTCTCGTCGAGTTCGAACATGACCTACTCCGGGAGCGCGTGCGCTCGGGGTAGCGGCGGCCAAGGCTCGTGGACAGAGGTTTGGTCGACGGCCCGGCTACCGGTCATCCGACCGTCAGGCCCCGGAAGTCGTCCGGCTCTCGGAGGTCGAGGAGTTATCCCAGCGGGAGATAGCGAAGAAGCTCGGACTCTCCAAGACCACCGTCAACGAGATCCAGCACACACATCGCGGTTACCCATGCGAGGGGGTGCTCAGAGCGCGCTCAGAGCGCCAGCAGCCCGTCGACGACCTCGACGAGGTCATCGCCCCGGACGTCGGCGGGCTGAAAGACGTCGCCGGGCTCGCCCTCGAGCCGGGAGCACCAGCCGGCGAGGGCGCCGGCCCGCTTGGCACCGTGGCAGTCCCAGGCGTGCACCGCGACCAGCGCCATGCGGTCCAGGTCGCAGCCCAGGGCCTTCGCGGTGTAATGGTAAACCTCGGGGGCGGGCTTCCACACGCCGACCGCATCGGACGTCACTACGTGGTCGACGTAGGTCTCCAGGCCCGCCCCGGCCAAAAACGATCGGGTGTTGTCCGGGTCGCCGACGGTCAGGCAGCCGATGGTCACCCCGGCTTCGGAGAGATTGCGCAGCGCCGGCTCGGCATCCGGGAACGCCGGGACTTTCGCGAAGCCTTCCAGGACGTGGGCAATGGCGTCTTCCGACATTGCCTGCTTGGTCTCGGTGCGCAGCGCCTGGCGGGCCGTCGCGGTGAAGTCCGCGACGTCACCGGCAAGGGTCAGCGCCATCGCATCCCGTTGGAAGCGCATGAAGAACGGCCCCAGCACCGCCGCGGGCTGCCCGACCTCCTCGAGCCGGGCCCCGATCGGGTCGAGGTCGAGCAGCGTCTCCAGTACGTCGAAAGCAACGGCATCGATGCGACCAGTCATTCGGGGCTCCTTCACACTTCACGGGACGCCAAACGGCTCAGCGTACTATGCCATGTATATCAGTCTTTATGTTCGCGTGTCAATGTGAGCGGTGGATTCGATCCCGACGGGTTCTGCGGAGAGTCTGGTGGCGGGAGGTCGCCCGCGAGTACCGGGACGTCTTCCCCGACGCCACCCTGCTGGTGGTCGAAGGTGCGGGACACTCCATCGCGGACGCCCGGCCGGTACTCTACGCCGACGTCGTGCGGGCGTTCCTGGTGGAAGAACCCCTGCCCCCTGGAGCCACACCTTGAAGACGAACCATCGAGCCAGCTTGTTGTCCTCGGCATCTGATCTGGAACAATTGACACAAAGCCCTGACGCAGCTAAGATTGTATACAAAGGGTGGTAAGGGACGTGTAAGCGGGCAGGAGAAGAAGGGTGATGGATACGAGGGCGAAGGGCAAAGGGAGCTCTCCGGGGGTTTTCGAGCGGCTGCGGGGTTTGATCCTCGAGGGCGAGTACGGGCCGGACGAGCGGTTGGTGGAGGAGCAGCTCGCGGAGCGTCTGGGGGTAAGCCGGACGCCGGTGCGTCAGGCGCTCACGATGCTGGAGGCCGAGGGGCTGGTGGAGATCTCACCCAACCGGGGTGCGACGGTGTGCTCCTTCGGGATCGAGGAGGTCTGGGACATCTACGACCTGCGGGCCGTGCTGGAGGGCTATGCCGCCCGTAGGGCCGCCGCCCGGATAGAGGCGCGCGAGCTGGACGAGCTGCGGAGCCTGGCGGCGGAGATGGAGCGGACGCACCCCGGGCGATTCGCCGACCGGGAAGAGGAGATCCGGTGGCTCGTCGCCCGCAATCAGGACTTTCACGGGACCATCGTCACGGCGTGCCGCAACCGGCGGCTGGAGCGCCTGATTCAGCGTACCGTCCAGGTCCCGCTCATGTTCAAGGCCTTCTACTGGTACACGCCCCACGAGCGGACCATCTCCAACCACTACCACCGGCAGATACTGCACGCCCTGGAACAGGGCGACGCCGAGCGGGCCGAGATCGTCATGCGCGAGCACGTCTACGAAGGCCGCGACTTCGTGATCGAAGCCCTCAAGAGAGAGCTGGGGTAACCACCCGCCGTTAGCCTCGAATTATCCGCAATGTATACACCGTACTGGCCCGTGACCGACGCCAAGCCGAAAAAGCTGTACAAAAGGCGAAATTTCTTGAAATACTTGACACAAGACAGCGGCCGGGATTAGTATTTGTATACAAAGACGCTAGTTGGCGTCGAAGAACAGCTGGCGGTGTAGGGGGCCGCTTTGCGGCTATGGAAGCTGCGGAAGGAGGACGAGACCCCATGTCTCTCAAGGGTGGTACCGGGCTGGAGGTCCGGACGGTTCGGGCGGAGCTGCTGACGCGAGAGGCGTTTGCGCCGTTCGGGGAGGTGCTCGGTCTGGAAGGGCTGGAGCGGCTGCCGATAGACATCTACGGCGACCGGATAGATGTCTACCGGCCCGGCGTCTTCGAGTCGGACCAGCCCGTAGAGTTCCTGCTCACGAGGAACCGTTTGCGCGAGTTCCGGGTGCATTTCCTGGAGCGGCACGTGGAGTTGACGCAGACGTTCGTTCCGCTGGCCGGCCACCCGTTCATCCTGGCGGTGGCGCCGCCGGACTGCCGGGAGGAGGACGGCATACCGGCGCTGGACGAGGTGCACGCTTTCTTCGTTCCCGGGGACGTCGCCGTCAACCTCCACCGGGGCACCTGGCACGAGCCGCCGTTCCCGCTCGTGGACGGCGCGCTGACGCTGTACACCAGCCACCGGGCGCTTACGCAAGGGCTGCAGTCCGAGCTGGACGAGAGGGGCGGTATCCACAAGCTCGACGTCGAGAAGCGCAACATCACGGAGCGCAGGGGCGTCGTTTTGAGGATAGAGCTCCCCTGACCGAGGAGGAACGTCCATGACCATAGAGGTCGAGCGGGCGCCGCGAGAGGCCCCGCGCAGGAGGTACGTCGGTTCCCGCCAGAAGAAGCTCAAAGGGGATCTCTTCGTCCGCGGCAAGGCGCGGTACGTCGCGGACATCGAGCTTCCCGGCATGCTGCACGCCGCCGTGCTCCGCAGCCCGCACGCCCACGCCCACGTAAAGAGCGTGGACGTGAGCCGGGCGCTGGAGATATCCGACGTGGTCGCCGCGGTGAGCGGCGAGGACGCCCGGGAGCTTACGGGCCCCGTGCCGCACTTCATAGACCCCGCCGTCTTCGGCGGGAAGACGGCGGAGGTGCGCTGCCTGGCCGTGGAGAAGGTCGTCTACGCCGGTCAGCCCGTCGCCGCCGTCGTAGCCGCCTCGCGCAACGACGCCGAGGCCGCCCTCGACGCCATCGCCGTCGAGTATGAGCCGCTGGAGGTGGGGCTCGAGCCCGCGGCGGGAACGCAGGGAGGGACGCTGCTGTACGAGGGATGGGAGGACAATACGATCATCCACATCCCCTTCGTCGAGGGTGACGTGGAGGCGGCTTTCGCGGAGGCCGAGCATACCCTGGAGGACGAGGTCCGCATCCAGCGCTATACCACGGCGCCCATTGAGACTCGCGGCTACGTCGCCGACTGGGACACCTCTGCAGAGAGCCTCACGTTCTACGGGGCCTGCCAGAACCCGCACCCCTTGCGCTGGGTTCTCTCGCATGCTCTGGGGTTGCCGGAGGGGAAGATCAGGATCGTCGCCCCGCACGTCGGCGGCGGGTTCGGCCTCAAGATGCACGGGCACCCTGAGGAGGCGCTCGTGTGCATGCTCAGCCGGATGCTGGAGCGGCCCGTCCGGTGGATCGAGGACCGCAGGGAGACCTTCCTCATCGGCGGGCGGGAGCAGACGCACACCTTCAAGGTCGCGTTTGACGACGAGGGCAGGATCACGGGCCTGCGCAACAACATCGTCGCCAACGTGGGGGCTCTCGGGGCGCCGCCGGGGTGGGGGATGGCGTTTCTCACGGCGCTCTCTTTCCCGACCGGGTACAGGATCCCCAACCAGGACGTCCAGGTCTCCATCGTCGCAACGAATAAAGGTCCCTGGAACGCCTCCCGCGGCTACGGCAAGGAGGCCACGAACCTCGTCATGGAGCGCATCGTGGACCTCGTGGCGCAGAAGCTCCGCATGGCCCCGGCCGAGGTCCGGCGGCGCAACTTCATAAACAAGGACGAGTTCCCCTACAAGACCAACGCCGGCCTCAACATAGACTCCGGCGACTACCACGGCGCCTTGGACAAGGCGCTTGCGATGATGGGCTACGACGACCTGCGCGCCGAGCAGGAGCGGCTGCGCGCCGAGGGCCGCTACCTCGGCATCGGTCTCGCGTTCGAGCTCACGCCGGAGGGCGGCGACATCCCCGGCACGCTGGTGGCCGGCTTCGACACTACGACCGTCAAGATGGACCCGCAGGGCAAGGTTACGGTCCTCACCGGGGTCACGACGCCGGGCGGGGGCAACGAGACCGGTATCGCGCAGATAGTGGCCGACGAGGTCGGGGTGTCTCTGGAGGATGTCACCGTGATCCAGGGCGATACCGGTCTCTGCCCCTATGGCTTCGGCAACTACTCTGGCCGCAGCATGCTCGTCGGCGGGGGCTCCGCAGCCCTGGCGGCGCGTGACATCCGCGAGAAGCTCGCCAAGGTCGCGGCCGCGATGCTGGAGACTGAGCCCGAGAACCTGGAGTTCGGAGAGGGCGTGATCTCCCGCCGCGACAACCCCGACGCCTCCCTACCCACCGAAACCGTCGCCTACTCTGTGCTCACCCTCGCCTTCGCCACCGCCGCGATGGTCGAGCCCACGCTGGAGTCCACCCGGGTCTACAAGCCGGACAACATCACCCACATCCCGGATGAGAAGGGCCGCATCCAACCCTACCCGTCCTACTCCAGCGCCGTCCACCTGGCGGTCGTCGAGGTAGACGCCGAGACCGGCGTGGTGGACCTCAAGCGCTTCGGCGTCGTCCACGACTGCGGCACCATCATCAACCCTACCTTCGTCGAGGGCCAGATGCAGGGCGCGGTTGCTATGGGCGTGGGCGCCGCGCTCTCCGAGGAGCTCATCTACGACGACGAAGGGAACCTGCTGACGGATCGCTTCAAGACCTACCTGATGCCCCGGGCCGGCGACCTGCCCTCCTTCGAGATGGAGCACCAGGTAACCCCGAGTCCCTTCACCCTGCTCGGGGCGAAGGGCGCGGGTGAGGCGGGCGTCGGCGGCTCGCAGGCGGCCGTCGCCAACGCCGTCAACGACGCGCTCGCGCCGCTAGGCGTCACCCTCCGGCAGATGCCGCTCAGCCCGCCGAACGTGCTGCGCGCCATCCGGGAGGCCGCGGAGAAGGGAGGTGTATCGTGATCACACGCACCCTTGAGTACCTGGTCCCCGGGAGCACCGGAGAAGCCGTGGAGATGCTCACCCCCTCCGCCGGCGAGGCGAAGCTGCTGGCCGGGGGGACCTGGGTCGTCCCCGACATGACCCACGGCAGGGTCCGGCCCGCGCGCGTGATCGACCTCCGGCGCGCCGGGCTCTCAGAGATACGCGAGGAGGACGGCCACGTCGTAGTCGGCGCGACGGCCACCTACTCGGAGATCGTCGCATCGAGCCTCCTGCGCGAGAAGGTCGGCCTCTTGCCAATCGCCGCTGCTAAGATCACCGGCGGCGCCCAGGTGAGGAACTTCGCCACCGCTGGCGGCTCGGCCTGCTACGCCATCCCCTCCTCCGACGCTCCGGCCTGGCTCGTCGCCCTCGGCGCGAAGATGCGCCTCCTGGGAGCGAGCGGGGAGCGGGAGGTCGCCGCCGAAGACTTCTTTCGGGGGGCCTTCCGGACCGCAGCCCGGCCGGACGAGATGCTAACCGGGATGGCGATCCCGACCCCGCCCGCCGGCGCCCGCTTCGCGTACCACAAGCTCAAGTTCGGCGAGAGCGGGTGGCCCATCGCCACCGCCGCCTGTGTGCTCGGACTCGACGAGGAGGGGCGCTGCCGCTCGGCGAGCCTCGCGCTCGGGGCGGTGGCGGAGACGCCGCTCCGGGTCGAGGTGGGGGCCGTCCTCGAGGGCTCGCCCGTGACGCGGGAGGTGGCCCAGGAGGTCGAGGAGATTGCCCACCGGGCGGTGGCGGAGCCGTGGACGGACGTGCTGGCCGACGGCGAGTACCGCAAGAGCGTCGCCGGGGTCGTTGCGAAGCGGGTGCTGCTCGCGGCGGCGAACGGCGGTTAGGAGGAACAGGATGGAGACGAAGAGCATCGTGGCGGTGCGGACGACCATAAACGGCCGGGAGCATTCAGCTGAAGTAGACTCGCGCCTGTTGCTGGTGGAGGCGATCCGGGACGTCTTCGGGCTGAAGGGGACGCATATAGGGTGCCTCACCGGGGACTGCGGGGCCTGCACGGTCGTCGTGGACGGCAAGATCGCCAAGTCGTGCCTCATGCTCGCGGCGAGCGCGGACGGGCGCGAGATCCAGACCGTCGAGGGCCTCGCCCGGGACGGGAAGCTGCACCAGATCCAGCAGTCCTTCTGGGACGAGTACGGCTTCCAGTGCGGCTACTGTCTGCCGGGGATGATGTTCTCGGCAAAGGAGCTGCTGGAGACCGACCCGCGGCCGGACGAGGCGGCGATACGCCACGCCCTCCAGGGCAACCTCTGCCGCTGCACCGGCTACCAGAAGATCGTTCAGGCCGTGAGTACCGCCGCCGACCGGATGTCGGGCGGCACGAACGAGGAGAGGGAAGATGACCACCGAGACGACACCCCAACTCGTTGACACCCTGGCCGGGATCGTCGGCGCCGAGCACGTCATAACGGACCAGGAAGAGCGCGAGTATTTCTCGCGTGACCTCAGCTTCGAGAGGGCGGAGATCGCGGAGATCGTCGTCCAGCCGGGCTCGACGGAGGAGCTCGCCGCCGTGGTCCGCGTCGCGCATGAGGCCGGCTCTCCGGTTGTCGCCCGCGGCGGCGGGATGTCCTACACGCGCGGCTTCACGCCCCAGGGGCCGTCCACGGTGCTCATAGACATGCGCCGGATGGACCGCATCGTCGAGGTGGACACCGAGAGCCTCTACGCGGTCGTCGAGTGCGGCTGCACCTGGAAGCAGCTCTACGAGGAGCTGGGCGAGCAGGGGGTCCGCACGCCCTACTTCGGCCCGCTCTCCGGCAAGTACGCCACGGTCGGCGGGGCGCTCTCGCAGAACAGCCTCTTCTACGGCTCGGGGGTGCACGGCACCGTCGCCGACTCGGTCCTCGGGCTGGAGGTCGTCCTCGCGGGCGGCGAGGTGCTGCGGACGGGATCGTGGGCGCGCAAGGGCAGCACGCCGTTCTTCCGCTACAACGGCCCGGACCTCACGGGGCCGTTCCTCGGGGACACCGGGGCACTTGGCATAAAGGCCCGCGCGGCGCTGCGGCTGGTGCCAAGGCCGGCGGTGACGGTCGGGGCGTGTTTCGCCGTGGACAGCCTCGCCGACAGCGTGCGGGCGATGCAGGAGATGGCGAACCACGGTCTGGCCGCGGAGATCTACGGCCTCGACCCCTTCTACCACGACGTGCTCTCCCGCATCGGCCTGGACTACCTCGCGGAGCACGACTGGAGCGTCCACATCGTCGTGGATGGCCCCGACGAGCCGACCGCCCGGGCTAGCCTCGACTTCCTCAAGGGCATCGCCGCCAGGCACGGGCGGGAGATAGACCCGACGGCGGCCACGGCCTTCCGGGCCGACCCGTTCGGGGCGGTCCAGTCCGTGCTGCTCGGACCCGAAGGGGAGCTGTGGCTGCCGATCCACGCCTTTCTGCCCTACTCGACTTCCCAGAAGGCGGTCGAGGCGGTTCAGGCGTTCATGGAGGAGAACCGGGAGACGCTGGAGAAGCACGGCATAAAGGTCTCCTACCTCACCGCCGCTTCGGGCAACGACTTCGTCTTCGAGCCCTCGTTCTACTGGTTCGACCAGCTCGGCAGGTTCCGCCTGGAGCGCATAGCTTCCGAGGCGGCGGCCGAGTGGGAGAAGACGCCAACGGACCTGGAGGCCCGGGCGGCCGTGCTCGACCTGCGACGCAGGCTCGCGGCGACCTTCGACGCTCTGGGCGGCGTCCATATCCAGGTTGGCAAGTACTACGACTACGCCGACCGGCTGGAGCCGAAGACGTGGGAGGTGCTCCGTGGCTTCAAGAGCATCGTGGACCCCGGCGGCTTCGTGAACCCTGGCTCGCTCGGACTGGGTTGAAGGGCGCTTTCTGTGGTCCTGGTGATGAGCAGAACGCCGAATGACCGTCTCTACCACGAGTTGTGCGGCGACTCCCCGAAGTACATCGCG
The DNA here is from genome assembly GCA_004563715.1 of Actinomycetota bacterium. Taxonomy (GTDB): domain Bacteria; phylum Actinomycetota; class Rubrobacteria; order Rubrobacterales; family Rubrobacteraceae; genus SIRX01. The sequence goes on along the minus strand of SIRX01000144.1, from coordinate 52,103 downwards.
TCGGCGACGCTGTGGCCCCGCGGCGGGCGGCGGCAGTGATCTACGAGGAAGAGAAGCTAGGACGGGAGATCTGAGCCAGAAAGGAGGCAGTAATTTTATTCATGCTGCGCGCCCGGGTGAAGCGGCCACCCGGTATGTCCAACGAGGAGTTCTACGGCGTCTGGCAGCGGGAGACCGTCGCGGGCCGCGAGGCGCTGAAGTTGGGTTTGATCCGCGAGCTCTACAAGGTCCCGGGCCAGGATGAGGTCATGGGCATCATCGAAGCCGAGACCGCCGACACGATAGACGAGGTGATCCATGCCCTGCCGATGTGGGCTGAGGGCTACTCGACGATGGTGAAACTCGAATGGACGCCGCTCAGGTCCTACGAGAGCTGGGGCAGGCAGCTCGACGCGCTCGTCGCGGAGACCGCCCGAGTATGAAGGCGCCTGGAGCTCCGCGAGGCTATGCTTAGGGGCACCCCTGATCCCGAAAGTAAGGAGGGCACGACTTGAACCCAGCGCCAGACGGCACCCGCCCGCTCGACGGCGTCCGCGTGGTCGAGATGGGGAGCCTGCTAGCCGGGCCGTTCTGCGGCCAGCTTCTGGGAGACTTCGGGGCGGAGGTCATAAAGGTCGAGCCGCCCGGCAAGGGCGACCCTATGCGCGAGTGGGGCCGCCACCGCAAGAACGGGCGTACCCTCTGGTGGCCCATAATCGCCCGCAACAAGAAGAGCGTGACGCTGAACTTGCGCGAGGCGGAGGGGCAGGAACTGGCGCGCCGGCTCATAGCCGAGGCCGACGTGCTGGTCGAGAACTTCCGGCCTGGCACGATGGAGAAGTGGGGGCTCGGCTACGAGGGCCTCTCGGAGATAAACCCCGGCCTGGTGATGGTGCGGGTTTCGGGTTTCGGCCAGACCGGTCCCTACCGCAAACAGGCCGGCTTCGGCTCTATCGGCGAGGCGATGGGCGGCATCCGGCACGTCACCGGCTTCCCGGACCTGCCGCCGCCGCGCACCGGCATCTCGCTGGGCGACTCGCTCGCGGCGACCTTCGGCGCTTTGGGCGCTTTGACCGCCCTCTACCACCGCGAGGCGCACGACGGGCGGGGACAGGTGGTGGACGTCGGCATCTACGAGGCCGTGCTGGCGCTCATGGAGAGCACCATCCCCGAGTACGTGCTGGCCGGCCAGGTTCGGGGCCGCACCGGCAGCGTGCTGCCTTTCGTCGCCCCGTCTAACATCTACCCCACGAGGGATAAAGACTACGTCCTTATAGCCGGCAACGCCGACAACGTCTTCCGCCGGCTCGCCAAGGCGCTCGGGCACCCCGAGTGGGCCGAGGACGAACGCTACGCTACCCACCACGCCCGCGGCGAGAACATGGAGGAGCTGGACGCCAGGATCTCCGAGTGGACGAAACAGCGGACCGGTGACGAGATACTCGAAGCCATGCGCGAGGCCGGGGTGCCCGCGGGCAAGGTCTTCACCGCCGCGGACATGGTCGAGGACCCGCACTACGCCGCCCGGGGCAACGTCGTCGAGGTGGAGGACCCGGAGATCGGGCCGTTCCCCATGCAGAACGTCGTCCCGCGCCTGACCGAGACGCCCGGAGAGGTCCGCTGGACCGGCCCCGCGCTCGGGCAGCACAACGACGAGGTCTACGGTGATCTCCTGGATCTGGGCGCGGAGGAACTGGCCGGGCTGCGCGAGCGGGGGCTCGTCTGATGCGCGTCGAGGTCGTGGACGTCGGCCCCCGCGACGGCCTCCAGAACGAGAGCACGACGCTCTCGCCCGAGACGCGCGCCGAGCTGTGCGACCGGCTCGCCGCCGCCGGCGTCCCGCGGGTCGAGACCGCCAGCTTCGTCAACCCCAAGCGCGTACCGCAGATGGCCGGCGCCGAGGAGGTGCTGGCGAACCTGAACCGGCGCGAGGGCACCGGCTACGCCGGCCTCGTCCTGAACGAGAAGGGCTACGAGCGGGCCGTGGCAGCGGGCGTGGACGAGGTGCGCTACGCCTTCCCGGTCACGGAGGAGTTCGCCGGGCGCAACCAGAACACGACCGTCGAGGACGCCACGGCGCTCGCGGGCCGTATCGTAGAGCGGGCGCGCCTCGACGGGGTGCGGGTCTCGATCACGCTCTCCGCCGCTTTCGGGTGCCCGTTCGAGGGGCGGGTCGAGCCGGATCACGTGCTGCGCATCGCCGGGAAAGTCGCCGAATCGGCGCCCGACGAGGTCGTGCTCGCTGACACCATCGGGGTCGGGGTGCCCTCGCAAGTGCGGGAGCTGGTCGCGGGCGTGGCGGACCTCGGCGTCACCGCCGGGTGCCACTTCCACGACACGCGAAACACCGGGATGGCGAACGCGGTGGCGGCCATCGAGAGCGGGGCGACGGTGCTCGACGCGGCGGCGGGGGGGACGGGCGGCTGCCCCTTCGCCCCGCGGGCGACCGGCAACATAGCTATCGAAGACCTCGTCTACCTCCTGCACGGCATGGGACACGAGACGGGGATAGACCTCGACGCGCTCATCGGGGTGGCGGCCTGGATGGCGGAGCAGCTCGGCAAGGAGCTTCCGGGACAGGTGTACAAGGCCGGCAACTTCGAGCCGGTATCAGGATAAACGAGCAGGTTGCTTTATCGGGAAAAGGAGGAATTTTGGCGTACAACGTGGCGGTAGACGTCGGCGGGACGTTCACGGACGTGCTGGTCTTCAACGAGGAGACGGGCGAGCTGACCGAGGGCAAGGTCCTCTCGACGCCGGAGGATCCCTCGCGCGGGGTCGTGACCGGCATCGAGAGCGTGTGCGAGAAGGTCGGTATAGGATTTACCGACCTGCACCTGCTCTTCCACGGCACCACCGTGGTGACGAACATGATCCTCACGAACACCGGCTCGCGGGTGGGGCTGCTGACGACAAAGGGCCACGAGCAGGTCCTCCTGCTCGCCCGCGCCTGGACGCCGGGCCCACTCTACGGCTGGATGGCCCTCCAGAAGCCGGACCCGCCCGCCGACCCGACCGACACCATAGGCGTCGCCGAGCGCATCGGGGCCGACGGCTCGGTGCTGCTGGAGCTGGACGAGGACGGGGTGCGCGAAGCGGTGAAGACGCTCGTCGAGCGGGGCGTCGAGTCGGTCGCCATCGGCTTCCTCAACTCCTACGTCAACCCGGCGCACGAGCGGCGGGCGCGCGAGATCTTGCGCGAGCTGTACCCGGACCTCTCGGTCTCGATCTCGGCGGACATCGGCCAGGAGTACGGCGAGTACGAGCGGACGCTCACGACCGTCGTGAACACCGCCGTCCAGCCGCGCACGATGCTCTACATGAGGAACTTCGAGTCCTCGATGGACGAGAAGCGATTTGGTGGCCGACTCTCCATCGTCCGCTCCGACGGCGGAGCGATGAGCACCCAGGCGGTGGCGGACAGACCCATCCAGATCGCGCTCTCGGGGCCGTCCGGCGGCGTGACGGGCTCGGCGTATCTGGCGCGTGAGATCGGGGTCCCCGACGTCCTCACGTTCGACATGGGCGGGACGAGCACCGACGTCTCCCTCTGCCTGGGCGGCGAGACGCCGGTGCGCCGCGACATCCAGCTCGGCTACTTCCATTTCAAGAGCCCGGCCGTTGACGTCCACAGCGTCGGCGCCGGCGGCGGCTCGATAGCCTTCCTCTCCGCGAGCGGCGCCCTGCAGGTCGGCCCCGCGAGCGCGGGCGCGGACCCCGGCCCCGCGGCCTACGGGCGCGGCGGCGAGGCCCCGACCGTCACGGACGCGAACGTGGTGCTGCACCGCATCCCGCCCGGCGTGGCTTTGGGGGGCACGCTGGAGCTGGACGAGGAGGCGGCCCGCCGGGCGGTCTCCACCGTCGCCGAGGGGCTCGGGATGGGCGTCGAGGAGGCGGCGGAGGCGATCCTGGAGATCGTCAACGAGAACATGCACGCGGCGCTCCGGGTCGTGAGCGTCGAGCGCGGGCACGACCCGCGGGAGTTCGGGCTCGTGGCGTTCGGCGGGGCGGGGCCGATGCACGCGAACGCCCTGGGGCGGCTGATCCGCTCCCGCTCCGTTATCGTGCCGCCGACGCCGGGCGTGATGAGCGCCTTCGGCTTCCTCTCTTCGGACATCCAGAACGAGTTTCCCGAGACGTACCTGCGTAACGCCGAGGACACCCCGGCCTCGGAGCTGAAGGAGACGGTGGAGGGCCTCATCTCCCAGGCGAACGAGTGGCTGGACGGCGAGGGCGTCTCCGAGGCGAACAAGCGCTTCGACCTGTACGCGGACTGCCGCTACTACCTGCAGAACATCCAGATCCCCTGCCGCTTCGAGCTGGACGAGCTGGCCGGCGAGGACTCGACCTTCCTGCGGGCGCGCTTCGAGGAGGCCCACCGCCAGCGCTACAACTTCGAGCTGCCGGACTCGCCGCTGGAGATCGCCACGGTCCGCGTCGTCGGGCGCGGCACCATAAAGGGCGTGAGCCTGGTCGAGAGCGAGAACGGCGCCGGGGAAGAGAGCGCGGTCCTGCGCACCGAGCAGGTGTACTTCAACGGCGCCTGGAGGGAAACGCCCATCTACGACCGGGGCCTGCTCCGGCCCGACCACGCCGTCGAGGGACCGGCGGTCGTCGTGCAGGACGACACCACGACCGTCATCGAGCCCGGCTACAAGGGCGCCGTAGACCGCTTCGGGAACATCCTGATCGAGGAGGCATAAAAAGATGGTGCTACACGAGAGAGAACAGGGCCTGCCGGACTTCGTCCGGGAGCACGACATAGACCACGTAACCCTCGACATCATCGAGAACGCTCTCAAGAACATCCGCCACGAGATGGACCGGGTGCTGGTGACCACCGCCGTGAGCCCCGTTATCCGGGAGCAGGCCGACGAGTTCCCCCTTATAGCCGATCGCCAGGGCCGGATGGTCGTGGGCCAGTTCGGCAGCCCGGTGGACACCGTGCTGGAGCACTCGCCCTACAGCGTCGAGGACCTCAAGGACGGCGACGTCATCGCCCTCAACGATCCGTACATGATGGAGGGGAGCACGTCCCACCTCCCCGACATCCTGCTGGTGCGTCCGATCTTCTACGACGGCGAGCACATCGGCTACGCCCTGCAGTGGGGCAACCTCATGGACGTCGGCGGCTCGACCGCCGGGAGCATCCCCATCGACGCCCGCTCGATCTACGAGGAGGGCGTCCGGATGCCGCCCGTGAAGCTCTACGACGCGGGCAGGCTGAACGAGGAGGTCCTGCGCTTTTTCTGCCACAACTCCCGCACTCCGCGCGAGACCCGCGCCGACGTCATGGCCATAGCCGCCGGCACGGCGGCGGGCGCCCAAAGGGTAAAGGACATCTGCGACCGCTTCGGCAAAGACACCTACCTGGAGGCGTGCGACGCCCTGCTCGACCGGACGAGGACGAGCATTATCGGCCTGATCCACCAGCTCATCCCCGAGGGGCAGACCTTCGAGTTCGAGGACTACACCGACGACGACGGCCTCGGCAACGGTCCCATAAAGCTCAAGCTCTCCATGTGGCGCGAGGGCGACATTCTGCACCTGGACTGGACCGGCACCGACGCTCAGGTCCCCGGGCCCGTCAACTTCCTCCTCAACCACCGGATGTTCCAGATGTTCGCCGGGGTGTTCCTGATCTCCGCCGTAGACCCGACCATCCTGTTTAACGACGGCTACTCGGACGTCATAAAGGTCAACATCCCCGAGGGCTCGGTCCTGCGCCCGGAGGAGCCCGCGCCTCTGTCCAACCGTCTGGTCGTCATGGCGCGCCTCTTCGACGTGCTCGGCGCGGTCTACGCAAAGGCAATCGGCTTCAACGTCTCCGGCTCCTACGGCACGAGCCCGAACTTCGTCTACTCCGGCGTGAAAAAGGATGGCGAGCCGTTCCAGACCATGGAGATCCTGTACGGCGGGATACCGGCCATCCCCGGCAAGGACGGCCTGGACGGACACTCCTGGTGGCCGGAGTTCCTGGCGGTGCCCGCTGAGTACATGGAGACGTACTACCCCATGATCGTGGCCGAGTACTCCGCCCGGAAGGACTCGTGCGGCGCGGGCCAGTTCCGCGGTGGCTGCGGCATAAAGAAGGTCTACCGTTTCCTGACCGACGGCCGCATCACCTACCAGGACGATCGCCACCACACCTTCCCCTACGGCGTCGCTGGCGGCAAGCCTGGCGCGGCCTCGCGGAAGACCCTGGTCCGCGAGGGCGGTGAGGAGGTGGAGTTGCCCTCCAAGGTGCGCGACGTACCCGTCTTCGAGGGCGACCGCCTGGTCTTCGAGACCGCCGGAGCCGGCGGCGTCGGCGACCCTCTGGAGCGTGAGCCGGAAGCCGTCGCCAGGGACGTCCGCTGGGGCCTCGTCAGTGCGGAGGCTGCAGCAGACGAGTACGGCGTCGTTCTGGACGGTGGAGCCGTGGACGCTGCGGCGACCGAGGCCCGGCGAGAGGAGCTAAAAGGTGCCCGTGGCGAGTTGCCCGGCTTCGACCACGGTCCGCTCCCGCCGCTGGAAGAGCAGCGGCGCGTTGTCGCCGAGACCCGCCGGGCGTTCAATGAGTGGCTCTCGGGCGAGCTCGGGGCGCAGCGGACCAACGGTCGCCGATGAGCGACCGGCACCTGGAAGGCTTCGGCGGGCGCGGCGGCTTCGGCCGCCGGCCCGCCCTCATCATCGTGGACATGACCCTGGGCTTCACCGACCCCGGATCTCCCCTGGCCTGCGACCTCGAAGGCCCGGTAGAGAACATCGGCAGGCTTCTGGCGGCGGCCCGGCTGGCCGAGATAACTGTTATCTACACCACCGTCGCCTACCGCGAGTCCGACAAGGTGACCGCCGCCGCGTTCATAGACAAGGTGCCGGCCCTTCTCACGCTCAAAGCCGGCAGCCGGTGGGCCGAGGTGGACCCGCGCATTACGCCGCGGGAGACCGAGCCCGTCTTGAACAAGCTCTTCGCCTCGGCTTTCTACGGAACGGGGCTTCCCAGCGCGCTCGTGGCCGCGGGTGTGGATACCCTCATCGTCACGGGCGCCTCGACCTCCGGCTGCGTGCGGGCTACGGCGGTGGACGCCCTGCAGTACGGTTACCGGCCCGTATTACCGCGTGAGGCGGTGGGCGACCGCAACCCCGCAGCCCACGAGGCCAGCCTCTACGATGTGGACGCCAAGTACGGAGACGTGGTCTCCGTGGAGGCGGTGCTGGACTACCTGCGAGACCAAAAAAGCGCTGCCGCCCGCTGAATCGGGGAGGCGTCCGGCGGGCCGAAAGTTTTTGGTTTGAAGTTCCCCGGAACGCCTTGCGCGGGAAATTCACCGTAAGTAGTATGGCGACAGCCTTAACGGGGAATAACGGTGGTCATGGGGTAGTGACCGCTCCTGGACGGGGAAGGAGTAGCACAGACGTGACATGGGGCAGGGAGTTTTGCCACGATTTATACGGCTTTCATATGCGCCGGCGTTGCAGACCCGGCGTCGGGGGAGAAAACGGGTGTGAGGGGAGGGTGCTAGATGTCTGAGAGGTTCGAAGTCACCGGTCTCGACATCGGCGTCGTCATCGTATACCTGATACTCAGCAGGATCATACCCCTGCTGCTGTCAAAGGGCGCGGGGAGCGACTCCGACAGCTACTTCCTCGGCGGGCGAAACTTTATCTGGCCGATGGTCGCGCTCTCGCTGGTCGCCACCAACATGTCCGGGGCGACCTACGTGGGCCTGGCCGGAGCCGGCTACGCCCAGGGGATCTCGGTCTACGCCTACGAGTGGATGACCAGCGTGATCCTGGTCATCTTCATCTTCTTTATCCTTCCGTTCTACCTCCGCTCCGGGGTCTACACGCTGCCGGAGTTCCTTAATAACCGGTTTGACGGCCGATCCCGGATGACCTTCGCGGGCTTCAACCTCTTCGCCAACATGTTCATAGACATGGCCGCCGCCCTGTACGCGGGCGCGCTCGTGGTTCAGGCCGTCTTCCCGGCGCTGCCGCTGTGGATCACCATCGCCGCGCTGGCTATTCTGGCCGCCGTCTACACGGTCTTCGGCGGGCTCGGGGCGGTTATGATCAGCGACTCGTTTCAGGCGAGCCTGACCCTGATCGGCGGGGCCGTCGTGTTCTTCCTGGTCCTCGCGCAGATACCCTCGTGGGACGCGGTTCGAGAGCAGGCGGGCGAGGAGAGGATGAGCCTCATCCTGCCGATAGGCAACGAAGACCTTCCGTGGCCCGGCCTCATAACCGGCGTGGTGGTGATCGGCATGTACTACTGGACGACCAACCAGCTCGTCGTTCAGCGAACCCTGGGTGCCAAGAGCCTGGACCACGGCCGGTGGGGATCGCTGGCGGCGGCTTTCATAAAGCTCACGTTCCTGTTCTTCTTTATCCTCCCCGGCACGTTCGCCATCGTGCTCTACCCCGACATACAGAACCCGGACCTCATCTTCCCGACGCTGGTCTTCGACCTGTTGCCGCCCGTCATCCGGGGCATAATGCTGGCGGCGGTGATCGCGGCCATCACCTCTACGGTGGACTCGATCCTCAACTCGGCCTCGACGATCGTGACGATGGACTTCGTGCGCACGCTGCGGCCTGACACGAGTCAGCGGGGGCTGGTTTTGATCGGCCGTATCGCGACCATAGGAGCCCTGATCGTAGCGATCATCTGGGCCCCGACCATCGCCCAGTTCGACACGCTCTACGGCTACCTGCAGTCGATCCTCTCGTACACGGTGCCGCCCATCGTCGCCACGTTCCTGCTGGGGATCATGTGGAAGCGGGTAACGGCCACGGCGGCCTTCCTAACGCTGGTCATCCTGATCCCCCTCGGGGTGGTGTTGTTCATCCTGACGCAGGTGTGGGGCTTCTTCCCGATCCAGTTCCTCTACTTCGCGGGCATCTCGTTTGCCACCAGCATCACCTTCCTGGTGGTGATCAGCCTGCTCGGACGGGCCCCGGACCCGGAGAAGACGGAAGAGCTTACGTGGGATACCAGTTACTGGCACGCGGAGACCGAGGAGTTGAGGGGCACGCCGATCTGGAAGAACTACCGGTTCCTGTCGATCGTGCTGCTCATCTCGACGTTCGTGATAGTGTATATTTTCCGGTAGAGGGGTGGAGGTCCTGCTGGAGTTTATGAGAAGGAGGACTTGAAGTGGGGAAAAGGAACAGGCCGGGCCGGAGCCCGTCCCTGGCAAGAAGGCGCTACAGTCGGCGCGACTTCTTGAAGATCGGCGGGGCCGGCCTCGCCGGAACCGCCATGCTCGGTGCTGCTGCCTGCGGGCCGGTGGCCGACGAAAATGGGGAGGCGACCAGGATAGTCTTCTCCTTCGGCCCCGATGACTCGGGCACGCTACAAGACCTGGTGGACCGCTTCAACCAGGAGTACGAGGGGGAGATCGAGGTCGAGTTCCGGGAGATGTCGCGGCTGACCGACGAGTACTTCCGGGACCTAACGTCGGACTTCCGGGCGGGCGGCGGGGATATAGATGTGATCGGCGGGGACGTCATCTGGGCCGCTGAGTTCGCGCAGAACGGCTGGATCGAGGACATCAGCCGCCGCATGTACACCGACTACGAGCCCCAGGTGCCGGACGCGTTCTTGCAGGCCCCCATCACCTCCGTTTCCTACCGGAACAGCTTGTGGGGCGTGCCGTGGTTTACGGACGCTGGTCTGCTCTACTACCGGCAGGACTTGCTGGAAGACGCCGGCTTCGGCGCTCCCCCGACTACCTGGAGCGGCATGCAGGATATGGCGAGCCAGATCCAGGAAGAGGCGGGAATCGAGCACGGTTTCGTGTTCCAGGGAGCGAACTACGAAGGCGGTGTCGTAAACGGTCTGGAGTACATCTGGAACGCGGGCGGGAACGTGTTGACGGGCAACATCAGCATTATCGAGTCCGACCGGCCGAGGTCGCTGAGTCCCGACGTCATCAACATAGACAGCCCACAGTCGGCGCGGGGCTTGCAGACCGCTCGTAGCATGATAACGGACGGCATCGCTCCCGAGGAGGTCGTCGAGTACCAGGAGCTTCAGACGCACGAGACCTTCCTGGCCGGGGAGGCCGTGTTCATGAGGGGCTGGCCCTTTATGTACGCGTTGGCCGCCGAGGAAGACTCCCAGGTGAGCCAGGACCAGATCGGCATCGCCGCGTTGCCGGTCGAGGAAGAAGGAATGCGCAGCTGGAGCTGTCTGGGCGGCTGGAACATGTACATCAACGCCGCCTCGGACAAGCAGGACGCCGCTTGGGAGTTCATAAAGTTCGCCACCGCTCCCGAACAACAGAGGATCCGGGCGCTGGAAGGCTCTTTCCTGCCCACCATCTCCGAGCTCTACGACGATCAGGAGCTGCTAAACCAGGTGCCCGTGGTAGAGCTGGCCCGGAACGTGATCGTGGAGAACACCCGGGCGAGGCCCGTGACGGCCTTCTATTCGGACATATCCGGCAGGCTGGCCCGCGGCTTCAACAACTCGCTGAGCGGCGAGGTGGAACCCGAGCAGGTGGTTCAGAACCTCCAGGAGGAGCTGGAGAACATCGTCGGCTGAGAAGGCCCTCTCGAACTGGGGCGCGCCAGAGAGGGGCCGGAACCTTTTGGTTCCGGCCCCTCTCGCTTGGCTCTCTACGAAGAGGGCTTCCCGATCCTTATCTGGCGGGGCTGGGCGCTAGAGGCGCCGTCCTTTATACAGACTTCCAGCATACCGTTCTCGAAAGAGGCCTCGACGCTGCTTTCGTCTATCCCTTCGGGAACGGTCATCGTGCGGCGGAACTGGCCGTAGAAACGCTCCCGGATATAGTAGCTGGTGTCGTCGGTCTCGTCGCCCCGGCGGACGCCGGAGATGGTCAGCACGCCCGAAGCTAGCGTGATCTCTATGTCGTCCTGCTCCACGCCGGCCAGCTCGGCCCGGATGACGAGGTCGTCGCCCCGGGCGAAGATGTCGGTGGTCGGGATCCAGGCCGTAGCGTGGGTTCTCTGCTGGTCTTCGTGACCGGGATCGTAGCCCGTCATCCAGTGTTCCCGCGTACGGTTCATCTCGCTTATGGTATCCACTATCCCCCGGAACGGGTTTCTAGAGCGTCTCATATATACGTACTCCTCCTGGACTTTTGCTGTGAAGCTGTGAAGCAGCGTCGGGGCGAGAATATAGCAAAGTACCGTCCGGCGCGTAAGCGGTCGGACGGTACTTTGTAGCTCCCTGTCGCAGCCTTCTAGGTGCGGTTGTCCCCTCTGGGTTCGTTGTCGTCGAGCCGACTCATCTGCTGGGCGGCGGTGGTTCCGCTCTGGCGGCTCGGCGGGCGGCCAATCTCCGGCGATCCTTCCCGGCCGGGGTCCGGCGTCGTGGACGGCAAGTCCTCCTGCTGCAACCCCCTGTACAACCCGATGCACATAAACACCAGCACCAGGGCGAAGGGCAACCCCGCGGTTATGGAGGCCGTCTGCAGCGCGGTGAGGCCGCCGACCAGCAGCAGCACCGCGGCCACGACGCCCTCCAGGATCGCCCAGAACAACCGCTGGTACCACACCGGATCGGGGTCGCCGCCGTTGGTGAGTATGTCGATCACCAGCGAACCGGAGTCCGAGGAGGTGGCGAAGAACAGCACCACCACCACGATCGCCACCACCGAGGCTATAACGCTGAATATGCTCGCGATGGGCAGAGCCCCGAGGAGCACGAACAGCGCGTTGGAAGAGTCGGCGTCCGCGAGGCCGCCCGCCGCGCCGGTCTGCAGGTAGTTTATGGCGGTCCCACCAAAGACCACGAACCAGACGGCCGACGCCCCCACCGGGGCGAACAGCACGCCGCCGACGAACTGCTGCAAGGTGCGCCCGCGGGAAATCCGGGCGATGAACATGCCGACAAACGGCGACCAGGAGATCCACCAGCCCCAGTAGAAGAGCGTCCAGGCGCTCTGCCACTCGGCGCCGTCCTCGCTGCCGGTGTACATGTTGAGGCTCGTGCCCACAATGTTCTGCAGGTAGTAGCCGATGTTGGTGGCAAACGAGTTGAGCACGAAGAGCGTCGGCCCGACCACAAACACGAACAGCGCCAGACCCACCGCCAGCCACATGTTGATCAGGGACAGGTTACGTATGCCCTTGTCTATGCCGAGCACGACCGAGACCGCCGCCACGGCCGTGATAATGGCTATGAGGCCGATCTGCACGCCGGTGGTATTGGGGATGCCAAAAAGCGTGTTGAGCCCGGAGTTGACCTGCTGCGCCCCGAGCCCCAGGGAGGTTGCCAGCCCGAACATGGTGCCGAACACGGCGAGAATGTCAACCAGGTTGCCCACCCAGCCGTGAATTCGGTCCCCGATCAACGGGTAGAAGGCGGAGGCGGGCCGCAGCGGCAGGCCCCTCCGGAACGAGAAGTAGGCCAGCGAGAGCGCGAAAACTATGTAGACGGCCCACGGGTGGAGCAGCCAGTGGAAAAAGGTCAGGTTCATCGCCTCGCGGGCGGCCGCTTCCGTCTCGCCCTCTCCGACCGGCGGGCTGGTGAAGTGGGCCACCGGTTCCGCCACGCCGAAGTACACGAGGCCGATGCCCATGCCGGCCGTGAACAGCATGGCGAACCAGGCCAGCGTGCTGAACTCCGGCCGGCTGTCGTCAGGCCCCAGCCGGACCTTGCCGTAGCGCGTGAACAACAGCGCGATCGTGAAGATCAGGAAAAAGCTGACGCCGATTATGTAGAACCAGCCGAAGTACGTGGTAATAAAGCCCTGCACGGCCCCCGACACGGTCTCGGCGAGATCCGTAAAGAAGACACCGAAAGCTACAAAGGCCAGGATCACCGCCGCCGAGATGATAAAGACCGGAGGGTTGGTGTGCGTTCTCAGGTAGCCTCGCAAAGAATTATCCTTTCTTCCGTATTTGAAACCTCACTACTCTATTGCACATCTACCACCAATACAAGTAGCGATGAGTACAAGAATGGGAAGTCTTGCGGCCTGAAGCTTCGGGTACGGGGTTGCCACTTTCGCTTTCGTCCGCTGTGGTAGATAATTGGTGTGGCAGAAGTCGGGGGGCGTTCATTTAAAGCCCGGCGGGTAATCTTAGAAAGGGGCAGAAGTGACGGGAGATACGCACGGCGCGGGGGACACCGAAGCCACGACAGCCAATGGCAAAAAAGGCCTGACGGTCACGGACAACCGTACGGGCAAGACGTACGACATCGAGATAACGGACGGCACCGTGCGGGCGATGGACTTTCGCGAGATAAAGGTCGATGAAGAGGACTTCGGCCTGATGACCTACGATCCGGGCTTCTCCAACACGGCGAGCTGCCGGAGCGCTATCACCTACATCGATGGCGAGAAGGGCATTCTGCAGCATCGGGGCATCCCGATCGAGCAGCTCTGCGAGCATTCCTCGTACCTGGAGGTGGCGTACCTGCTCATCTACGGCGAGCTGCCCACCGAGGACCAGCTCTCGAAGTGGGTGTACGAGATCACGCACCACACCTACGTGCACGAGAACATGAAGAGCTTCATGCAGAACTTCCGGTACGACGCGCCGCCGATGGGGACGCTGCTCTCCGCGGTGGGCGCGCTCTCGACCTTCTACCCGGAGGCCCAGGACATAAGCGACGAGCACCAGCGGCACATGGCGGCGGTGCGCCTGATCGCCAAGATGCCCACGCTGGCCGCTTTCGCGTACCGCAGCAGCCTCGGGCTGCCGTTTGTCTACCCGGACAACGAGCTCTCATACGCGGGCAACTTCCTCTCCATGCTCTTCAAAATGGCCGAGCCCCGCTACGAGCCCGACCCGCGCCTGGAGCGGGCGCTCGACATCCTGTTCATCCTCCACGCCGACCACGAGCAGAACTGCTCGGCGGCGGCCGTGCGGGTCGTAGGCTCCTCGCTCGTGGACCCGTACTCGGCGATAGCGGCGGGCGTCGCCGGCCTCTACGGGCCGCTGCACGGCGGGGCCAACGTGGCCGTACTCAAGATGCTCCAGCGCATAGGCTCCACCGACAACATCCCCGACTTCCTGGAGGGTGTCAAGAAGGGCGACGAGCGGCTCATGGGCTTCGGACACCGGGTGTACAAGAACTACGACCCGCGGGCGCGCATCATCCGGTCCCACGTGGACGAGGTGCTGGAGGCCACCAACAAGGAGAGCCCCTGGCTCGACATAGCTATCGAGCTGGAGAAGCGGGCGCTCGACGACGAGTACTTCACCGACCGCAAGCTCTACCCGAACGTGGACTTCTACTCCGGGCTCATCTACGAGGCGCTCGACATCCCGACCGACGCGTTCACCGTGATGTTCGCCATACCCCGTACCAGCGGCTGGATCGCCCAGTGGCTGGAGATGCACCACGACGAAGAGTTGCGCATCGCACGTCCGCGCCAGATCTACACCGGCGCCCGCGACGCGGACTACGTGCCCGCAAGCGAACGTTAGGGTCTGCGGAAGCTACGCTGGCCATCGACCGTCCGGCAGGTGGTCGCCGGACGGCCGGTCTACGGCGTAAGTCCAGGCCAGCAGGTTGCGGGTTTCCGTCTCTACCGGGACCAACACGCGCCGGTAGAGGCTCGGCCCGTCCGGATCAAACCCCTCAAAACGGTCGAGCCGTGGGAGCCGGGCTTCCGCGTCGTCGAAGGTGAGGATCTCCCCGAAAACGCGCGGGCCGTCAGGTGTCCCCATCGACGGTGCGCTGGTCTTCCGGGGAACGGCCACGTCGCGCAGCGGGTCGGAGGTACCCGTAGCGTGTACGGTCTCCGGCGCCACGACCAGCGCCGGAAAGCCGAAGGGCAGGCCGTAGATCCGGCCGTGTACCACCGCCTCCTCGACCTCGAGCACGCCCCGGCAGAACCTGGCGTGGTTTTCGTGGCCGCGCTTGAGCGTGCCGTAGACGAACAGCGTAAAGAACCCGTCGGGGGTGTGGGCGGACACCTCTAGCGGCCGACGAGGCCCGCGTAGTCGACCTTTATGCAGCGGTCCATCACCACGGCGAGCCCGTTGCGGGCGGCGAGATCCGCGGCCTCCTCGTTGACGACGCCGAGCTGCATCCACAGGGCTTTCGCCCCGGCCGCGGCGGCGTCTTCGGCGACGGGGTCCACGAACTCGCTGCGGCGGAACACGTTGACGATGTCTACCGGCTCCGGGATCTCCTTTACCGAAGCGTAGGGCTCCTCGCCGAGCACCGGACCCGTGAGGTTGGGGTTTACCGGGAAGATCCTGTACCCGAAGTCCTGCAAGGCCCGGGCGATGGCGTGGCTCGTGCGGTGCGGCTTGTCCGAGAGGCCGACGACGGCCACGGTGCGCGCCTCCTTCAACAGGTCCCGGACCTCCGCGTCGGATGGGTTGTGGTGCATGGCGTTCTCCTTCGGGCGGTTGTTAGCCTGACGTGTCGAAGGAGAGTATAAACGCGCGGGGCTAAACCACCTCTACGCCCATCGGTATGAGGGCCTGCTCCTTGCCCTTGGCCTCGACCATCACGTCGGCTTCCCGGTCGCCCAAGGCGGCGAGCAGGGCGTTCCAGTCGGCGAGGTCTATGGAGTAGGCGTGGGCCCCGGCCTGCTTGTCCGGTGCCTGGCTGGAGATGTGGACCTTCGGGCGTGCTCCCCGAGGTTCCCAGGTGGGCAGCGAGAGATCCAGCGCCTCCCGGAGCGGAAGGTTCGCGGGGTTGAGCTCGTGGTGGAGGGTGTCGGTTATGGCCGGCACGCCTAGCTCGGCCGCCGTCTCGACGATCTCGGGGACGCTCCAGACGCGCTCGTCGTTCTCCAGCGCCAGGTAGCGGAGGACCTCTTTCTCGCTCCGCAGGGCCTCCACGAAGCGCCGGGAGGTCGCGGTCTTGTCCCCGTTGGCGCCACCCAGGTGCAGCACTAGCACGCCGTCCGGACTGCCGAGGAGGGTTAGGATGCGGGCCGCGGCCCGTAGCTCCTCCAGGCTCCGTTCGACGACCTCCGGCTTGAGGCTCGACGGCTGGATGTACTGCCCGGGGTGCATCGAGAGCCGGATGCCGGCGGTTAGCGCCAGCTCGCCGGCCGCGCGCAGCTCAGCGGCGTGCTCGGAACGCCAGTCGTAGGGGAAAGCCGGGTGGGAGGCGAAAGGAACCAGGCTCTGTCCCATCCGGAAGAGGCCGACGCCGCGGGCGGCATTCCACCGCAGGATCTCACGCAGCCCCGCGATGTTCGCCCGGACCAGGTCCTTTACCTTATCCGTGTCCCGGAGGTTCGCGAGCCGCAGCGTCCGGTTGGTCCCGGCAGGTATGGTGAGGTTCTGGGTCGGGTACCCCAAACGTATCATGAGCCGGGTATACAACACCCGGCTCCCGGAGATTGTGTTCTCCTACCCAGATCCCGGAAACCCGCGTTTGATAACATGGGTTGCGAGACCAGAAGCGGTGGGGACGAAAGGTGGCCGATGGGTTTTTCTACCGAACCGGCGTTTGAAGAGCCTTCCAGCCTGGCACATCGGGCGGAAGAGGTGCTTCGCATGAACGACATGGGGGGGTGGACCCGGGCTTCGCCGGACCTCTACCCGCACCAGTGGAGCTGGGACAGCGCGTTTATCGCCATCGGCCTGGCCCATCTCGACATCCGCCGCGCTGCCCGGGAGATCGAGGGCCTCTTCGCCCACCAGTGGAAGACCGGCAAGGTGCCGCACATCGTCTTCGACGACCACGCGCCGCCCGAGAGCTACTTTCCGGGGCCGGAGCACTGGTCCAGCGCCTGCAACTTCCCGGACTCCGCCCCTGATCCGTCCAGCACGAGCGCCCTCTGCCAGCCCCCGGTACACGCGATCGCCGTCCGGCACATCTGGCGGGTCGCGGAGCGCCGGGGCTCGGACATGGAAGAGGTAGACGGCTTTCTGAAGAGGATCTACCCGGCCCTGCTGTCCTGGCACCGGTACCTCCTGACGTGCCGCGACCCGGAAGAGTCGGGGCTGGTGACGATCTACCATCCCTGGGAGAGCGGCACGGACAACTCTCCCCGCTGGGACCGGCCGATGGAGAGGCTCGAGGTCGGCGAGATGCCGGGCTTTGTGCGGCAGGACCTCCAGCACGTCGAAGACCCCTCGGAGCGCCCGACGGACTTTCAGTACGAGCGCTACCTCTGGCTCGTAGAGCTGATAAAGCGCACCCGGTGCGACGAAGACGCCATCTACGACACGCACCCATTTCTGGTGAAGGACGTGCTGGCGAGCGCGATCCTGGTGGCGGCCAACGAGGCGCTGTTGGAGATCGCCGTACGCGTTGGGGCCGAAGAAGGGGAGCGGGAGGTTCTGGAGACCTGGATCTCGCGCGGCCGCCGGGGCCTTGAGGGGTGTTGGGATCCGGACTGGGGTCTCTACCTGGACTACGACCTCCGGGCGGGAGAGCTGTTGCCGACCCGGACCGTGGCGGGCTTCGCGCCGGTCGTCTCCGGGAAGCTGGACCCCGGCCGGCTGGAGGCGCTCGTCGCCCGGCTCCAGTCGTCGGAGTTCGCCGGCCATCCCAGGCTGTGCAGGAGCTTGCCTCCCTCCACCAGCCCGGAAGACCTGGGGTTCGAGCGCCGCAGCTACTGGCGGGGGCCGGTGTGGCCGGTCATGAACTGGTTGCTGTGGTGGGCGCTCGGGCGGGCGGGCCAGACGAAAGCCGCGGGCCGGTTGCGCCTGGAAGGGTTGGAGCAGCTTGACGAACGTGGTTTCGGTGAGTACTTCGAGCCTTTCGTGGACGAACCGCTGGGGTCTCTGTACCAGTCCTGGACGGCGGCCGTGGCCCTTGATTGGTTGTACGCGGACCCGTTAGCGGTTCACGAGCCGGACCGCCAGGGGTGAGGTGAGCATCTGCACCACGGCGAAGAAGACCGCCGGGATGAGCACCTCTTCGGGCAGGCCGCTGGCGACCACCACGGCCGCCGCTATGGAGAACTCCTTCTTGCTCACCGTGAACAGGAAGGCGATCTGCGTTTCCCGGCTTTCGGTAACCCATCGGGTGGAGGCTCCCAGGGCATAGCCGGTGAGGTTGAGCGTTAGCTGCGCGGCCAGGATCACGAGGGCGTAGGCCCCGTAGTCGAGGATGGTACCGGCGTTGGGCCCGACGACCGCCAGCAGCAGGAGCAGGTAGGTGAGGGAGGAGCCGAAGGAGTAGATCGGGTCGAGGCCGGAGACCGCCCGTGGGAAGCGGCTCCGCAAGAAGACCCCGGCTATCAGCGGCACCAGGATGATCAGGGCCAGCTCCAGCATTAGCTCCACCAGGGGTACTTCGAAGCGTATGCCCGTCAAGAGTAGCAACAGCGGCGGCACCACGAACGGGGCCAGGGCCGTGTTCACCGCGTTCAAGACCGCGGCGAGCGCCACGTTGCCACGCCCTAGGAGCACCAGCAGCGGCGCGGAGACGTCGGTGGGCAGCGCCCCCACTAGCGCCTGTCCCACCGCGAGCGGGTTCGCCCCGAAGCCCCCGAAGAACAGGCGGCCGATCAGGGCTCCGGCCAGCGCCATCGGGCCGTAGACCAGGAACGTCGCCAGAGCCTGCCACGACGGTCTCTTCAAGACCCGCTTTACGTCCGCGGCGTCGAAGGTGAGGCTCACGAGGAACATCAGGAGCGCCAACAGCGGGCTCACGAGCGGGTAGAGGACTTCGCCGAGCGAAGGCAGAACGAGCCCCAGGGTGGTCGTACCGAGGACGAACCACAGCAGGTTCTCCTCCAGCACCTTCAGGCGTCGCATCATAGCCGGCGGGGCCTCTGGCTGGTTCCCATTGCAGCAGTCTCCTCAGGCTTCTCGGGCACGCGGCCAATATTACACGAGCGCCGGCCGCCCGAGGCCCGACTCCACAGCCGGGATCTACTGGTCTCGTGCCCCGGACATCCGCGGCGAGGTCTCCGAAGCTTGTGAAAAAACTGTGCCCCGGCAAAACCGGGGCACAGGGGGGGAGATAGGTTTGCGGGTTGCTAAGCCTGGTCTTCCAGGAGGAAGGTCACGGCCAGGTTCACCTTGTAGCCGGTTATGTTGCCGTTCTCGATCAGGACGTTCATGTCCTTGATCCAGGCACCTTCCACGCCTCGCAGGGTCTTCGTGGCACGCCGTATGCCTTCTTCGACGGCCGCGTCGAAGCTCTCTGAGGATGTTGCGCTTATCTCGGTTACTCGTGCGACGGACACGGGCACTCCTTTCGTTCGCTTTCCCTAATCTTTTCTTACCCGGGTGCTCCGAAAATAAACGTCGTGGAAACTCTCCCGGAGAGCAAGCCCGGTATCTGGGTGCGGGTTGAGGGGAACGATTTACGAAGGGAGTTCAGTTTGTAGCACGGGATCGCTGGTCGGTTGTTCCGAGCCGCCGGCCGGCTCGACGGTCACCGCTACGGCCTCGGCTCCCGCGAGTGGGGCATCGAGGGCCGCCGCGGCCGTGCCGTCTTCCGGCCTGAACGTGCCGCCGGATCTGGGGGTCCCGTCTTCGATCACCCAGATCTGGAAGGTCTGGTCTTCCGGCACCGAAGGTATGTTCTCCGCCACGAGGACGGCCCGCCCGTCTTCGAGCTCGACGACCTCGGCTTCCGCGGCGCTGGCCTCCCCGGCTCCCTGCATCGCGTAGGTCTGGCTGTCTTCGAGCTGTCCTCTGAGATCCTGAACCTCGCTTTGGAGCAGCACGTTCCACGAGAGCAGCGCGATGGCCAGGAGCGCCGTGACGGCGAGCCCGAGCCTGCGGAGGGTCAGGAACTCGCGCATCCGTTCCAGCGTCGAGGGCCGCGCGTTTTCCCGGGGGGACGCTTCGGACTCCACGACCCGCATGATGTTCTTCCGGAGCCCTGGCGAGGGTTCGTGTTCCGTTGGGGCGAGGGCCATCAGATTCGCCAGGGAGGTCAGTTCTTCCGCTTCGGCGCGGAGTTCGGGATGGGCTTCGAGGTAATCTTCCAGCTCCCGACGCTCCTCTTCGGAGAGGGCACGCAGGGCGTAGGCCGCCAGCAAGTCCTCGAACCGGTCTCGATCCATCGCGCTCATCCGGGTATCGCCATCCCTCTAGAACTAAAGTAATCCCGAATCTTCTTGAGGCCTAGACGCATCCGGCCTTTTACGGTCCCGAGCGGCAGGTCCAACAGGTCGGCGATCTCCATGTGGGTGTAGCCGGAGAAGTACGCCAACTCCAGGATCTTCAACTGCTCCGGCGGGAGCGTGCCGAGCGCCTGCCGTATCTCATCTCTCTGGGTGTTACGCCAGGCTTCGGAGAACGCCTCGCTTGGCTGGGAGCTTTCGGCCGACGCCTCGACCTTGTCCTGCGTCCGGCGCCGGCTGGCCGCCGAGCGCAGGAGGTCCACGCCCCGATGGTGGACGATGGAGAGGATCCAGGTCCGAACGCTGCCGCGCCCGGCTTTGTAGCTGCCCGTGGAGCGCCACACCCTGAGGAACACCTCCTGAACCAAGTCCTCGGCCGCCTGACGCCCGCCCATCATCCGGTAAGCCAGGGAGAAAGCCGCCCGGCTGTGCCGGTCGTAGAGGGCCGCGAAGGCCCCGGAGTCTCCGCTCTCCACGAGGGAGATGAGGTCCTCGTCCGCCAGCCGCAAGTAGTGTTTGTTCCTGCTCGCCACGATTGTATATTCTACGGTGCCGGGCGTGGGCCGGATCACGACCGGCTTCAACGCCCCTGACGGCGGTTACGCCCCGCGTGGCGACGAGGGGCTCGTCGAGAGCGTTCACCCGTACCTCCGGTAGCGAACCGGTGCGCGTGTCAAAGGCAGAACGCGCTTGTGCGCCCATTTTCGCTGCAGGGTCGTTCTGTGGATGATCCAGGACCAACCCGCTCCCGTAATGCCTGGTAGCAACTGACCTCTGGATGGGCTTTTCTGGCCCAGAAAGGAAGGACATGTCGATGAGTAGAGTGCGGGGCGTCGGGGCAGCCGGTATCGGCCGGGAGGTCTCACGGCGCAACTTCTTGAAGACCGCGGCGTGGGCCGGAGCGGCCCTGTCGGCGGCCGGTATCGGCGGGGTCGGATTCGCCACCCGGTACGCTGGAGCGCAGGAGGGTGGCGGTGCGCCCTTCGAGACCTACCAGGGGCTCGGGGACGCCGCTATCCTGCAGTTCGCCTACCAGCTCGAGCTGCTGGAGGGCACGTTCTACCAGATGGGCGCCGACATGGGCACCGTGAGCGGCAACGCTCTGGCGCAGGTGGAGGCGATCCGCGACCACGAGTTCGCGCACGCCGACGCGCTGGCGGCCACGCTGCAGCAGCTGGGGGCCGAGGTTCCGGCTACGCCGGAGTTCACCTATCCGGACGGTGTGTTCGAAGACCCGGCGTCTTTCCTGGACCTGGCGAACACCTTCGAGCCGGTCGGCATCGGAGCTTACCAGGGTGCGGCTCCGGCGCTGGAGAGCAAGGAGATCCTGGGCGCGGCGCTCTCGATCCACAACTCCGAGTGCGAGCACTGGAACGGGATCAAGATACTTCTCGGGATAGACCCGCCCAACAACGTGGCTTTCGAGGAGGCGCTGCCGCTGCCGCAGGTGCAGGAAGCCGTCGCGCCGTTCGGCTTGGGCTAAGGAGGGAGATAGCTAACTATGGTTAACCAGAAGATAGAGGTCCCGAGCTTCGGGGCGTTCGAGAAGCCCCACAGCAGAAGGAACTTCTTGAAGACCCTCGCTGCAGCCAGCATCGGGGCGGCCGCCGGGGGCATGATGCTGTCCCGGCCGGCCAACGCGCAGCTCGGCGAGATCAACGACGACATAGACATAGCGAACTTCGCCCTGACGCTGGAGTTCCTGGAGGCGGAGTTCTACACGCTGGCGGTGGATTCCGGGGTCCTCTCGGGTTCCGCGCTGGGCGTGGTGACCAACCTGCGCGACCACGAGATCGCGCACGCCGAGGCCATTATCGGGCTGATCGAGCAGTTCGGCGGTACGCCGGTGGAGAAGCCGGAGTTCACCTTCCCGCCGGAGTCGCTGGCCAGCCAGCAGGGCGTCCTGGAACTGGCGAGCGTCCTGGAGCCCACGGGCCAGGGAGCCTACATCGGGGCCGGGCCGCTGATCCAGGACCCGACCGTCCTGGCCGCCGCGGGCAGCATCGCCGGCGTCGAGGGCGAGCACGTGGTCTCCGTCAGGAACCTGCTGGGCTTCGTTCCCCCGACGACCGAGGCTTTCCCGCAGGCGCTCACCGTAGACGAGGTACTCGCGGCCGTCGCGCCGTTCCTCGGCATGGGCGAGATGATGGATACCGGCGGGCCGACTGCCGGCGGACCGCACCGGGCGGTATAGTGCGGAGAGTATGACCCGGCGATTCCTACTACCAGCAAATTGCACCAGGGCGGCGCTCGCCGCCCTGTTGCTTGCTGTCGCCCTCACGCTGGCAGGTTGCGCTGGTACGGCCACCGATCGAGAGAGCGCGAGCGTCGAGCGGCCGCCGGAGGTTACGCAGCAGCAAGATACGCAGCAGCAAGATACGCAGCAGCAAGATACGCAGCAGGCTACGGAGCCGGACCGGGCCCCTGCCGGGGAAGAGGCTGTCGGCGACGAGTACGAGGAGTTGCTCCGGTCCGCTTCCGAGACGGCGACGCCGGACCCTGAAAATTTGCAGGGCGCTCCGGAGTTCAAGGACTGGAACGACCCGTCCATAGGCAACGACGTGCCGAACACCGCCCAGTTCTTCAACACGGGTGGTTCGGCCGGGGCCATACCGGCCGTAAAGCCCTTTAACTTCGGCCGCGACCCGGGCGGTCCGGAGGACAAGACGATGTACGTCACGGTGCCCAGGATCGGGCTGGAGGACGTAAAGGTCATCAACTCCACCTCCGACGAGGCCCTGGTAGAGTCTACCGTCCACGTTCCGGCGACGGGCTTCCCGTGGCAAGAGGGGGCCAACACCTACATCGCCGGACACCGCATCGGTTATCCGGGGACCGGGTCCCACTTGGTCTTCTACGACCTCGACAAGCTGGTGGAGGGAGACGAGATCCTCGTCAGGGACTCCGCTGGAAACGAGTACGGCTACCGGGTCTTCAATACCCTCGTGACCGACCCCTTCGACGTGGAGGTAATGAACCCGATCGAGGGCCGGGAGATCGTGACCCTCCAGACCTGCACCCTTCCCGACTACTCAAAGCGGCTGGTCGTGCAGGGCGAACTGGTAGACAAAAACGCCTGACCCGGCCCGTGCTAATATCTCCGCCCTGATGCGGGACTCAAAAGGCTTTCGGTTCAGCGTTCTTACGAGCGGTAGCTCGGGCAACGCCACGTACGTGGAGACGGAAGACGGGGGCCTGCTGGTGGACGCCGGGCTCTCGTGCCGGCGCATAGAGGCACTGCTGGCCCGGATCGGACGCAACCTGAACGACGTAAACGCCGTTCTCCTGACCCACGGTCACGGAGATCACACCTCCGGCCTCCGGTCCCTGCTCCGGCGGCGCTCCGCCGGAGTCTACGCCGCACCCGGCGTCTTGGAGGGGCCGGAAGCGGTGGCGCCGGAGGCCGGTGAACCTTTCGAGGTTGCGGGAATGACAGCTACCTACTTCGAGGTGCCCCACGACGCCCCCACTTACGGCCTGCGGCTCTCGGATGGGGAGCGTGCCGTGGCGCTCGCCACCGACCTGGGTGAGACTGGAGCGGGGGTGTTGCGCTGGCTGCGGGGCGCCGACGCCGTGGTCCTGGAGGCCAACCACGACCCGGAGTGGCTGCGGCGCGGACCGTACTCGGCGGACCTGAAGCGCAGGATCTCCTCCTCCAACGGCCACCTCTCCAACCACCAGGCGGCGGAGGCCGCTCTGAAGCTCGCGCCATACGGCCTCAAGGACCTCGTGCTCGCGCACCTCTCCGCCAAGAACAACTCGCCCGCCCGCGCCTGCGGCACGGTGCACCGGGCTTTGCGGGAGGCGGGTTACGGCGTCATCCGGGTTCGGGCGGCGGTAGTTGGTCATCCCACCCCCTGGGTGGAGGTCGGACGGCCCTGCGAACCCACGCAGTACGTCTACAACCACGAGGCCAGCCCGGACGCCGGGCGGCTCTTCGATACCGAGTGATCCGGCGGGCCACAGTCCTGGCCGTGGGGAAGCTGCGCGGCTGGCCGGCCGAAGGCTGTGATGACTACGCCCGCCGCCTGCGCCGGTACTTCCCCGTCGGGATCGTCGAGGTCGCGGAGGAGGACATGAACCGCCGGAGCCGGAGCGAGGTTCTCGCCGCCGAGGCAGGCCGGCTCCTGAAGCGGCTGCCGGACGGCGCCCACGTCGTGGCGCTGGACCGGGAGAGCGGCAAAGCCTACTCCTCTGAGGAGCTGGCGCGCAAGAAGCTCGCGCCCCTGGCGCTCGCCGGGAAGAGCCACGTGACCTTCGTGCTCGGTGGGGCGCTCGGCCTCGCGCCCGGGGTGCTGGGACGGGCGGACGAGCGGTGGTCCTTCGGGCCGCTAACCCTGCCGCACGCCCTGGCCCGGGTAGTCCTGCTGGAGCAACTCTACCGGGCGGTCAAGATAGATCGCGGCGAGAAGTACCACTGGTGATCGCGCTGATGAACGGCGTGGAAGACCTCATCAAACCGACCGGGAGGAGCCGGATGCTAACATACACCCGGATGCGCGTTCAGCTGGACAGGTTCGAGGACAATGGGTGGGCCGTGCTGCTGCCCTACCCCGCCGGGGACCGGACCTTCGACGTGCCTCGCGAGGCGCTGCCCGCCGGGGCCACGCCGGGCGACGTGTTCACCGTGCGGTTCGAGCCCGAGCCGGAGGAGACGGCGCGCCTGGCGGACGAGAACCGGCGGCTGCTGGACGAGCTGCTGAAACGCGGCGACCGGCGGGACACGCGATGAGCCTGGAGGCGCGGCTGGCGGTGCTGGTCCGGGAGGCCGTCCGCGAGAGGTACGGCGTCGAGCTCGCCGAGGTTCACGTCGAGCGGCCCAACGACCCTACCCACGGCGACTTCGCGACCAACGTGGCGCTGGCCAACGCGCGCGTCTTCCGGCGAAACCCCCGGGAGGTGGCCGGGACCCTGGCGGAGTCCCTCGCGTCGCCGATCGTCGAGAAGGCGGAGGTCGCGGGCCCGGGGTTCATGAACTTCTGGCTCTCGGCGGAGGCGCTCTGGGACGGGGTGCGGGAGCTGCTGGAGGCCGGAGAGGGCTACGGACGGCGGGCGGCCCACGGAAAGCCCATCTTGCTGGAGTACGTCAGCGTAAACCCGACCGGTCCGATGACCGTGGCCCACGGCCGCCACGCCGCCTACGGTGACTCGCTGGCGCGGATACTGGAGGCGGCGGGCCGCCGGGTCTTCCGGGAGTACTACTTCAACGACGGTGGGAACCAGATCCGGCTTCTCGGGGAGTCGGTCGCCCTCCGCTACGCGGAGTTGTACGAGGAGAGTTGGCCCGTTTCCGACCCGGACGCCCTCTACCGGGGCGAGTACGTCCGCGAGATCGCCCGGGACCTCCGGAAGGAAGCCGGCGGCCGGTATCTGCAGATGGGCCGTGAAAAGGCGCTGCCGGAGATCGGCGCCTTCGCCACCCGCTGGTGCATGGAGGAGATCGAGCGCACCCTGAACCGGGCGCGGGCCACCTTCGACGACTACTTCAACGAGAAGAGCCTCTACGAGTCCGGCGCGGTGGAGGACCTTATCTGGGACCTGAAGAAAGCCGGGCACGTCTACGAGAGCGAGGGCGCGCTCTGGCTCCGCTCCACGGCTTTCGGGGACGACAAGGACCGGGTGCTGGTAAAGAGCGACGGGTCCTACACCTACATGGCCCCGGACCTCGCCTATCACCGGGACAAGTACCAGCGGGGCTTCGGGACGGCGGTGGACGTGCTGGGCGCGGACCACGCCGGGTACCCGCCGCGCATCCGGGCGGGCCTCGTGGCGCTCGGCATCCCGGAGGACTTTCTGGACGTGGAGCTGGTGCGGCTGGTGAAGCTGATGCGCGAGGGGGAGCAGGTAAAGGTCAGCAAGCGGGCCGGCACCTTCGTCACCTTCGACGAGCTCATGGACGAGGTGGGGGAGGACGTGGCCCGCTACTTCTACGTCCGCTCCTCCCACAAGACCGAGATGAACTTCGACCTGGACCTCGCCATCCGGCAGTCGGACGAGAACCCGGTCTTCTACGTGCAGTACGCCCACGCCCGTATCGCGAGCATCTTCGGGCGGGCGGGCGCGAGCCCGAAGAAAGCTGGCGAGTTCCCCACCGGAGATCTGGCGCCGGAAGAGCGGGCGTTGGTGCTGGAGCTTCTGGACTTCCCCAGGGTGGTGGAAAACGCGGCGGAGCGCCGGGAGGTTCACCCCGTGCCAACCTACCTGGAGACCCTGGCGACCCGCTTTCACCAGTTCTACACGGTGCACCGGGTCCTGGTGGAAGACGAGGTGGTGCGGGGAAGGAGGCTCGCGCTGTGCGCGGCCACCAAGGTCGTGCTGCGCGCGGGGCTCGAACTGCTCGGGGTCGAGGCGCCGGAGAAGATGTGACGAAAACACAGCGCGGGACAACGCGGCGGCGGGACGCGGCCCTCTGTTATACTCTCATATAGGTTCCAGGGTCCAGCGCATCGGGGAGAGAATGAGCACGGGCGGCCGGTTGACGATCTGCCAGATCAGCGACATCCACTGCGGCAACAACCCCTACTTTATACCGGACCTGCTGGAGCGGACTATCCTGGAGGTCAACGACCTGGAGCCCACGGCGGTGGTCGTCTCCGGGGATCTCACGGCCTCGGGTTACCGGCAGGAGTTCGAGACGGCGGCCGAGTACGTGAGCCGCATCCGCTGCGAACACGTAATGGTCATCCCGGGCAACCACGACTCCCGCAACGTGGGATACGTGCATTTCGAGCGGCTCTTCGGCGAGCGGTACTCGTGCATCGACTTCGATGAGGCCGTCATGGTCGGTATAGACTCCTCAGAGCCGGACCTGAACGACGGACGGGTGGGGCGCGAGCACTACGGCTTTATCCACGAAGCGTTCTCCGGCAAGGACGACAAGCTCAAGATCTTCGTGATCCACCACCACCTGATCCCGATCCCCGGCACGGGCCGGGAGCGGAACATCATCTTCGACGCCGGCGACGTGCTGGAGCTTCTGGATGAGGTGGGCGTGGACTTGGTCCTCTCCGGCCACAAGCACGTGCCGTACTCCTGGAAGCTGGAGAACATGTTCATCGTGAACGCCGGCACCGCCTCGACGACCCGGTTGCGGGGCAACACCCGGCCCTGCTACAACATCATCGAGATCGAGAACGGCCGGGTACAGGTTTTCCGCAAGTACCCGTTCAAGCAGCGGGAGCTGGCCGTGGACTTCAACGCCGAGACGCACCGGTACTCCCGCTACGAGGAGAAGATCGACTCCGAGGTCGGCGTGGACCCGGAGACCGTGGTCCGCGGAGAGTAGCGCACCCGGTTCTGTGCGGGCTCTGTTCCTCATAGACGGCGAGCATTACCCGCCCGTCGTCCTCGACGCCATGCGGGCCGTGCGCGAGGACCTTGGCGCCGAGGGCGTGGCCGCGGCCTTTCTCGGCGGCACGGAGAAGCTCAAGGAAGGCACGGACTACGGCGTGCCCCTGATCAAGGGCGGCTCGCCCGTGGCGGCGGTCGGCCGGGCGCTCGACGAACACGCTGTAGATGTGGTGGTGGACCTCTCCGACGAGCCGGTGGTGGGTTACCGGGAGCGGATGAGGATCGCGTCTCTGGCCCTGGCGGCCGGGGCGCGCTACGTGGGGAGCGACTTCGAGCTGCGGCCGCCGGAGCTGCAAAACGTCTCGGAGAAACCCTCGCTGGCGGTTATCGGGACCGGCAAGCGGGTGGGGAAGACGGCTATAGCGGGGTACCTGGCGCGGCTTCTGGCGCGGGAGGGCTTTGATCCCGGCGTCGTCTCGATGGGCCGGGGCGGGCCGCCGGAGCCGGAGGTGATCGAGGGCCACAAGCTCCTCGTCGGCAGCGACTACCTGCTGGAGGCCCTGGAGCGGGGGGCGCACGCGGCGAGCGACTACTACGAGACGGCGGCCCTCAGCCGGGTCACGACCGTCGGCTGCCGGCGCTGCGGCGGGGGGCTCGCCGGGGACCCGTTCGTCTCCAACGTGCTGGAAGGGGCGGCACTGGCGAACACGCTGGAGACCGGGATCACGGTCTTCGACGGCTCGGGGGCAGCGATACCGCCGGTTGCTACAGACCGGCGGGTACTCGTCGCCGGGGCGCATCAGGAAGAGGACTACATCACCGGATACCTCGGGGCTTACCGGCTCATGATCTCGGACCTCCTTCTCCTGGCGATGAGCGAGGAGCCGATGGCGAGCGGCGAGAAGGTAAGGCGGCTCGTGGAGAAAGTGCGGGAGGTAAAGCCGGAGATCGAGGTTATCCCCACTGTGTTCCGGCCCCGGCCCGTCGGCGAGGTCGAAGGTCTGAAGGTGGCGTACGTCTCGACCGCCCCGCCGCAGGTGCTGGAGAAGCTGGCGCGTCACCTGGAAGAGAGCCACGGTTGCGAGGTCGTTGCGGTCTCGGGGAACCTCTCGGACCGCCGGCGGCTGGTCGCGGACCTGGACGCCGTGGAGGGTGCTGAAGCGTACCTCACCGAGATAAAGGCCGCGGCGGTGGACGTGGTGACCCGGCGCGGCGCCGAGGAAGGAAAGCCGGTCTTCTACTGTGACAACAACCCGGTCGGAGAAGGGCTCGACGACGCGCTGCTGCGGGTAGCCCGGGAAGCCCTCCGGGAGAACGGTGGGCAGCCTCCCGCGGCTGGTGTATAATCTAGAGGCTCAGAGGCGGGTTCCCGTTTCTGGCTCCGGGCGCGGAGGCGCCCAGCACCGTTCCGAAAAGCTCTCGCCCCGCAAGCCGTCCGTTCTACGTGGTTCTGTGGCGAGGGAGGGAGGTTGGGTGATCACCCATTAGCTCGTTTGAGTTCCGGCTGGATTCCATAGCAAGAACGGCTATCGAGTACGCCACCGTCACGGAGCGCGTGGCGCTCCGGGTGGCCCACTTCGAAGGTTCCGGGGCGCCGGAGGAGGCCTATACCCTGGCGACCGAGACCTTTCAGGAGGAGTTGGAAAAAGTCTCTATCGCGGGGGAGGTGGCCATTCTCCGGGAGGAGCGTCTGGACGAGAGCGGCCGGATACGGAGCCTCAAGACCCGTCCCGGCGTCCTGGGCGTGGGCGACAGGCTCGGCACCGGCGCGGCGGAGATGGACCTCGCCGTCGAGCCGGTCGAGGGCTTGCAGCTTCTCATCAAGGGCCAGGAAGGATCCATATCCGCGCTCGCCGTTGCCCCGCTGGGGAGCATGCTCCGGGTGCCGGACATGTACATGAGAAAGCTGATCGTCGGCCCGCGCGCAAAGGGCAAGATAGACATCGACGCGCCGGTCGCGGAGAACATAGAGGCCATAGCAGAGGCCATCGAGCGCCGGCCCTCGGAGATAACGGTAGCCGTCCTCGACCGGGAGCGCCACGAGGATCTCATCGAGGAGATCCGGGGTACCGGAGCCCGCATCCAGATCCGGGCCGAGGGCGACCTGACGCCCGCTATAGCCGTGGGACTGCGGGGATCGGAACTGCACGCGGTCATCGGCGTCGGCGGCGCCCCGGAGGGGATACTCGCGGCGGCGGCGATCAAGTGCCTCGGCGGCGAGATGCAGGCTACGATGTGGCCCACCCAACGCTCGCAGGTCGAGAAGCTGAGAGAGAACGGGCTCGAAGACCCGGAGAAAAAGCTGACGCTCGAAGACCTCGTGCGGGGGGAGGACGTGATCTTCGCCGCCACCGGCATCACCCCGGGAGAGGTCCTCAGCGGCGTCCGGTACTTCCGGGGCGGGGGCCGCACCCACTCGATAGTGATGTGCACCGAGCCGCGTATGGTAAGATTTATAGACTCCATCCACGCGTTAGAGCCCGATGCGGGCATACAGGGGTTCCAACTCTAAAAGTCAGCAACAAAGCACGATGAAGAACGCTTTCATATCGCAACACAAGAGAGGTAAAAGAGCATGACGGAACTAGCTACCCTTGAGCGCAAACGCCTGAGCGATCTGCACCAGATCGCCTCCCAACTCGGGATCGAGCAGTACCGGAAGTACCGCAAGCCCGAGCTGGCCGAGAAGATCTACCAGGTAGCGACGGAGCAGGCCGCAAGCCAGCAGACCGCCCGCGACGGCTCGGGCGAGAGCTCCGCGCAGGCTTCGACCGCCCCGCCAGCCGAGCAGGCTCCCGAGGCGTCTAACGGCGCCACGCAGGCACCGGTGGACGCTTTTGGGGAGGCTGATACGGCCGTCGTGGAGAAACCCGCCGAGGTGGAGCGCCGCCGGGAAGAGCGCAAGCCCGAGCGGCAGGAGCGCCAGCGCGACCGGGGTGGCCAGAAGCCTGCGGAGAAGGGTGACGCCCCCCGCCAGAACGGTGTCCTGGACGTGCTGCCCGACGGTTTCGGCTTTTTGCGGACCGGGGGCTACAGCCAGGGCAAGAACGACGTCTACGTCTCCACCTCCCAGATAAAGCGCTTTAACCTGCGGCGCGGAGACTACATCGTGGGCCAGATCCGGCCCGCCCGCGACGGCGAGAAGTACCCGGCCCTGGTACGCATCGAGTCCGTAAACGACCAGGAGCCCCAGAAGGGCCGCCGGCGTCCCAACTTCGACGACCTGACGCCGCTCTACCCGATGGAGCGCCTGCGGCTGGAGTGGAAGCCCAACGACATAGCGCCCCGGGTCATAGACCTCGTGGCCCCCATCGGCAAGGGACAGCGCGGCATGATCGTCTCGCCCCCCAAGGCCGGCAAGACCACGATGCTCAAGCAGATCGCCCAGTCCATAGCCGCCAACTACCCGGAGACGAAGCTCTTTGTGGTCCTGGCCGACGAGCGGCCGGAGGAGGTCACCGACTGGGAGCGCAGCGTCCGGGAGGCCGAGGTCATAGCCTCGACCTTCGACCAGCCCGCCGACAACCACATCGCCGTCGCCGAGCTGGTGCTGGAGCGCGTCAAGCGCCTCGTCGAAGAGGGCGAAGACGTGGTGGTGTTGCTCGATGGCATAACCCGGCTCTCGCGGGCCTACAACCTGGCGGCACCGGCCTCGGGCCGCATCCTCTCCGGCGGTGTGGACTCTGCGGCCCTCTACCCGCCCAAGAAGTTCTTCGGGGCGGCCCGCAACATCGAGCACGGCGGCTCCCTCACCATCCTGGCTACCGCCCTGATCGAGACCGGAAGCCGGATGGACGAGGTCATCTTCGAGGAGTTCAAGGGTACCGGCAACATGGAGCTGCGGCTCGACCGCAAGCTGGCGAACAAGCGGATCTACCCGGCCATCAACATCGAGGACTCGGGTACACGCAAGGAGGAGCTGCTCATGGAGCCCGCCGAGGCCCAGCGGGTCTGGCAGGTGCGCAGCATCCTCAACGCCCTCGACAGCGGGCAGAAGCTGGAGCTCTTGATCACCAAGCTCAAGGAAACGCGCACGAACTCCGAGTTCCTGCGCGAGCTACAGCGGGTTCGCAGCTAGGCTCCCGGCTTCGGGAGGACGGGGCGAGTTCCGGAACTCGCCCCGTCCTTTCGAGGTTTTCTGCCGCCGCCCGTATTAAACTAGGGCGGCTCGAAAGGCGGCGGGAGGCATCGTCCGGCCGTCGCCGAAACCGAAAGACGGAGGTATAACCTATGAAACAGGGCATTCACCCGGAGTACCGGACGGTAGTATTCCGCGACGCGAGCGCGGACTTTACCTTTCTGACGCGTTCCACGGTCCAGACCGACCGGACCATCGAGTGGGAGGACGGCAACACCTACCCGCTCGTCGAGTTGGACGTCTCCAGCGCGAGCCACCCGTTCTTCACGGGGAAGCAGCGGATAGTAGACACGGGCGGCCGGGTCCAGAGGTTCGAGAACCGCCGCGCCCGCCGTCAGCGGTAAGGGGACCGTACCGTGAGGGTCGGCGGCCAGGCCATAATGGAGGGCGTCCTGATGCGCTCCCCCAACTTCTGGGGGATGGCCGTAAGGACGCCATCGGGGGAACTGGACATAAAGGCGGAACGGTTTCGCTCGATCACGCGCAAGAGCTGGTTGTTCCGGCTGCCGGTGGTCCGGGGCTTTCTCTCGCTCGCCGAGACCCTCTGGCTCGGCATGAAGGCGCTTACCCTCTCGACCAACATCGCCCTGGGCGAAGAAGAGGATCTGTCGAAAAAGGAGATCGCGCTGACCCTCCTCTTCGGCCTCGGGCTCGCGCTGGTTCTGTTTCTCGCCGCGCCGGTGCTCGGTACCAAGGGCATCGGCGCGCTGCTCGGGGAGAGCATCGAGAACCCCATAGTCTTCAACCTCGTCGAGGGCGTGCTGCGGATCGCGATCTTTATCGCGTACCTGGTGGTCATCACCGCCGCCAGCCGGGACATCAAACGCTTTTTCGGTTACCACGGCGCGGAGCACAAGGCGATCAAGGTCTACGAACGGGGAGAGGAACTAACCCCGGAGAACGCCCGCAAACTGGACACGAGCCACGTGCGCTGCGGCACCAGCTTCGTGCTCTACGTGCTGGTGCTGAGCATCCTGGTCTTCTCACTGCTCGGCGTCGAAGGCTGGCTGTACATGGTCGTCAGCCGGATCGTGGTGATCCCGCTCGTGGCGGGGCTGGCGTTCGAGTTCATTATGTGGAGCGCCCGCAACCAGAACAACCCTGTGGTTCAGGTACTGGTATGGCCGGGGTTGCAACTCCAGAAGCTGACGACGCGGGAGCCGTCGGACGACATGGTGGAGGTCGCGATGTCCTCGTTGAAGAAGGTGCTCGCGATGGAAGAAGAGGCGAAGCTCAGGCCGGACGAGGCGACGAACAAGCTGGTGATCTAGGATGGACGAACAGGTTATAAAGCTGGCGGAGGAGACGCTCGCGCGCTACAAGGCGCTCACGGAGGAGCTCTCCGACCCGGACATCTACTCGGACCAGAAGCGCTACACGGAGGTGGCAAAGGAGCACGCCCGCATGCGCCGCGGCGCGGAGATGGCCCAGGAGCTGTTCGAGGCTATCGAGGCGGGTGACGAGGCGCGGGAGCTCATCCCGCAGGCCGAGAACGCCGAAGAGCGGGAGTTCTTCGCGGCGGAAGCCCGGCAGGCCGAAGAACGCGTGGAAGAGCTTTCGGAGAAGATCCGGGCCGAGCTCATAGACCGCGACCCGAACGACGATAAGGATGTGATCCTGGAGATCCGGGCCGGCGCCGGTGGCGATGAGGCCGCCCTGTTCGCCGGTGAGCTCTTCGAAATGTACACCCGCTACGCCGACCGGCTCGGCTTCAAACACCGCACCATGTCGTCGAGCCCGGCCGAGGTCGGCGGCTACAAGGAGG
Source organism: Actinomycetota bacterium (assembly GCA_004563715.1). Classification (GTDB taxonomy): domain Bacteria; phylum Actinomycetota; class Rubrobacteria; order Rubrobacterales; family Rubrobacteraceae; genus SIRX01. Next base: position 18,967 of record SIRX01000144.1, on the reverse strand, counting down.
TCGCGGTCGAGATCTCCGGTGACCGGGCCTACTCCGTCTTTAAACACGAGGGCGGGACCCACCGCGTTCAGCGGGTCCCCAAGACCGAGAGCCAGGGCCGCATCCACACTTCAACCGCCACCGTCGCCGTGCTCCCGGAGGCCGAGGACGTGGAGATCCAGATCTCTCAGAACGACCTTGAAGTAGACGTTTACCGTTCTAGTGGTCCCGGCGGCCAGAGCGTAAACACCACGGACTCGGCGGTGAGGATCACGCACAAGCCGACGGGTCTGGTAGTGACGTGCCAGAACGAGAAGAGCCAGCTCCAGAACAAGGAGCAGGCCCTGCGTATCCTGAAGTCCCGGTTGCTGGAGCGCGAGACGCGCGAGCAGCAGGAGCGGGAGGGCGCGCTGCGCCAGGCGCAGGTAGGCACCGGCGACCGGTCGGCGAAGGTCCGCACCTACAACTTCCCGCAGGGCCGCATCACGGACCACCGGGTGGGCCTGACCTCGCACAACCTGGAGGCCGTGCTGGCCGGCGAGGTCGATGAGTTCACCCAGGCGCTCGCCGCCAAGGAGCGGGCCGACCGGCTCGCCGCCGAGGCCGCCGGCACGCCCGGCTAGGGGATGTTGGCGGACGCCGCCGGTGCCCGGCGGACGCGGGAGACGGTCCGGGTTGCCGCGGGGGAGCTCGAGGGGGCCGGAGTCCCCGAGCCGCTCGCCTCGGCGGAGGTTCTGCTCTCCGAGTTGCTCGGCGTCGGTCGTGCGGACCTCGCCCTCCAGACCAAGCTTCTCACCCGAGACCAGCTCTCGACGTACGAAAACTGGACCTCCCGGCGCAAGGCGCGGGAGCCGGTGCAACGTATCCTCGGATACGCTTACTTCCGCAACCTGAAGCTGAAGTTGAGTCAGGAGACCCTTGTTCCCCGGCCTGACACCGAGAGCGTGGTAGAGGCTGTTCTGGAACGCCTCGACGCCCGCGGGGGGGCGGCGGGGGTCCTGGATCTGGGGACGGGTTCCGGGGCCATCGCGGTCTCCGTCGCCCAGGAGCGTCCCCGCTGCTCGGTGTACGCCACCGACGTCTCGGAGGTGGCCCTGGAGGTGGCGCGGCGCAACGCTGAAGAAGCGGGGGTCGACGTCTGCTTTTATCCGGGGGATCTGTTCTCGGGCCTGGAGCAACTTTTACCCGGCGGGATCGACCTGCTCGTGTCCAACCCGCCCTACGTAAAGAGCGGCGACCTGCGGCATCTGCCTCCCGAGGTGCGGGACTGGGACCCGCCCGCCGCCCTCGACGGCGGCCCGGACGGCCTGGGCTTCTACCGGCGCATCCTGGCCGAGGCGCCCGGCGTGCTCAGAGAGGGCGCGGAAGTGGTGCTGGAGGTCGGGGAGAGCCAGGATGAGGCGGTGATGGAACTGGGCCGCCGGGCCGGCTTTGTGCCGCTGGGCGTACGGCCGGACCTGGCGGGCACGCCCCGCGCGGTGCTCCTGGCCTGGAGGACGGCGTGAGGGTGGTGGACGTGCAAGAGGCGGCCGGAGCCTTGCGTGAGGGACGGGTGCTGCTGGTTCCCACCGAGACGGTCGTGGGCCTCGTGGCAACCGGAGAAGGGCTGCGGGCGCTGGCCGGGATCAAGGGCCGGGACCCGAACAAGCCGGTGGCCTTGCTGTGCGCCACCGCAGAGCAGGCGTTCGGGTTGGCCGACCGCGTGCCGCCGCTCGCGGAGAAGCTCGCCGCTGTCTACTGGCCCGGACCCCTGACGCTGGTGCTGCCGTCCGGCGGCGGAACCGTCGGGGTGCGGGTCCCGGACCATCCGGTGGTCCGGGAGCTACTCGCGGCCTACGGCGGGCCGCTCTACGCCACCAGCGCGAACCTTGCCGGCGAGCAGCCACCGGCTTCCCTGGAGGAAGTGGACCACCGGATACTGGAGGCCGTAGAGCTGGTCGTGTTGGGCGAGACGGGCCGGGGTGAAGCCTCGGCGGTCGTCGACCTCTCCGGCCCCGAGCCGCGGCTGCTGCGCCCGAGCGCGATGCTGACGGAGAAAGACCTGAAGCGCCTGGCGAACACGGAGTAGTCCCCGTCCGTTTGAGGGTGCCATGCACAGTGTTTATACTCTCTGTCGGCGTACCGTACCAGAGAGGCCCGGCACCAGAACGCACCGCCCGGCAGAACTGACTATAAACCTGAGCTGGAGGTAGAGCATGATAGGTCCGTACACTGAGGTCGACTCAGAGGTCCAGGAGGCGCTGGACGGGGAATTAGAGCGGCAGCGAACGACCATCGAGTTGATAGCCAGCGAGAACTTCGCGTCGCCCGCGGTGCTGGCGGCCCAGGGGTCGGTGCTGACGAACAAGTATGCCGAAGGATACCCGGGCAAGCGGTACTACGGTGGGTGCGAGCAGGTGGACAAGGCCGAGAGGCTCGCCATGGGCCGGGCGCTGGAGCTCTTCGGGGCGGAGCACGTCAACGTACAGCCGCACTCCGGGAGCCAGGCGAACGAGGCAGCCTACGCGACGCTGCTGGAGCCGGGGGAGAAGGTGCTGAGCATGGACCTCGCCCACGGCGGGCACCTCACCCACGGCATGAAGCTCAACTTCAGCGGCAGGACCTACGACTTCGTCCACTACGGGGTGGACGAGAACGGGTACATAGACTACGACCGGGTGCGCGAGGTCGCGGTCCGGGAGAGGCCGCGCATGATCATCGCGGGGGCCAGCGCCTACCCGCGCGTTATCCACTTCGACCGCTTCCGCGAGGTCGCCGACGAGGTCGGGGCGTATTTGCTGACGGACATGGCGCACATCGCGGGCCTCGTGGCGGCGGGTGTGCATCCGTCGCCCGTGCCGCACTCCGAGATCGTCACCACGACCACGCACAAGACGCTGCGCGGGCCGCGGGGCGGCCTCATCCTCTCCCGCGAGGAGTTCGCCAAGAAGATCAATAGCCGGGTGTTCCCGGGGATGCAGGGCGGACCTCTGATGCACGTCATCGCGGCCAAGGCGGTCGCCTTCGGGGAGGCGCTCAAGCCAGAGTTTGAGGACTACGCCCGCCGCATCGTGGAGAACGCGCGGGCGCTGGCCGAGGGGCTGCTAGAGGGCGGCCTGAACCTCGTCTCCGGCGGCACGGACAACCACCTGATCCTGGTGGACCTGCGCGGCACCGGGACCACGGGCAAGGAGCTCGAGGAGCTTCTGGACGAGGTGGGGGTGACGTGCAACAAGAACATGATCCCCAACGACCCCGAGGGGCCGATGGTCACCAGCGGGGTGCGGCTCGGCACGGCCGCCATGACCACCCGCGGCATGGGAGAGGCCGAGATGCGCGAGATCGCCGACGTCATCGCCGCCGCCGTCCGGGGCGAGACGCAGGGCCTGCGGGACCGGGTGACAACCCTCACCGAGGCTTACCCGCTCTATGAGTGAGGCGCCGAACCTCCACGTCCTGGACAGTCCCCTCAGCCGGCAGAAGCTCGCCGTGTTGCGCAACGAGGAGACCGGGCTGCCGGAGTTCCGGCGCGTAATGCGGGAGCTGGCCCTGCTCCTGGTCGGCGAGGCGGCGACGGGGCTGCCGACGCGCCCGGCCCGCATCCGCACCCCGCTCAAGGAGACGGAGGTGGAGAAGATCTCCGCCCCGGTCTGCCTGGTGCCGGTGCTGCGGGCGGGGCTCGGGATGCTCGACGGGGCCCTGGCGCTGCTGCCGACCGCCACGGTCGGGTTTGTGGGGTTGCAGCGCGACGAGGAGACCGCCGAGCCCGTCGAGTACTACGTAAACCTGCCGCGCGACCTGGAGGAGTACTTCGTGATCGTGCTCGACCCCATGCTCGCCACGGGCGGCAGCCTCTCCGCCACGCTCACGAAGCTCAAGGAGCACGGGGCGACCGGCATCTCCTGCCTGCATGTCGTCGCCGCCGTGCCGGGGGTAAAGAGCGTAACCTCCGAGCACCCGGACGTGCAGTTCTACACCGCCGCCGTGGACCCGGCGCTGGACGAGAACTCGTTTATCGTGCCGGGCCTCGGCGACGCGGGGGACAGGCTGTATGGAACCCTCTAGAAACCCGGCGCAGGAGGAGGCCACCGGCGCCCACCGGCTACGGCCGCCGCGCCCGTCGTGGGACGAGTACTTCATGCGCATCGCGCACGAGGTCGCCACCCGCTCCACCTGCCCGCGGCTGGCGGTGGGGGCAGTCATCGTGCGGGACAAGCGTATCCTGACCACCGGCTACAACGGCAGCCCGTCCGGGATGCCGCACTGCGATGACGTGGGGTGCCTCATCCGCATCGTGGACGGCCGCGAGAGCTGCCAGCGCACGCTCCACGCCGAGCAGAACGCCATAATCCAGGCGGCTTACCACGGCGTGAACATCCGCGGGGCGACCCTCTACTGCACCCACCAGCCCTGCCTGTTGTGCGTCAAGATGATCATGAACGCCGGCATCGAGGAGGTCCGTTACGCCGCCGGCTACCCCGACCCGCTCGCGATGGAGCTCGCCGCCGAGGGCGGCCTGCGGATGTCGCCGTTTCCAGCCGGAGAAGACGGAAGATAGCGCCCGTTCCGGGAGGTGTGCCGGGCCGTCGGGACCGGCGGATAAACCGCTACACGCTGGACGCCGCCAGATGCTTTAGACGTTCCCGGCGTCCGGTGCTGCTCGTCCGAGACGGGAAGGCCTTTTTGGACCAGGCTGGCCGTTCGCCTCCCGGCCTGCTCTCCAGATGCCGTCCTCGTGACCCTGCCTGGTTCCATGACCTTCGTTCCCGAAGACCAGCCCTGGAGGCTCGCGGACCTTATCGAGGACTTTCTGGCCGGCGGCATCCAGGCCGCGGAATGAAGCCCGGCCTCGACATCTATCCCCGGGCCGCTTTGCCGCCCCTGGAGCACTTGAAACCTTTTGCAACAGCTTGGTCGTTAGGGTATGATCTCGGCGATGACCGTCACCTATTTTCGCAGGGAGAACTTGGGCTCTTACTACGCAAGATCCATAGCCGTAAGTTTTGCCCTGGTCGCGGTTCTGGTGGTGTTCGGCGGCATAGGTTTGTTCGTAGACCGGGCTCTGGGTACTCTGCCGCTGTTCTTGCTGTTGGGCCTGGCAGTTGGCTTCGCCGGTGGTCTCTACTACCTGTATCTAGCCTTGAAGCAGATGGATAGCCGGTGAGCGCCCACTGGTGGCTCGCCCTTCGATATGCGGCCTGGGTGGCCGTGGCGGCGGTCGTCGCCAGCGCGGCCGTGTGGGCGTACTTCGGGGTCGCAGAGGCCGCGGCCTTCTGGTACGGGGTTGGGGTTGGGCTTGCGAGCTTCGTCTCCGCGGCCCTCAGCGTTTCGCTGCTGGCGAACCGGTCGATGCGGTGGCGGGCTGTGGGGGGGGTATCTTTCATGGTACGGTACGGGCTCGTGGCGGCCGCTCTCGGGGTTCCGGCGTACTTTGGTATGTGGCCCGCAGTGGCCATGCTGGGCGGCTTCGTCGGGGTTTACCTGGTGGAGAACGTCGCGATACTGTCCACCGCGCTTGGCGCTCTGGGCCGTGCAGAAAAAAGTGCCGGGCGGCGCGCGATACGTCGGACCGGCGAGGGCGTAGAAAGCTCTGGCAGCGGGGGAGGAATGGAGAAAAAGGTGATCGCATGAACACGGTTGCGCTTGCGCAGATGACCCAGGACGATTTGCGCAGCGAGATATTGTACACCTGGGAGACCGCCAGGGAGACGTGGGCGATACCGCTCAGCCTGGGGCCGGTGGACATCTCTATAAACAAGATCATCTGGTTCCTCTGGATCGGGGCGGCTGTGACCTTCCTGATCATGTTCGTCGGCGCACGCATACTCAAAGACCGGCCGGGAGCCTACCAGGTCATCGTAGAGGACATATACGGCTTCGGACGCAACCACCTCGGCGGGCAGATGGCGGAGGAGGGACGCAAGTGGTTCCCCTACACGCTCACGCTGTTCGTCTTCGTCTTGACGCTCAACGTTCTCGGGCTTCTGCCCAACAGCTACCCCGTCACCAGCAATCTCTCTGTCACGCTCGTGCTGGCGCTTTGTACGTTTCTCCTCGTCCAGCAGCAAGGCATCGCCCGGAACGGGCTCGGCGGGTACCTGAAGAGTTGGTTGCCCGGAGGGTTGCCAGACAACGCCTTCGGGAAGTTCCTGATCGCGCCCTTCCTGTTTCTCATCGAAGCCATGAGCCGCCTCTTCTCGCAGCCGGCGACGCTCGCGGTCAGGCTCTACGCCAACATGCTGGCCGGGAGCCTTTTGATCTACGTGTTCCTGAGCTTGATACTGTACTTCGGTGCGGCAACGGCGCTCGTGTCGGTGCCGGTGACCGTGGTGTTCTCCGCTTTCAAGTTGTTCGTGTCCATTTTGCAGGCGTACATATTTGCTATCTTATCCCAGGTATACATCGAGATGGCTATGTTTGGCGAGGAGCACTAGGTTAGATCCCAGTCAAGACCTCTGACAAAGGTGCGGACCGCAATGGCAGGGTCACTCGTGGTGTACGTGTAGGTTGAGGAAGTTATTGAGAAAGGGGTAGTGCGAAATGCTGGCTTTACTTCAGGCGGATCCAGATGCTTTCAGGATGATAGGCGCCGCGCTCGCGGTGGGGCTCGCGTCCCTCGGACCGGGGCTCGGGCTAGGTTATCTCGTCGGCAAGACCGTGGAGAGCGTCGCCCGCCAGCCGGAGATGGGTGGCGAGGTGCGGACGCTGATGTTCATCGGCATCGCCTTCGTCGAGGCGCTCGCGCTGTTCGGGCTGGTGATTGCTATTCTTATCGCGTTCGTTCTGTAAGAAGCAGGAGGTAAGTCGTGGGTACGGTCTTTGACCCGCTGAATACGAGCGTATACTTCTGGCAGATCATCACCTTCCTGATCTTGCTCTACCTGTTGTACAAGTACGTTTACCCGCCGATCCAGGAACAAATCCAAAAACGGCAGAGCCAGATCGAGCGGGCTATCGACGAGGCAGAGAAGACGCGGAGCGAGGCGCGTGAGTTGCTGGCTGAGTACCGGCGCCAGATCGAGGAGGCCCGCGGCGAGGCCCGCCGGATACTGGAGGAGTCGCGCAAGCAGGGCGCGGCCCAACGGGAGCGGATCAGGACCGAAGCCCAGCAAGAGGGCGACCGCATTATCCAGCGGGCCCGCGAGGAGATCACCCGAGAGCGGAACACCGCCCTGCGGGAGGTGCGCGGCGAGGTCGCCGGGATGGTCGTGGAGGCTACCGAGAGGGTGCTGGGACGCGAGGTAGACCGCGACGAGCACGAGCGCTTGATCTCCGAGGCCCTCGATAGCCTGGAGGCCGAGGTGGCCGGTGGTATTTCCCGGGATGAAAGCCAGCGGGTTTGAGCGCGGCATCCACCTACGCTGAAGCCCTCTACGGGGCCGCCCGGGAGCGCGAGGAGCTGGAGGAAGTGCTCGTCGACCTCAAAGGGTTTGCGGAGATGCTGGAGAGCATGGAGGAGTTGCGGGAGTTTTTCTACAGCACGCAGATAAGCGAGCGGGAGAAACGGCGGGCTATAGATGCCCTCACCGAAGACATGCGGACCTCGGCGCGGAACTTCCTCAAGGTGCTCTCGGACAACGACCGAACCGAGATATTCCCCGACGCGCTCCGGCGCTACGAAGAGCTCGTGGAGGCACATTTCGGCCGGGTGGAGATCGAGGTCGTGACCGCCGTGGAGCCCTCTGAGGCCACCGTGGAGCTTATAAGAGAGCGGCTAACAAAGATTTTGGATTGCCGCGAGGTGATCCTGGATATCCAGGTAGACCCGGATATCATAGGAGGCGCGGTGTTCCGCTTCGGGGGCGTGCTGATCGACGGTAGTATCCGGGGCCGGCTCGAAGGCCTCCGGCAAGAGATGCTCGAGAGGAGTGTTGTAAGTGGCTGAACAGCTCAGGCCGGAGGAGATCTCCTCTATTCTGAAGGGTGCGATCACGGACTACGAGAACCGCGTCCGGACCGAAGAGGTGGGTCAGGTTCTGGACGTGGGCGATGGCATCGCCCGGATTCACGGGCTCTCCAACGTAATGTACCAGGAGATGCTGGAGTTCGAGGACGCCCGGGGAGAGAAGATTCTGGGCCTCGCCCTGAACCTGGAGGAGGACAACGTCGGCGCCATCGTCGCGGGCGACGACCGTCACATCCAGGAGGGCAGCACGGTGCGCCGTACAGAGCGGCTGGCGAGCGTGCCCGTCGGCGGCGGTGTCCTCGGGCGCGTCGTCAACGCGCTCGGGGTGCCGATGGACGGCAAGGGCGAGATCCAGGCCGAAGACCAGCGGCCCGTGGAGATCATCGCCCCGGGCGTCATCCGGCGTCAGGAGGTCAACACGCCGCTCCAGACCGGCATCAAGGCTATCGACGCCATGATCCCGATCGGCCGGGGTCAGCGCGAGCTCATAATCGGCGACCGCAAGACGGGCAAGACCTCCATTATCGTGGACACGATCATCAACCAGCGCGACCAGGACGTGAAGTGCGTCTACGTGGCCGTCGGTCAGAAGGACTCTTCGGTGGCCGCCGTGATGCGCGACCTGGAGGAGGCCGGCGCCCTGGACTACACGGCCATCGTGAACGCCTCGGCTTCCCAGTCGGCCACGCTCCAGTACCTGGCGCCCTACGCGGGTTGCGCCATCGGCGAGTACTTCATGTACAACGGCCAGGACGCCCTGGTGATCTACGACGACCTCTCCAAGCACGCCGTAGCCTACCGGCAGATGATGTTGTTGCTGCGGCGCCCGCCGGGCCGCGAGGCGTACCCCGGCGATGTCTTCTACCTGCACTCGCGGTTGCTGGAGCGGGCGGCCCGGATGTCCGACGAGTACGGCGGCGGCTCGCTCACGGCGCTGCCCGTCATCGAGACCAAGGCCGGGGACATATCGTCGTACATCCCGACCAACGTCATCTCTATCACCGACGGCCAGATCTTCCTGGACACCGACCTCTTCAACCAGAACCAGCGGCCCGCCGTCGATACGGGCAACTCGGTCAGCCGGGTCGGGGGCTCGGCCCAGATCAAGGCCATGAAGAGCATCGCCGGCACGATGCGGCTGGAGCTCAACCAGTACCGGGAGCTTCAGAGCTTCGCCCAGTTCGGCAGCGACCTGGACAAGGCCACCCAGGACTCCCTGGCCCGCGGGGAGCGCCAGCTTGCCATCCTGAAGCAGGAGGAGCGCGACCCGCTGCCGGTCGAGGAGCAGGTCGTGATTATCTACGCCGTCAGCAACGGCTACCTGGACGAGATCGAAGCGTCCAACGTCCCCGACTGGGAGGGCCAGTTCCGCGAGTATATGCGCGACCGGCACGGCGGAGTTCTCGAGTCTATCCGGGATGAGAAGAAGCTCTCGGAAGAGAACGAGGGGAACCTCAAAGATGCCCTGGACAGCTTCAACCGCGACTACGAGCCGCAGGATACCGGCGTCTCCATAGACGTCGCTCCGGGCGACGAGGACGAAGGAGAAAACGAAGAGGGAGAAGGGACGGGCTAGGGCTTGGCCTCTCTCAAAGATCTCCAGCGCCAGATACAGTCCGTCCGGAATACGGCCAAGACCACCAACGCCCTGCAGACCGTGTCAGGTGTGAAGTTCCGCAAGGCGGAGGCGCGGGTCAGGAACTCGCGCCCCTACGCCGAGAACATGCAGCAGATGATGCAGGACATCGCCCGGAAGGCGCAGGACAGCAAGAACCTGCTCCTGATCGGACGGGAGCAGGTGAACACCGTGGCCGTCGCCACCATGACGGCGGACCGGGGCTTGTGCGGCGGCTTCAACGCCCAGGTACTCCGCCGCACGATGCGGTTCCGGCGGGAGCAGGAGGGCGAGCTGAAGCAGGTCGCCCTCGGCCGCAAGTCCATAGCCTTTTTCCGGTTCCGCCGGATAAGGCTCGAAGAGACCCTCAGCGGTTTCTCTGATTCCCCGTCCTACGAGAAAGCCGTAGAGGTTGGCCGACTCCTTACTGGGCTTTTCGAGGAAGAAGAGGCCGACGCGGTGTACCTGGTCTACAACCGTTTCGAAAGCGCGATGGTGCAGACGCCGGTGGTAACCCGGCTGCTGCCCGCCGCCCCGGACGAAGACCAGGAAGACCAGCAGCACGGCGACGACCCCCTCGCCGCCTTCGAGTTCATACCGGGGGTCGACGAGATACTGACGGATCTCATTCCCAAGTACGTAGAAACGGTGGTCTGGCAGGCGATGCTGGAGAGCGCGGCCGGGGAACACGGGGCGCGGATGACGGCGATGAAGAGCGCGACGGACAACGCCAACGAGATGGCGGACAACCTGACACGGCAGATGAACAAGGCTCGTCAGGCCCAGATCACCCAGGAAATCCTGGAGATCGCGGCGGGGGCGGAAGCCCTGGGCAGTTAGAAGGAGACTGGTATGACAGAAGGAAACGGCGGCAACGTCCGGCAGCAGGGCATGGAGCAGAGGGCCGAGCAAAACGGCAGCGATGGCCAACCCAGGGGCGGCGTGGGCACGATCGTTGAGGTCAAGGGACCGGTCGTGGACGTCCGTTTCTCCGGCGACGAGATACCAGAGATCTACAACGCCCTGACCGTCCAGATGCAGAGCGCGGAGGGCGAGCAGACGCTCACCCTCGAGGTCCAGCAGCTCCTCGGCGACGACATGGTGCGTACGGTGGCTATGTCGGGCACCGACGGGTTGCAGCGCGGCCTGGACGTTCAGGATACCGGACAGCCCATAACCATCCCGGTGGGCGAGCAAGTCCTCGGCCGCGTGCTCGACGTTCTCGGCGACCCGGTCGATGAGCAGGGCGAGATCGAGAACCCCTCCGACCACTGGCCGATCCACCGTCCGTCCCCGGCTTTCGAGGACCTTTCTGCCCAGACGGAGCAGTTCGTTACCGGCATCAAGGTTATAGACCTCCTCTGTCCGGTGCTCCGGGGCGGCAAGGTCGGCCTGTTCGGCGGCGCGGGCGTCGGCAAGACCGTCGTAATACAGGAGCTCATAAACAACATCGCCTACCAGTACGAGGGCACGAGCGTGTTTGCCGGCGTTGGTGAGCGCACCCGCGAGGGCAACGACCTCTACAACGAGTTCCAGGAAGCCGGAATCCTCAAGAACGTGGGCCTGGTCTTTGGCCAGATGAACGAGCCGCCGGGCGCCCGCCTGCGCGTGGGGCTGACCGGCGTCACCGTCTCGGAGTACTTCCGGGAGGTGATGGGCCAGGACGTGCTCTTCTTTGTCGACAACATCTTCCGCTTCGTGCAGGCCGGCAACGAGGTCTCGGCGCTTATGGGCCGGATGCCTTCGGAGGTCGGCTACCAGCCCACGCTCAGCACCGAGATGGGGGCTTTGCAGGAGCGGATCACCTCTACCAAAAGCGGCTCTATAACGAGCTTCCAGGCCGTTTACGTCCCGGCGGACGACTTTACAGACCCCGCCCCGTTCACGGTTTTCGCCCACCTCGACTCCACGGTGGAGCTCAGCCGGGGCCTGGCCGAGCAGGGCATCTACCCGGCGGTCGACCCGCTCTCCTCGTCTTCGACCATCCTGGACCCGTCGGTGGTCGGCCAGGAGCACTACGAGGTCGCCCAGCAGGTGCAGAACATCCTGCAGCGCTACAAGGAGCTTCAGGACATCATCGCCATCCTCGGCATGGACGAGCTTTCGGAAGAGGACAAGGTGATAGTGGGCCGGGCGAGAAGGCTGCAACGCTTCCTCTCTCAGCCGTTCTTCGTGGCCGAGCAGTTCACCGGGCTCGAAGGCAAGTTCGTCTCTCTGGAAGACACGGTCCAGAGCTTCAAAGATGTGGTCCAGGGCCAGCACGACGAACTGCCCGAACAGGCGTTCTACATGGTCGGCGACATCAACGAGGCTGTGGAGAAGGCGCGCAAGATGGGCGGCGACGAAGAAGAAGCGGAGAGCGAGTAGTGGCTAACGGCGGACGCCAACTGTTCTGCCGGGTGATCACGCCCCAGAGAATGGTGTTTGACGGCCAGGCGGACCGGGTCGTCGTACGGATTTCCGACGGGGAGCTTGGGGTCCTGGCGGATCACGCGCCCGTCGTCTCCACGGTGGTGCCCTGGGACGTCCGTATCCTCCAGGGCGACGAAACAACGGTTTTCGCCACCTCCTACGGGTTTTTCCGGGTAGCAGATAACCTGGTGCAGATCCTGGTCGAGGAGGCCCAGGCGGCAGAGGAGATCGACATCGACCAGGCGGAGCATCAGGTAGAACAGGCAGAGAGGGAGCTCTCGGAGATATCCGAGGCCGCCGAAGACGAAGAGGACGTCGATAGGATCCGCGAAGACATCGAACGGCGGCGCAGAATCGGGGAGAATTTTGCCCGCGTAGCCCGCGAGTACAGAGAGGACAGCTAGAAGGCTGGGCTCCAAGCCTAGTCTCTGCGTTGGGGGAGGAACGGTTGTGGAAAAGTTTCTGATAGAAGGCGGCGTGCGGCTAAAGGGCGAGGTGGAGGTCTCCGGCGCCAAGAACGCGGCGCTGAAGCTGATCGCCGCCGCCCTGCTGGCCCCCGGACGGACGACGCTGCACAACGTGCCGCGCATAAGGGACGTTGAGACCATGCTTGCCGTGCTAGACGGTCTGGGTGCGGAGACTTCTTTCGAGGGCCACACCTTGCGCGTTGAGGCCGGGGAGGTCGACTCATACACGGCGCCCTACGAGCTGGTCCGCAAGATGCGGGCTTCCATAGTCGTCCTGGGTCCGCTGGTAGCCCGCTTCGGACGGGCCGAGGTCTCGGCTCCCGGGGGCTGCAACCTGGGGCTGCGCAAGTTCAACTTCCATCTGGACGGCCTGCGGGCGCTCGGGGCTGACGTGGAGCTCGACCACGGCTTTATAAGGGCTACCGCGCCGGATGGCCTGCGGGGAGCGGAGGTGCTTTTCGAGTACCCGAGCGTGACCGCCACGGAGAACGTGATGATGGCCGCGGTGCTGGCCCGGGGCACGACGATCATCGAGAACGGCGCCCGCGAGCCCGAGGTGGTAGCCCTGGCGGAGTTTCTGAACCTGATGGGCGCCCGTGTCCAGGGGGCCGGCACGGGCCGCATCGTCATCGAGGGCGTGGACGAGCTGAACCCGGTCGAGTACGCGGTAATGCCGGATCGGGTCGAGGCCGGTACGTTCATTATGTCCGCCGCCGCGACCGGGGGGGATGTCACGGTGCGCAACGTCGTGCCCGGGCACCTCAAGATGGAGTTCGAGAAGCTGCGCGAGATGGGTGTGGACCTCGAGCCCGCGGATGGCTCCGTCCGGGTGCGGGTCGAGGACCCGGAAGACTTGTCCGGGGTGGACGTTTCGACCCTGCCCTTTCCCGGGTTCGCCACCGACCTCCAGGCCCAGATGATGGTTCTGCTAACCCAGGCTTCCGGGGCCGGGATAATTACGGAGAACGTGTACGAGAACCGGTTGCAGGTGGCCGAGGAACTCAACCGGATGGGGGCCGGCATAGACTTGTTCGGCGGCCACCGGGCATTGGTTCGTGGCCCGCGCCGGCTTTCGGGGACGATCGTGCAGTCGCCGGACCTGCGGGGCGGGGCGGCCCTGGTGATGGCCGGGCTGGTCGCCCAGGGGACGACCGTCGTAGACGGTGCCAGCCACATCCTGCGAGGCTACGAGGGTTTCGAGGAGAAACTGTCCCGGCTCGGTGCGACGGTTGCTTTTGCCGGGGCTGACGCGGCCGTATACCCCTAGACCTGTCTCTGCTTTCGTCCGGCCCGAACAGGCCGTTTCCTCTCGGGTGGGCCCGATCGCGGCAAAAGCCATCGCGGATATATAGAATAACCGTCTAGCCCAGACACGCAGAACGGAGACGAGAGCTGGCGGTAAAGACCGACACCACCGAGGTTCTGACGCTTACCCGGCGGCTGGTACGGTACCAGTCGTACACGCCGGGCGCGGCCCAGTCGGCTATGGACTTTATCAACGGGTGGTTCGAGGCGCGGGGCCTGGAGACCCGGCGTTACCCGGGAGCGGGCCCGAACGGAGAGTTGACCTCGCTCGTCGTGCGGGTAGGCTCCGGGGAGCCGCGGATAATACTGCACGGGCATGTGGACGTGGTTCCCGGCGACGAGTGGCAGTTCGAGCCCTACGAAGAGAACGGAGAACTCTACGGGCGCGGGGTCTACGACATGAAGGGCGCCCTGGCGGCCATGATGTACGCCGTACAGGACCTGTACGAGATCGGGTGTGACTGCACGGTAGAGCTCCTCATCGTCCCGGACGAAGAGCGCGAGTACGAAGGGCCGACCGGGGCGGAGATCCTGATCCGCAACGGCCACGAGGGGGACTTCCTGATCACGGGCGAGCCCACCGACTTCCACATCGGGACCCAGGCGAAGGGCGTCCTGGACCTGCGCATCACGCTGCTCGGCAAGAGCGCCCACGGCTCGGTGCCCTGGTTGGGCAAGAACGCCGTCTTGTTCGCCTACGAGCACTACCGGCGCGTGCTGGAGCTACCCTTCGCCAGCGAGCGAAACGAGCTCTTCCCCTACCCGAGCGTCAACCTGGCCCGCATTATCGGGGGCGACGTCATAAACCGCGTCCCGGACCGCTGCACCTACGACCTGGACATCCGCTACCTCCCCCAACAGGACCCGGAGGAGATAACGCGCCAGATCCGGTCCATAGACATCCCCTCAGAGGTAGAGGCCCTGTTCAGCCGCGAGCCGACCTACGTCTCCCGCTCCAGCCCTTACGTGAACGTTCTGCGGGAGGTCGCCGCCCGCCACTTTCACGGGAACCCGGTCGGCGTGGGACGCCACGGTGCCTCGGACATCGTGTACTTTCAGCGCGCCGGCATGCCGGGGGTGGAGTTCGGACCTATCGGCGGTGGCCACCACGGTCCCCGGGAGTACGTGGTGTCCGACTCGCTGGAGACCTACCGCCAGATGCTCGTTCAGTTCTGCCAGATACTGGGTCGCAACGGAAGCCCATATTAACAGGCTTTTGCTACCGTTAGCTACCGCTTGAAAGTTGTATAAAACAAGAGTATATTCCGGTTAGTTACCCGGTTAGAAAGGCGCGGTTTGACGCTAGGTCTGTTGCAGCAGGAGATCGCTTACGGCACGTTGTATCTGTACGTCGGGATCTCCATGTTGCTGATTTCGGGTTTTATCGCCTTCGTTCTGGTGCTGGCGCGGCTGCTCTCCCCGAGCAGTAGTTCGGCGACGAAGGGGCAGAACTACGAGACGGGCGAGTCTACCGTGACCGACCCCTGGCGGCCCTTCCCGGTGCGGTACTACATCTTCGCGCTGCTGTTCCTGATCTTTGACGTGGAGGCGGCGTTTCTCTTTCCGTGGGCGGTGGTCTACGGGGAGCTGGGGCTCTACGGGTTTGTCCAGATGGTCATCTTCGTCTTTATCCTGACCGTGGGACTCGTCTACGAGTGGAAGAAGGGAGCCCTTAAATGGGTGTGATGCAGCAGTTCAACGAGCCGAACATCGTTACGACGAGCACGGACAAGCTCTTTAACTGGGCGCGGAAGAACTCGCTGTGGCCGCTGCAGTTCGGGCTGGCGTGTTGCGCCATCGAGATGATGTCTTCCGGCATGGCCCACAACGACCTGGACCGCTTCGGCGCGGGCTTCTTTACGGGCTCGCCCCGGCAGGCGGACGTCATGATCGTTTCGGGCACGGTCTCCACCAAGATGGCCGAGCGGATGACCCGGCTCTACGAGCAGATGCCCGAGCCCAAGTGGGTCATAGCTATGGGAGCGTGCGCCATAAGCGGCGGCCCCTTCCTGGACGGCTACTCGGTCCTCATGGGGGCCGACCGGGTGATCCCGGTGGACGTCTACGTGCCGGGCTGCCCGCCGCGGCCCGAGGCCCTCATCTTCGGCATCCTGACGCTGCAGAAGAAGATCGAGCGCGACCAGCAGGTCGGCTACGAGCGGCCCCGCCCGGCGCTGGTGGACGACGAGGGCAACGTCATGGAGTACCTGCCGGAGCGGGAGTACACGAACATCAGCGAGGGCAAGGCCCCGCGCCTCGAGAACATAAAGCCCCTCGAGCGCACCTACGTCTTCGAGCGCAAGGGCCTGCCGCCCGCCTCCCAGACGGAGGTTGGCTGGATCCCCGAGGAAACCAAGAAGAAGCTCAAGGAGCAGGAGAAAGCCCGCGAGGCTACTGCGGGGACCGTCCAGGCGAACGGCGATTCGACGAACGGCAGCTCGAAGGAGAACGCCTAGATGGCCGTGCGGCTGCCGGAGGGTGCGCTGGAAGACCGCCTGGAGCGATATCTGGAGGGCTTCCGCAACCGGCACGGCCTCGAAGAGTCCGAGGTGGTGGGCAACACCGTCCGGCTGCTGGTGAGCCCGGAGGCCGTGCCCGCCGTCCTCACCACGGCCCGCGAGGAGCTCGGGGTGCTGCACCTCTCGTACGTCACGGTGGTGGACCGGATGGGGTCCTTTGAGATAACCTACGAGTTGGCGGACCTGAGGGGCGGCCAGGTTCGGGTCAAGGCCGTGGTGGAGGGCGAGGAGCCGGTCATCGGGACCGTCACCCACATATATCCCACGGCCAACTGGCACGAGCGGGAGGCGTACGACATGTTCGGGGTGGCGTTCGCCGGGCATCCGGACCTGCGCCGGGTCTACATGTGGCAGGACCACTTCGACCACCACCCGCTGTTGAAGAGCTTCGAGATCAACACCAGAAGAACCTTTGAAGGGTTGCGTTAGAGATGCTTAGCGAGGAACGGAACATAGAGAGCGTGGCGCTCAGCGGCCGGGAAACGGGCCGGCTGACAGACCCCGACATCCGGGACGAGTTCGGGCTCGAAACGATGGACATGAACATGGGTCCGCAGCACCCGGCGATGCACGGCCTGTTGCGGCTCATACTCGAGCTCGACGGCGAGACCGTGGTGCGGTGCGACCCGGTGATGGGCTACCTGCACCGCTGCCAGGAGAAGATCGCCGAGAACCGGATGTACCCGGCGGTCATCCCGCTCACCGACCGGCTCGACTACTTCGCCAACATGCACAACGAGCACGGCTACTGCCTGGCCGTCGAGGACCTGCTGGAGGCGGAGATACCGCCGCGGGCCGAGCACATTCGGGTTCTGATGTCCGAGCTGATGCGGCTGGCGAGCCACATCCCGTCCATCGGCTTCCTCTTGCTGGAGCTCGGGGCGTTCACGCCCATCCTGTACTCCTTCCGGGAGCGGGAGCGCATACAGAACATCTTCGAGGCCGTCACCGGGGCCAGGATGATGTACCACTACATCCGTATCGGCGGCGTAAAGGCGGACCTGCCCCCGGGGATGGAAGACCAGATCTGGGAGTACATCGAGGGGCTGGAGCAACGCTTTACGAGGGACTTCGTAGACCTGATCGCGGGCAACGAAATCTTCGTCTCCCGCACCCGGGACATCGGAAAGATGAGCCCGGAGAAGGCTCTGGAGATGGGCCTTACCGGGCCGCCGCTGCGCTGCACCGGCGTGGACTTCGACGTGCGGCGGGACTACCCGTACAGTATCTACGACGAGCTGGACTTCGACGTGATCACGGACGACGCCGGGGACGTGGAGGCGTCCTACCGGGTACGTATCGGCGAGTGCTTGCAGAGCATCCGGCTCATCAAGCAGTTGCTGGAGCGGATGCCCGAGGGCGAGGTTATGGGGAAAGTTGGCCGCCGCGTCCGGCCGCCCGAGGGCGAGGGCTTTTCCCGGATCGAGAGCCCCCGCGGGGAGTTCGCTGTCCACATAGTCTCCGACGGCTCCGACACGCCCTACCGGGTCCACTACCGGGACCCGAGCTTCGCCAACATGCAGCTCTTGCAGGAAATCGTGCCGGGCCACTACCTGCCGGACATCATGCCGATCATGGGCCTTATAGACCCGGTCTCCGGTGGGTGGGACAAGTAGCGTGCAGACGGTTCTGAACCTTCTGGAACAGGAGCCCTTGCGCTTTATCCTCGCTTTCGGTGCGATACTCTTTCTCACCCTCAACCTGGCGGCCGTCCTCACGATGGCCGAGCGGAAGGTCTCCGCCTACATACACCTCCGCTACGGGCCAAACCGCGTCGGGCCGCGAGGTATCTTGCAGCCGCTGGCCGACGTCTTCAAGCTCTTTACCAAAGAGAACGTCTCGCCCAACCGGGCGGACCGCTGGATCTTTCTGGCGGCTCCGATAGCCATGTTCCTGCCGGCGGCGGTCGTGTGGCTCGTAATACCGTTCGCGCCGGGAGCGGTGGTTGCGGACATAAACGTCGCCATACTGTTCTTCGTCGCCGTCACGTCCATCGGCGCCCTCGGGGTGATCATGGCCGGTTACGGGAGCCGCTCCACCTTTTCGCTGCTCGGGGCGTTGCGGGGCGCGGCGCAGATGATCTCCTACGAGGTGCCCCTGATCCTGAGCCTGCTCGGAGTGGTCGTGCTGGCCGGCAGCCTCTCGTTCGTCGACGTGGTAGAAGCCCAGGCCGGGGGGTTCTGGAACTGGTACTTCTTGCCGCTGTTCCCGACGTTCCTGGCGTTCTACATCTCCGGGCTGGCCGAGGTCAAGCGGGTACCGTTCGATTTGCCGGAGGGGGAGAGCGAGATCGTGGGCGGCTTTATGATTGAGTACTCCGGCATGACGTGGGCCCTGATCCAGGCCGCCGAGTTCGCCGGGATGGGGCTGATGTCCGCGATCACGACGACGCTCTTCCTGGGCGGTTGGCAGCCGCCGTTCGAGTTCCTGGACCTGGGGCAGTTCAACTGGGTCTGGTTCGGGCTCAAGACTGCCTTGATCATGTTTACGTTCCAGTGGATCCGCTGGAGCATCCCGCGTCTGCGTATGGACCAGCTCATGGACCTGGGCTGGAAGGTGCTGGTGCCGCTGACGCTCGTCTGGCTGGTCGTGGTGGCCGGCGTGATGTTGATAGTTTAGGAGGACGCTTAGTATGCCGCAGGTAGGACAGGGAATCCTAAAAGGGATGGGGATAACCCTGAGACATTTGTTCGGGAAAAAGATCACGCGCCAGTACCCCGAGTACAAGCGCGACCTCCCGGAGCGCACCCGCGGGATGCTCACCGTGGACATAGACCGCTGCATC
>SIRX01000143.1 GCA_004563715.1 Actinomycetota bacterium | reverse complement strand
ACCTGATCCATCCTCAACATCCTTCCTCCAGCAGCCCGGGGACACCGCCCGCAAAGCTACCGGAATCGGGGTCGAGGTGGGTCAGCTTTCGCTGATGGGTGGGTCAATTTCTGAGCGTTGCGTCCACTGGTAGTATTGGCCTTGCGACCGGAGAGCCACGGAAAGGATGATCGATGGCCGAGGCTGGCGGGTTGAGCCCGGTAAGGGGCCGGGAGCGGATCCCCGCCCTCGACGTGCTACGCGGGGTGGCGATCCTGGGTATCCTCGTGGTGAACGTGGAGTTGTTTAGGGGGCCTGAGTTCTTTCTCGCTTTTGCTGGTCTAGGCGACATCACCGGTCCAGACGCAGTCCTGTCCTTCCTGATCTCGGCCTTCGCGGAGGGCAAATTCATAACTTCTCTGGCCTTTCTTTTCGGCCTGGGCTTTACTCTGCAGGGCATTCGCGCCGGGGAGCGGGGGCGGTCACCGAACCGCCTGCTCGCCCGCAGGATGGCCGTGCTGGCGCTCTTCGGCACGGTGCACGCCATCTTCGTCTGGAGCGGGGACATACTCCTGACCTACGCCCTGATCGGCTTCGTCTTTCTCCTGTTTTACAGGCGGTGTCCGAGGACGCTCCTGGTGTGGGCGGCGCTGGCGATCGCGCTGCCGTTCGCGCTGACGCTGCTTCTGGCGGCCCTGACGCTGCTAACGCTGGCCGTGGGCGGCGGGGGGCCGGAGGCCGCGGAGGCGCAGGCCGCGCAGCTAGAGTTCTTCCAGAACTTCGCGGCGGCTTCGGAGGCGGCGTACACCTCGGGTTCGTATCCGGAGATGGTGGCCCAGAGGCTCCGGGAGCTGGCGTTCCTGTTGCCGATAGGCGCCTTTCTGTACGGCCCCACGGTACTGGCCATGATGCTCCTCGGGGCTTCGGTGGCCAGGTCGGGCTGGACGGCGGACCTCGCCGCGCACCGGCGCGGCATCCGGCGGGCGGCCATCGTCGGCCTCGGGGCCGGGCTGCCGTTGAACCTTCTCTACGCCCTTACCACCTGGGTAGATTCGCCCGACGGCTCGGTCGCCGTGCTAGGCCTGCCGGTCTTTATCCTGGGGGCGCCGGTGCTGGCCGTAGGATACATGGCGGCGGTTGCCCTGCTGGTGGAACGTTTCGCCGGGGCCTCGCTCTGGCGGCCGCTGTCCGCGGTCGGACGGCTGGCGCTCACCAACTACCTGATGCAGAGCGTGATCATGACCGCGATCTTCTACGGCCTCGCGCTCTACGGCTCGGCGAGCCTGGCCGCCGCGCTGCTCGTCGCGGCGGCGGTCATCGCGTTCCAGTTGATCTACAGCCCCATCTACCTTCGGAGGTTTTCTTACGGGCCTATGGAGTGGCTCTGGCGCCGGACGACCTACGGCCGGGCCTCCGGGACCAAGGGTTAGGACAGCGGGAGGCCTCCCAAAGCCGATAGAAACGCAGCGGACACCCCGCTAGCGTTCGTGCGGGGGCCTCAAACAAACCTGAACTGGACATAAAGCGCGGGTTGCGGTAGGTTAGCCCCCGTGTTCTGCAAGAGGGGTTCCGACCGAAAAGCTTAGGATCTGGTTTCACTCGTGACAACGCTCTTGAAACGGGCTTCGATGACGGTGGTCTTCGCGGGCTTTGTGTGTGTGCTGGGTTTTGCCCTGGGCCCGGCTTTCCTGGAGGTGAGCGGAAGCCACCGGACGGCGAGCCTCGTGCAGCCACACACGGGTTCTATAGAGGCCCCGAAACCAGTCGTCAAGCCCGACCCCGCCGGGGATGCGGAGACCTCTGGGAATCCTGAGAACGAGCGGACCGGGAGCTGTGACCACCTGCAGGTGATGGTCGGCCCCGATAACCTGCTGCCGCCCGATTACGTGCCGGGCGACCTGGTGTACCTCAGCAGTTACGGTATCCGGACCCGGGGGTCGGACGCCATGCTGCGCCAGGAGGCCGCGGAGCATCTCGGATGGCTGATCTCGGCCGCGGCCTCGGATGGCGTGGAGGTGCTGGTGGCTTCCGGTTACCGGTCCTACAACGAGCAGGCGGGGACGTTCGCCTGGTTCGAGGACGCCTACGGCCGGGGTGCCGGAAAGCTGAGCGTGCCGCCCGGACAGAGCGAACACCAGCTCGGAACCGCGGTAGATTTCACCAGCGCCGACGTAGATTACGAGCTGGTAGACGCCTTTGCCCGCACGCCCGTCGGCGTGTGGCTGGAAGAGCACGCCGCTTCGTACGGGTTCGTCCTCTCCTACGGCGAGAACCAGGAGGAGGAGACCGGCGTTAGTTTCGAGCCGTGGCATTTCCGGTACGTCGGGATCGACACGGCCCGCCGCGTCGAGGCTAGCGGAGAGAGCCTGACGGCTTTTCTGGCGGACGAAGGGTTGGCGCGTTGCCACGTACCCTAGCCGTGTTCCCGGCACGCGGAAGGTTCGGGCGGAACAGGGTGACGAAGAGGTTTCCGCGCCCGTCGAGCGGCTCTTGCCCGCCCCGTCCGCACCGGGTTTCGTTCTCCAACCTCCGGGACGGCGGCGTAAGCCTCCGGTTGACGAACGGTGGAGCGCCGGGCACAATCGGACGGTCTTGGTAAGCGTGATCCGGAGGTAGGGTTTGGCTAGCGTCCTGTTCGTTTGCACGGGCAACATCTGCCGGTCTCCGATGGCCCAGGGGGTGTTCGAAGACCTGTTGCGGCGTGAAGACTTCAACGGGGAGGTGAGCGTGGACTCCGCCGGGACCACCGCTTACCACATCGGGGAACCGCCGGACCCGAGGGCCCGCCGGAGCGCGGCCGAGAGGGGAGTCAGCCTCGACAGCCAGCGGGCGCGGCGGGTAACGCCGGAGGACTGCGAGAGGTTCGACTACATCGTCGTCATGGACGAAGACAATTACCGGCTGGTCTCCGACCTCTGCCAGGACCCGACGAAGGTGAGGTTGTTCATGGACTTCGCTTCCGAGGCATCCTCGTCCGAGATACCGGACCCCTACTACGCGGGCGAAGAGGGGTTCGAGTCGGCGCTGGACATGATCGAGGCCGCCTCTCGGGGCCTTCTGGAGGACATTCGTAACCGGCGGCCGGAGAGCAGTGCCTGAGAAGTTTATCTCCGAGGGCGTGGAGGCCGCGCTGGGCGAGCGCCTGCTGGCCGCCCGGCCGCTGGGCGGCGGCTGCATCGGCGAGGTCTACCGGGCGGAGCTCTCGGACGGCTCCACGGTGGTCGCCAAGCTGGACCGCGAGGCGGCGGCCCACCTGGACCGGGAGGCTTACATGCTCCGCTACCTGCGCGAGAATAGCGCGCTGCCCGTGCCCGAGGTCTATCACGGCTCCGAGACGCTGCTGCTCATGGAGTTCGTGGAGGGGGAGAGTAGGTTTGACGAGGCCGCCGAGCACCACGCCGCCGAGCTTCTGGCGGACCTGCACGGTGTTACCGACGCGGCATACGGCCACGAGCGGGACACGCTCATCGGCAGCCTGAACCAGCCGAACCCGCAGCGCGAGAGCTGGACCGACTTTTTCCGTGACCAGCGGCTGCTGTGCTTTGCGGACGTGGCCCACGAGGCTGGAAGGCTGCCCGCCGAAGACCGGGAGCGGGTCGAGCGGCTCGCCGGACGGCTGGAGGAGTTTATCGGGGAGCCCGGGCCTCCGGCCCTCGTCCACGGCGACGTGTGGAGCGCTAACGTGCTGGCTCGGAACGGGAGCATTGCGGCTTTTCTAGACCCGGCGATCTACCACGCCGACCCCGAGGTCGAGCTGGCATTCATAAGCCTGTTCAACTCCTTCGGCGACGCCTTTTTCGAGCGTTACGGCGAGATCCGGGGCATAAGGGAAGGGTTCTTCGAGGCCCGCCGCCACATCTACAGCCTCTACCCGCTGCTCGTGCACGTCTACTACTTCGGCGGCGGCTACCTGGCCTCCGTCAGGAACACCCTGAGCCGGTTCGGCTTCTAGGCCAGCGCGCTCCAGACCTCCAGCTTGTTCCTTACGTGCCGGATCACCTCGTCGGCGAACTCCGTGGTGGAGGCGGCCCCGCCGAGGTCGGAGGTCTTGGTGCCGTCCAGGATCGTCTCGAAGGTCGCCTCGTAGATGGCGCGGGAGACCTGACTGGCCTGCTCCTCGTGCATAAAGCCCAGGAGGGCGGCGCCGGCCAGGATCATGGCCATCGGGTTGGCGACGTTTTTGCCTTCGAGCGCCGGGGCCGTGCCGTGCGGGGCCTCGGCCATGATGGTCTCGGGGTTCTCGTCCTCGTCGAGGGCTATGAGCAGCGACTCGGCCCCGGCGATGGAGCCGAACATCTGCAACACCAGGTCCGAGAGGCAGTCGCCGTCGCGGTTGAGTGACGGGATGACGAGCGGGTCTCCGTAGGTCTGGAGCAGGTAGGCGTAGGTGGCGTCTATGAGCTGCGGTTCGTACCGGACGTCTTTGTTGTTCTCGGCGGCCCGGTCCATCTCCTCTTTGAGCATGCCCTCGTAGACGGGGGAGACGGTCCACTTGGGGCCGCCGAAGACCCTGGCCCGCATCTTGCGGGCGTGGATAAACGCGAACTCGGCGACGCCCCGGCAGGTGCGGCGGGTTATCTTCTCGGTCCGGTAGGCGACCTCGTCCAGACCCTCGCCCTCGCGCCGTTCCTCGGCGCCGTAGGCGTCGTCCACGGCCATGCGCACCACGGAGATCGGGGCATGGACGCCGCTCATCGGGTTTACGCCGGGGATGCGCCGGCCCGTGCGCACGATCACCGTCCCGTTTATGTCCTTGCGCAGGATGGCGTTCGGGGAGCCTAGAGAGCCCTCCTCCGGCGTCACCGTCGCAGCCTTGAGCCCGAAGCCGTGCTCCCGCATCGCCGCCGCCGCCTCGTGGACGACCCCGTTCTCGGTCGCCTCCCGGTTCTCCAGCGACAGGTCGTAGCGCTCGAACTCCGTCTCCAGCTGTGTGATATCGGGGTCCAGGACCCGGAGCGCCTCTTCCAGCAGTTCCTGGCCGGTCTGGTCCCCTTCCATTACGACGATGGTCTTTTTCTCCACGTGGCCCACCTCTGTCTCTCTTGTCGCCGTCCCGCTTAGTATACGGGCCTGGCTGCCGGTCGTGGCGGGGCATGCGGACCGGTGCTAAGCTGTCCCGCATTCTGTATGGGGATAGGAAGCCTGGGGCGTCGGTTTCCGGGGAAAGCGTGCGTTACACGCAAAGGGGGTGTTGGCTTTGGAAGGGTTTATATCCGCCGCGAACGACGTGATCTGGACGTACGTGCTGATCGGGGCCCTGATCGGGCTCGGGGTCTACTTTACGGTCCGCACGCGCTTTGTTCAGTTCCGCTACATAAAGGACATGGTGCGTTACCTGGGCGCGGGCACGGTGTCCGGGGGCGGGGTCTCCTCGTTCGGGGCCTTCGCCGTGGGTACGGCCGCCCGGGTCGGCACGGGCAACCTGGCGGGCGTGGCGCTCGCCATCGCCGTCGGCGGGCCCGGCGCGATCTTCTGGATGTGGGTGATCGCGCTGATCGGGGCGGCAACCGCTTTTGTCGAGAGCACGCTGGCCCAGGTGTACAAGGTGCGCGACGGGGACACCTTCCGCGGTGGCCCCGCCTACTACATGGAGCGCGCCCTGGGACAACGCTGGATGGGCATTGTGTTCGCCGTGCTCATTACCTTTACTTTCGGCCTGGTCTTCAGCTCGGTGCAGGCCAACACCATCTCGCTGGCCGCCGAGGAGGCTTACGGCTTCCCCCGGTTCCTGGTCGGTATTCTGGTGACCGTCCTGGCGGCGCTCGTGATCTTCGGCGGCATCAAGCGGATAGCCCGCGTCGCCGAGATACTGGTGGTCGTGATGGCTATCCCGTACGTGCTGATGGCGCTGTTTATCGTGGTGGTCAACTTCACGGAGATACCGCGGGTGTTGGGCCTGATCGTCGGTAATGCCTTCGGGATAGGCCCGGCCGTGGGCGGCGGCTTCGGTGCCGCCATTATGCAGGGTATCCGGCGCGGCCTGTTCTCTAACGAGGCGGGTATGGGCAGCGCCCCGAACGCCGCAGCTACCGCCGACGTCTCTCATCCCGCGAAGCAGGGGCTCGTACAGAGCTTCGGCGTGTTCGTGGATACGCTCGTCATCTGCAGCGCGACGGCCTTCGTGATCCTGTTCTCCGGCATCTACGAGTCCGGCGAGGCCAACGGGATCACGCTGACCCAGCAGGCGCTGGCGAGCCACATCGGCGGCTGGGCCGTCGGGTTTATCTCCATCGCGGTCTTTTTGTTCGCCTTCAGCTCCATTATCGCGAACTACTACTACGGCGAGACGAACATCCAGTTCATAACCGGCTCCGCCCGGTGGGTCTTCTACTATCGCATCGCCGTGATGGCCCTGGTGCTGTTCGGCTCGGTGGCGGCGCTGGAGCTGGTGTGGGCGATGGCCGACCTGTTCATGGGCTCGATGGCTATCGTTAACCTGATCGCCATAGCCCTCCTGGCCCCGATAGCCTCCGTCGTGCTGGCCGACTACGCGCGCCAGCGCGACGCCGGCAGAGACCCGGTCTTCCGCGTTAGAGACGTCCGCGGCGTAAAGAACACCGAGTGCTGGGGCGAGGAGAACCGGGTCAGGTAGGAGTAGCTCGCTCCCAGCTTCGGGAGCTTGACCGGTGACGGCAGACGGCGTCTAGCAAGCGTGGTCGTGTTCCTGTGCTTTTCGCACGAAAGCGTGTCTTGATAACTCCCGTATAAGGGCTACGTAACGCTCCGTCGTCCAGCCGCACTCGATGGTGAGCTGTTCCCAGTTGCGGATCGACAGAATGCTCCAGAGCAAGTCGGTAGCCTCCTCGATGGACCAGCCGGACGTGAGCATGCCGTCGTCGTGTAGAGCCTCGACGATGCTGCGGCAGGACTCGCGGACCGCGCCCATGCGGTCGTCCCAGGCCGCGGCTGCGGCCTCGTCGACCTCGCGGTCCGCCAGCAGCGCCCGGGCCACCCCGTAAACCTCGGGGATGTAGTTGCCCCAGAACTCGACGTACGCCTCCAGACGCTCCACCCCACTGCTCGCCGCCCGGTAACCGCGTAAGCGCTCGCCAAGTCCCCGAACCTCATCAAGGTAACGGGCCGTCGCTACCAACAAATCCGACCGCGAACCGAAGTGAAGGTACACCGCCTGCCGCGAAATGCCGGCCGCGTCGGCCACGTCGCGCATGCGAACCCCCCGGCCTCGCCGTTCTTCCAGCAGACGCCACGTCGCCTCCAGGATGCGCGTGCGAGTCTCCATCTCGATAGTTGACACAAAGCGTAGTGTAGAGTATCTTTACACCGTGTCAATTGACACAGTGTAAAGCAGGTAAAGGAGTAGATGGTGAAGTTGCTAATCTTCGGGTCTACGGGTGGCACGGGCCGTCAACTGGTCGGCCGGGCGCTCGGGCGGGGACACACGGTGAGGGCGTTTTTGCGGGACCCGGGGAAGCTCGATGCCGGGCACTCGCG
Source organism: Actinomycetota bacterium (assembly GCA_004563715.1). Lineage (GTDB taxonomy): Bacteria > Actinomycetota > Rubrobacteria > Rubrobacterales > Rubrobacteraceae > SIRX01. Next base: position 7,810 of record SIRX01000143.1, on the reverse strand, counting down.
CCTGGAAGTTTTCCAGGGTGACGTAACCGACTTGGGCGCGGTAGAAAGAGCGGTCGAGGGACAGGAGGCGGTGTTGTCCGCCCTCGGGGTGCCGGGATTGCCTGCAAGGCGGAGCACGCTGCGCACGGACGGGACGCGAAACATCGTCCGGGCCATGGAGAAAGCAGGGGTACGGCGTTTTATCAGCCTGTCGGTTCTGGGAGCGGGGGATAGCTGGGACATACTTCCCCTACACTACAAGTACTTGCTGGTTCCGCTCCTGCTCCGGAACGCCTTCGTGGACCACGACGGTCAGGAGGCTGTTATCCGGCGGAGCCGCCTGGAATGGACGATTGCTCGCCCCGGGAACCTGACGGATAGTGGATATACCGGCGTGTACCGTCACGGTTTCACGGCTGCCGACAAGGCGATCAAGCTCAAGATCTCTCGCGCTGACGTCGCCGACTTTATGTTGGAGCAGCTAACGGACTACACGTACCTGCACGAGACACCGGGCCTGTCCTACTGAAGCTCAGGTACCTCTGGCCGGCGTGGCCCCGGTCGCTCAGGTAAAGAGGTCTATAAGCTGGAGGTTCTCGAACTCGGCGGCGAGAGCGGGCGAGAGCTGCTCCCGCTCTCGCGTCTCCCCGAGGGTGCTTGCTATCTCCAGGAACGCGGCTACCGGGCCGCTCGCCGGCACGTCCCGACGCTTGAGGGCCGCTATGGAGCGCCGCATCTCCGGTCCGTCCTCGACAGTGACGAGCACCAGGTTGCCCGAGGCGACGCTGCGGACCACGGCGGTCCGGGGCAGAAAGGCCACGCCGAGGCGGTGCTCGACCATCCGCTTGGCGGCCTCGATGTTGTCCACCTCCATGGTCCGCAAGCCCTGGATGCTCGCGTCCCGGAACATGGACTGGGTCTGCTGGTAGTAGCTGGAGTCGTGGTCGAAGAAGATTATGCGCTCGCGCCCGATCTCATCCAGGTCCGCCGACCCGCGCTGCGTGAAACGGTGCCCCGGGTCCACGACCAGCACCAGCTCGTCCTCGTAGAGGTCCAGGCTCTCTATCTCCGGGTGGCGCATCGCCCGCGTGAGCCCGAGCTGGACTTCCTCCCTGAGGGTCATCTCCAGTATCGCCTCCGAGTGCCCGGTGCGCACCGTGACCGAGACCCGCGGGTGGGCCGCCGTAAAGCGCTCCAGCAGCCCCGGCAGCGCGTACGTCCCGACCCCCGGCGACGCCCCGAGCACCAGCTGTCCCCCCGAAGCCTCCCGCAGCTCCGCAACCCGCCGCTTGCCTTCCGCAAAGCTGCCTACCATACGCTCCGCGTGCGGCAGGAACTCCTTGCCGGCCTCCGTCAACCGCATCCCCCGGCTCGTACGCACGAAGAGCTGGTCCCCGACCTCCTCCTCCAACCCCTTCAACCGCGCCGTGAGCGTCGGCTGCGTCAGAAACATCTCCTCCGCCGCCCGGCTCACGTTGCCGAGCCGGGTCACCGCCAGAAAGCACTCTATCTGCCTGAAAAGCATCCCGGCTCCTCCATCGCCTACGTCTTGTTATAAATTTCTTCTATAACGACAATTCAAGCAAATGATTGGACTGATAGCAAGGAGGTTGCTAGGCTACACGCACGTTAAACGGCGGTTGAAAGGAGCCGGCAGATATGATTCCCGTACAGTACAGAGACCCGGAGACCGAGGACATCCTGGAGTGCCGCCACGAGGAGGACACGCCGGCCATCGGGGAGCGGGTGAAGATCGGGTTCGCTGACTTCCAGGTGTTGTTCCGTTGGCAGTGTGTGCCGACGTCGTGCATCGTGTACGTGCGGAGGGTGCCCCAGGAGAAGCGCGCCGGGGTTGCCGCCTAGGGAGGCGTCGTTCGGGGCTCCGAGCGATGGGCCCGGCGGCTTGCTAAAGTAGTTTTCGTAATAGCGAGCAGCTGGGAGAGAGGAGCCTCACAGGCATGGACACACAGCAGAAGTTCGGAGAGGGGGTCGAGATCTCGGCCCCCATTCCCGAAGAGTTCGAGCAGATCTTGACGCCCGAAGCGGTCGCGTTTGTCGCCAGGTTGGCGCGGCTGGCGACCCCGAGGGTGCACGAGCTCCTGCGGGCGCGGGCCGACAGGCAGGAGCGGATCAACGCCGGCGAGATGCCGGACTTCCTGGAGGAGACGAAGGACGTCCGGGAGGGTGATTGGAAGGTCGCGCCGGTCCCCGACGACCTGCAGGACCGGCGGGTGGAGATCACCGGCCCCCCGGACCGCAAGATGACCATCAACGCGCTCAACTCGGGGGCGAGCTGCTGGATGGCGGACTTCGAGGACGCCAACTGCCCGACCTGGCACAACATGCTGGAGAGCCAGCTCAACATGAAGGAGGCCATCGACCGCTCCATCTCCTTCGACGACCCGAAGTCGGGCAAGCACTACGAGTTGAACGACGAGGTCGCCGTGATCCTGGCGCGCCCGCGCGGCTGGCACCTCTTCGAGAAGCACATGCTCGTGGACGGGGAGCAGGTCCCGGGCGGCGTCTTCGACTTCGGCCTGTACTTTTTCCACAACGCGCAGCAGCTCCTGGACAACGGCTCCGGGCCGTACTTCTACCTGCCGAAGATGGAGAGCCACCTGGAGGCGCGCCTCTGGAACGACATCTTTATCGCGGCCCAGGACGAGCTCGGCATCCCGCAGGGGACCATCAAGGCGACGGTGCTCATCGAGACCATCCTGGCGACGTTCGAGATGCACGAGATCCTCTACGAGCTGCGCGAGCACTCGGCGGGCCTGAACTGCGGCCGGTGGGACTACATCTTCTCCTACATCAAGAAGTTCCGCGAGCACGACATGCTCTTGCCGGACCGCAACGCGGTGACGATGACCGTCCCGTTCATGCGGGCGTACTCGCTGCTGACGATCAAGACCTGCCACCAGCGGGGGGCGCACGCGATGGGGGGGATGGCGGCCCAGATACCGCGGGCCGACGACCCGGAGTGGACGGAGTTCGCCAACAACAAGGTGCGCGAGGACAAGGAGCGCGAGGCCCGCGACGGCCACGACGGCACCTGGGTGGCGCACCCCGGCATGGTCGGGCTCGCCAAAGAAGCCTTTGACGAGCACATGCCGCAGCCCAACCAGCTCGACAAGATCCCCGACGTGGACCCCACGGCGGCCGACCTCCTGGAGAAGCCGGAGGGCGACATCACGATGGACGGCTTCCGCAACAACATCTCCGTCGGCATCCAGTACCTCGCGGCCTGGCTCGCCGGACGCGGCGCGGTCCCCGTCTTCAACCTCATGGAGGACGCGGCCACGGCGGAGATCTCACGGGCCCAGGTGTGGCAGTGGATCCACCACCCCAAAGGCATCCTCGACGACGGCACCGAGGTCACCGAAGACCTCTTCCGCGAGGTCATGGCCGAGGAGATGGAGAAGATAAAGCACGAAATCGTCGGCCCCGAGCGCTGGGAGCAGGACGAGTTCGGCAACGCCGCCGAACTGTTCGACCGGATCTCCACCGACGACGAGTTCGTCGAGTTCCTAACCCTCCCCGGATACGAGTACTTCGACTAGAGGACTACACCATCCTTACCCACCCGACACCCGGCACCGGCGAGATAAACTACACGCCGCCGGTGCCGCCCGTCGGCTTCCGAGTACCCACGCCCCACACCTCTTGACAGGGCAACATCTTTAGCCCATAATGTGTATTTAACATATAGATGTTACAAGCATGTAGAGAGAGGTGTTGGGCAGGCTTTCGGGCAAGTTTTTTCGATCATCGAGGTTTAATGGGAAGGAGCAAGTCAATGGAAAACGGTCACGGACAGGCGCAGGAGATCGCGGAGAGCTGGCAGGGCGAGCGCTGGGAGGGCATAGAGCGCCCGTACACGGCGGAAGACGTGTCGCGGCTGCGCGGCTCGGTGAAGATCGAGTACACGCTCGCCCGGATGGGGGCTGAGCGTTTGTGGGAGCTGATGCGCAGCGAGGACTACGTGAACGCGCTGGGGGCCCTCACGGGCAACCAGGCGGTGCAGCAGGTCAAGGCGGGCTTGAAGGCTATATACCTCAGCGGCTGGCAGGTCGCGGCGGACGCCAACCTGGCGGGCCACATGTACCCGGACCAGAGCCTCTACCCGGCCAACAGCGTGCCGCATGTGGTCAAGAGGATCAACCAGGCGCTCCAGCGGGCGGACCAGATCCACCACGCCGAAGGCTCCGCCAACGGCAAGAACGGCGTCAACTGGTTCGCGCCCATCGTCGCGGACGCGGAGGCCGGCTTTGGCGGCGCGCTCAACGTCTTCGAGTTGATGAAGGCCATGATCGAGGCCGGGGCCGCGGGGGTCCACTTCGAGGACCAGCTCGCCTCGGAGAAGAAGTGCGGGCACATGGGGGGCAAGGTCCTCATCCCGACCGCCCAGGCCATAAGGAACCTCATCTCCGCGCGGCTTGCTGCTGATGCGCTGGGCGTGCCGACGGTGCTCGTCGCCCGGACCGACGCCAACGGCGCCAACCTCATCACCTCGGACATCGACCCGGTGGACCACGAGTTCATGACCGGCGAGCGGACCGCCGAGGGCTTTTTCCGGGTGCGGGCGGGGCTCGACCAGGCGATATCGCGCGGTCTCTCCTACGCGCCGTACGCGGACGTGGTGTGGTGCGAGACCTCCACGCCGGACATCGAGGAGGCGCGGGCGTTCGCCGAGGCTATACACGCCGAGTACCCCGGCAAGCTCCTGGCGTACAACTGCTCGCCCTCGTTCAACTGGAAGGCCAAGCTCTCCGACGAGGAGATCGCCACCTTCCAGCAGCAGCTCGGGGAGATGGGCTACAAGTTCCAGTTCGTCACCCTGGCGGGCTTCCATGCGCTCAACTACTCGATGTTCGAGCTCGCACGCGACTACCGGGACCGGGGCATGGCCGCCTACTCCGAGCTGCAGCAGGCCGAGTTCGCCGCCGAGAAGCACGGCTACACCGCCACCAAGCACCAGCGCGAGGTCGGAGCGGGATACTTCGACGACGTGGCCCAGGTGGTCGCGGGCGGCACCGCCTCCACTACGGCCCTCACCGGCTCGACCGAGGAGGAGCAGTTCAACACGCCGGAGGACCCGAACACTGGCCTGCCCGGCTCCACCGAGAACGAGCAGTTCGTGAGGTAGTTCGAGAAGATACCAGCCGTTTGACGAGGGGCCGGCCCTAGCCGGCCCCTTTTTCGCGGGCTGGTCCGGGTAGAGGCTCCTCTGAAAGCCCCGGAGATCCCGGCCGGGCGCTGCGCTGCCCCGGACCCCGGCGGCGTGGGATCGGCGGCGGGTGAGCGGCGATTCCCTGTAAGCTGGACGGCAGAACGTCTGCGAAGTATCTTTACTTGCCGGTGAACGTAGGTGGAACAGCATAAAGGTTTGTGGAACCTATAGCTGAAGAACAAAGTATAGCGAGAAGAGGTGATGTCGTCGGAGAGTTCGCGGCGCCCGGCGGTAGGAGCGTGTTGCCGGCTGGTCTGCGGGGTGTGTAGTTGAGCCGCCTCTTCCGCCGGCGGGAACTTCAGGTTGTGGCGGCGGCGGTTCTGGCGGTGGTGGCGCTGTGGCCGCTCGGGGACGTTCTGGAGGCGATGCCCCTGGTGCTTTTCCTGAGCGTGCTGGGGCTGTTTCTGGTGCCCGGCTTTTTGCTGGCGCGATGGGTTTTCGCGGCGGGCCAGCTCTCGGCCCCGGCGTCGCTGCCGGTGGCTTTCGCGGTCAGCACCGGCCTCTTCGCCGTGACGGGCGTCCCGATCCTGATGCTGGGCTTGAGCATAGAAGTTTATCTGCTGGCGGCGGGGGGCGTCCTGGCGGCGTTTCTGCTCGCCGGCGCGTTCGCGGCGTTGTACGGAGAAGGCCCGGCGAAGAAAACGGTGGACCCTTACGGACCGCCGGCGGGGCTGCTGTGGGTGCCTTTCGCGCTTCTTGCCGGCAGCCTGGCTTTTCTGTCCCGGATGAAGGTACCCCACTACTACGACGACATGTGGGTCTACATCGCCTACGTCCGGGATTTCGTTGGCAGCGGGAGCCTCGCCCAGCACGAGCCGTACTTCGGTAACGAGACCGGGTTGACGCGGCTCAAGATCAACGGCTGGTTATTGGAGCAGGCGGCTCTCGCCAGGCTCTCCGGTGTGGACGCCATAGACCTGGTTCTCTGGTACCTGAACCCCACGCTCGCGGTGGTCTGCTTGCTGGCTTTCTACGCCCTGGCGCGGGTCCTGTTCCAGAGCGAGCGGGCGGCGGTGATGGCGGGGTGTGTGTTCGCCGTCTACCTGCTGGGTAACCTCGGGGGATCGGTGCACATCGTCGGGGGCGAGTTCGTAGCCCGGCTGGCGGAGGACAAGTACGCCGCCCGGTTCCTGTTCCTGCCGGTGATCCTGATGGTGGCCGTGCTTTTTCTGCGGCACCGGCGGCTATCCTACCTGGTGCTCTTTGCTTTTCTCTGCTGGTCGGTGGTCGGGGTACACCCGATAGGGCTGGCGCTCGCCGGCCTCTCGATGGCCGGGTTCGGCCTGGTCTACCTGGCGGCGAACCGGCGAAACCGTGGTTCCTGGTGGGGGGTCTTCAGGCTGGGGGTCGCCGGCCTGAGCGTCGGGCTGCTGCCCCTGATGCTGGTGCCGCTGACGGGGGAGAGGCTCACGAACCTGCTCAAAGCGGCCGACATAAACTCGGGGAACCCGAGGGTGCTGGCAAACATGGTGTTCGTGCGTCCGGAGCGGCAGCGGATCGTAGAGTTCGCCGACGGTTCGTACATAATGCACCCCGCGTTCGTACTCGACCCGGTGATTCTGGCCGCTTTTGTGCTGGGGATTCCCTTCCTGCTGTGGCGGGTCCGGCGCTTTATATCCGCCCAGCTGCTGCTCGGCGCGCTCGTCCTTACCGCCGGGCTCGTCTACATACCACCGGTCGCCACGTTCGTGGGTAATAACGTGGTCCTGCCCGGACAGCTCCACCGCCTGACCTGGGTTATCTCGCTGGCCGCCGTGCTTACCGTCGGGTGGATGGCGTGGGAGGCCGTCCGGTACGCGCAGGCGCGCCTCGGCGGCTCGCGCATCGCGCGCCAGATAGCCGGGGCGCTGCCGCTGGTGGTGGTAGCCGTCTCGCTGGGTGTGGCAGCGCCGACGGCCGTTACGGGCGCTGAAGAAGTGGTGCTGGGCAACAGGACGGAGCCGGGAGGTGTTGGTCACGGCTTCGACCCGGTGTTTCCCTGGATGCGGGACAACATAGAGGAGGAGAGCGTCGTGTTCGCCCGGGACCACCTGAACACCCTGATACCGGCCTGGTCGGCGAACGCGAACGTGGTAAGCCTGAGGGCGGGGCTCGTCTACGAGGTGTTGCCGGACCTCCAGCGCCGCACCGGCGGGGCGATCGTAATGCCCCAGGGGGCGCGGGACGTGCAGGAATTCTACTCCAGGGTGAGCCTGGAACGGGCCAGGGAACTACTGCGCCGCCAGAACGCCGATTATCTGCTGGTTTATCCGGACACGCCGTTGGAAGGGTACTTTGGGCAGTCGCCCGAGTTTACCCTCATGGACACGCCGAGCGAGGTGTACAGCCTCTACCGGGTGGACCTCCAGGGGAACGGTCCGTAGAGAGGGCCACGCTCCCGTTCGGCCGGAAGCTACGATACCAGTGCCCGCTCGAAGGCTTCGTGGTACTGGGTTTCGTCCAGGTTGCGGCCGATCACGACGAGTTCCGAGCCTCCCGGGTGGGGGCCTTCATGAGCGTCGAAGGAATAGAGCTCCCTCACGGCCTGCAGCAGCATCGGGTAGTCGAGCTCGGCGAACTGCAGGATACCTTTGGCCCGCAGCACATCGCCGGACCGGGCAA
>SIRX01000142.1 GCA_004563715.1 Actinomycetota bacterium | reverse complement strand
AGGAGTGGGGCAACTACACGCCGGAGGCCGTCGGGCGGGTCCGGACGGACCTCAAGCCGCTGGAGATCACGCAGCCCGAAGGCCCGAGCTTCGAGGTGGAGGGGCACGAGATCCGGTGGCAGAAATGGCGCATGCGGATAGGCTTCACCGCCCGCGAGGGTCTCGTGCTCTACACCGTCAGCTACGACGACAACGGCCGGGAGCGGCCCATCCTCTACCGGGCCTCGCTCTCGGAGATGGTCGTCCCCTACGGCGACCCGCGCCCCGGCCACTGGCGCAAGAACGCTTTTGATGCGGGCGAGTACAACGTCGGGGCGCTCGCCAACTCGCTGGAGCTGGGCTGCGACTGTCTGGGCGAGATCCGGTACTTCGACGCCGTGGTCGCCGACGGCAAGGGGCGGCCGCTGACCATCAAGAACGCCGTCTGCCTGCACGAAGAAGATTACGGGATGCTCTGGAAGCACTTCGACATGCGCACCGAAGAGACCGAGGTGCGGCGCTCGCGGCGGCTCGTGCTCTCCTTCGTCGCCACGGTCGCCAACTACGAGTACGGCTTCTTCTGGTACTTCTACCAGGACGGCACCATAGAGTTCGAGGGCAAGCTGACCGGTGTGGTCTCCACCGGAGCTCTGCCGCCCGGCGAGAAGACCCGCCACGGCCAGCTCCTCAACAACGACGGGCTCTACGCCCCCATCCACCAGCACTTCTTCAACTTCCGGCTGGACCTCGACGTGGACGGGCAGAAGAACACCGTCTACGAGATGAACACCGAGCCCGTCCCGCCGGGAGACGAGAACCCGCACGGCAACGCCTACTACGCGAAGGCCACCCGCCTCGCCAACGAGTCCGAGAGCGGCCGGAACGTCAACACGCAGTCCGCCCGCTACTGGAAGGTGGTCAACGAGTCCTCGAAGAACCGGGTCGGCGAGCCCGTGGCCTACAAGCTGATGCCCAAGACCAACGTGCTGCCCTTCGCCCAGCCCGACGGCCAGGTCATCAAGCGGGCCGGCTTTACCACCGGGCACTTCTGGGTGACGCCCCACGACCCCTCCGAGCGGCACGCCGCCGGAGCGTACCCCAACCAGAACCCCGGCGACGACGGCCTGGTAAGGTGGATCAAGCAGAACCGCTCCGTGGAAGAGGAGGACGTGGTGGTCTGGTACACGCTCGGCACCCACCACCCGGTCCGCCTGGAGGACTGGCCGGTGATGCCGGTGCAGTACGCGGGCTTCATGCTCCAGCCGGAGGGCTTCTTCGACCGCAACCCCGCGCTCGACGTGCCCCGGCCTGAACACAACGGCCACTGCCACAACGGCGGGTAGCACCCGGCATAGAGGAGGCCCCGCCTGCGGGAGCCTTATCGTTTGTACGGCTCACGCTGCCCTCGCGAAACAACGGCTTCAAAGCTCTACCCCTGGAGCTACCTGTTTCTCATCTGTTCGGCGGCCCGGTATTGGAGTACTCCCGCTCGGGCGTGTCGTAGAGCGTGGTGCGGCGGCGGGGGACGCGCCCTATCTCTCTTATGGTCCTCTCCAGTTCCTCCGGGAGCATCTCCTGGCCGTGGCTCGCGCCCGCCGCCCGGGAGATGCTCTCGTTCATCAGCGTGCCGCCGAGGTCGTTGCAGCCGGCCTGGAGGCACAGCCTGGCCCCGTCGAGCCCCAGCTTTACCCAGGAGGCCTGCACGTTATCTATATAGCCGTGCAGGGCGATCCTGCCGACGGCGTGCATCTTGAGCGCCTCGGCGAAGGTCGGACCCTTCCGGGAGCGGCCCTGCAGGAAGAGCGGCGCGCCCATGTGCACGAACGGCAGCGGCACGAACTCGGTAAAGCCGCCGGTCTCGGCCTGGATGCCGCGCAGCACCAACAGGTGGCGCGCCCAGTTCACGGGGCTGTCCACGTGGCCGAACATGATCGTGGTCGTCGAGCGCAACCCCACCGCGTGCGCCGCCCGCATTACGTCGGACCACTCGCGGGTGTTCACCTTGTCCGGGCAGATGATGGCCCGGACCCCGTCGTCCAGGATCTCCGCCGCCGTCCCTGGCAGCGTCCCTAACCCGGCCTCCTTCAGCTCCACCAGGAACTCCTCCACGGGCATCCCGAGCGTCCGCGCGCCCTGGGAGACCTCCAGCGGCGTAAAGGCGTGGACGTGCATCTCCGGAACCTCTTCCTTGACGGCCCGCAGGTACTCCAGGTAGCTCTTCCCGGTAAACTTGCCGTGGATGCCGCCCTGCATGCAGACCTCCGTGGCGCCCCTCTCCCACGCCTCCCGGGCGCGCCGGGCGACCTCGGCGGCGTCGAGCAGGTACGGGTCCCCCCGCAGGTTCAGGGATTTCGGACCCTTGGAGAAAGCGCAGAAGCGGCACCGGAAATAGCACTGGTTGGTGTAGTTGATGTTCCGGTTTATGACGTAGGTGACCTCGTCGCCGTTGACCTCCCGCCGCAGCTCGTCGGCCACCCGGCACAGTTCCGCCAGCTCCGCGCCCCGGGCGGTAAAGAGGGTGGCTATCTCCGCTTCGTTCAGCTCCCGCTCTCCGGCCCCGGCGAGCGCCCGCGCGAACTCCGGGCGCGTCTTGGAAGGGCGTCCGCCACGGGCCTCCGCCACCGTCCGGGACGGTATCTCCTCCGTCGCGCCCGGCGCCCAGCTCTCGACCCGGGCGAAGCCCTCGGCGTCTATGCCGGCCCACACCCGGGGGCGGAGCTTCTCGTCCACCCAGCGTTCGACGTCCAGGGCGTAGGAGGGATGCAGGGCGAGCCGTTCGAGGAGCAGGTAGGCGAACTCCGGGCGCACCTTGGAAGGGCGTCCGCCGCGGGCCTCTGTGACCGTCCGGGCCGGGATCGCCTCCGCCGCGCCCGGCGCCCAGCTCTCGACCCGGGCGAAGCCCTCGGCGTCTATGCCGGCCCACACCCGGGGGCGGAGCTTCTCGTCCACCCACTGCTCCGCGTCGAGAGCGTAGGAGGGATGCAGGGCGAGCCGTTCGAGGAGCAGGTAGCCCCGGCTCTCCGTCGCCCTCTCCAGCTCCTCCAGGTGCGGCCAGGGCCGCTCGGGGTTTACGTGATCGGGAGTTACGGGGGAGACGCCGCCCCAGTCGTTGATGCCGGCGTCCACGTACCGCAGGTACGGCGGCTCGCCGTTCGCGCCCGCGTCGGCCAGGTTCGGCGGCGCCTGCACGGTTACCTCCGCCGGAAGCAGCAGCCGAGCGAGCGCGATGGTCGCGAGCATGTCCTCCTGTGGCGGCTCGGGCCAGCCCGCCATCCGGGTCCCCGGCTTGGCCCGGAAGTTCTGCACGATGCACTCCTGGATGTGGCCGTAGCGTTCGTGGACCTCCCGGATGGCGAGCAGGGCGTCCGCCCGCTCCTCGACCGTCTCCCCGATCCCGATGAGGA
>SIRX01000141.1 GCA_004563715.1 Actinomycetota bacterium | reverse complement strand
ATCCGCCCCACGTCCACGACGTCAATCCCGACCTCCGGCACAAAGAAATTATCCATGAACCCTATGTTACGCGAGATGCATCTCCCGCAAAAGGGAATAAGATGTGGTCATGGAAGCGGCGATCATCGGTAACCCCAACTCGGGACGCGCGGGTAGCAAGGACTACCTGGAGCGCTGCGCCAAGATACTGCGCTCCGGCGGCCTGGACGTGGAGGTCCTCAACACCGAGTACCCGAACCACGCGACCGAGCTCGCGGGCGAATGCGGCGAGCGCCTGGTCATCGCCGTCGGGGGCGACGGCACGATCAACGAGGTCGTCAACGGCCTGCACCGGGAAGCCACCCTGGGAATCCTGCCGCTCGGCACGGCGAACGTCCTGGCTCGCGAGCTGGGTCTGCCGCTCGACACCAAGAGAGCCTGCCACCGCATCCTGAACGGAACGCCCTCCCGGATAGACGTGGGGATCGCCACCAACCAGGCGGGCGTCGAGCGCCGCTTCACCTTCGTGGCGGGCATGGGCTTTGACGCCAACGTGATCTACACCGTAACCCCGCGCCTGAAACGTTACCTCAAGGCCCTGGCTTTCGCCCTAACCGCCTTCAAGGTCTACGTCGAAGAGGACTTTCCCGCCATTCACGTGATCCACGGCGACACCATCTACGTTACCCAGTTCGCCATCGTCGCCAACGGCCGCCGCTACGGCGGCGATTTCCGCGTGACCGGCAGCCAGTCGCTCTCCAGCGGACAGCTGGAGGCCATACTGGTAGAGCGCATCAGCGCCCTGCTGCGCCCCGACATCCTCGGTCGCATCCTGGCCCGCCGGCCGCTCAACAGCAGCATGCGCTCGTTCGGCGCCGAAGAGCTCCGCGCCCGGGCGCCCGGGGCCGAAGTCCCCGTACAACTCGACGGCGAACTCTGGGGCCGCCTCCCCATGAGCTTCCGCATCGACGCCGGGGCTCTACGGGTGATCCGGTAATCCTCTTCCGCCAATGTGAATTTTGTGTAAAAAATCATGAAAATTTATTGAGAAAGGGTTGAACCATATTAGGTCCAGCGGCGTATAATAAGGTAGAGGTGAGGTTACGCGCTGGTGATCTGGACGGCGCGAGTACCGATCAGTCAAGAGATCCGGGCGTCAGGCTAGCTACGGCAACGGTGAAGGGATGAAGTGTGAGAGGATTGTTTAGCAACTGGGGGAAGGTGGGACTCTACTCGCTCAGCGCGATAGCGGTGTTGGCGATCGGGGCTCTGGTCATTTTCGGCACCGGGCTCGCCGGCTCGCAAGAAGCCCCGGTTGAGAGAGCCGTTACGCCCACCGTGGCCGAAGAGGACGCCCCACCGACGCCCGAGGAAACCGGGCGCGAGGAGGAACCGGAGAAGACCGAGGAAGCGGTCGTCGAAGAAGAGGTCGTCGAAGACGAGGCTGTGGAAGAGCAAGCCGCCGTCGAGGAGTACGTGGCGGAAGAGCCGGTTATCGAGGAGTACGCGGTGGAGGAGCCGGTAGAGGAAGAGGCGCCGGAGACGGTCGCGGCCCCCTCGGACAGCTCCCTGTACCTCTCGGTCCCCAAGATGGGTCTTCAGAACAACCTCGTGGTAAACGACATCTCGCCGGCTACCCTGGACCAGGGCGCGGGCAAGCTGCCGAGCTCGGGCTTCCCCTGGCAGTCGGGCTCCAACACCTACATCGCGGCGCACGTCCTGGGATGGGAAGGCACGGGCAGCTGGCTGCAGTTCGCCAACCTGCCCAACATGACCCAGGGGGACATGATCTACCTGACCGACTCTAACGGCACCACCTACGAGTACCAGGTCACCGAGATCCTGAACGTCACGCCCTACGACACCTGGGTTATGGCCCCCGAGCCGGGCCGGGACATGGTCTCCCTCCAGACCTGCGTGGGAGCGAACTACGAGCAGCGCCTCATCGTGCGTGGCGACCGCGTGGCCTGACCACCCCCACCCAAACAGATTCCCGCGGGAGAAGCCCTATCAGTGATCAATAGGGCCTCTCCCGCTTTTCTAGCCGCGTTCCGGCGGCCGCAGGCCGGGAGCCAGGCCCGGTTGTCGCGCCATTTTTTACGTCCCGCTACTCGACGGTGACGCTCTTGGCGAGGTTGCGGGGCTTGTCTACGTCCAGCCCGCGGCCCTTGGCCACGTGGTAGGCCAGCAACTGCAACGGCACGCTGGCTACCAGGGGCCACAGAAGCTCGGGCACCTCCGGAGCCCATAGCACGTGGTCGGCCACCTCGGAGGCTGAGGCGTCCCCCTCGACGGCTACGGGTACTATTCTGCCTCCCCGCGCCGCCGTCTCCTGGACGTTCGAGAGGGTCTTCTCCCGCAACAGCCCCTCGCCGAGCACGGCTACCACCGGGCAGCTCTCGTCTATGAGCGCTATCGGACCGTGCTTCATCTCGCCGGCCGGGTAGCCTTCGGCCGGCAGGTAAGAGATCTCTTTCAGCTTCAACGCCCCCTCCAGGGCCACCGGATAGGAGACGCCCCGCCCCAGGTACAGCGCGCAGCGGGCCGCCTCGAACGCTTGGGCGGCCGTTCTGGTGGCATCCCCGGAGAGCTCTATGGCATGCTCTACTTTCTCGGGAACGAGCCGCAGCGCCTCCCCGATCTCCAGAAGCTCCTCTGCGGACCGTAGCCCCTTGAGGTGGGCGAGCTGCAGGGCGAGGAGCTTCAAGGCGGCGAGCTGGGTGGTAAAGGTCTTGGTGGCGGCGACCCCCACCTCGGGGCCCGCTTTCGTCAACAGCACCGCCTCGGCCTCGCGGGTTATGAGCGAGCCGCGGGTGTTGGTTACGGCCAGGACCCGTCCCCCGTACTCGCGGGCGGCTTCGACGGCCGCCAGGGTGTCGGTCGTCTCGCCGCTCTGGGAGATGGCCACGACCAGGGTTTTTCCGTCCCCGATGGGCTCCCGGTAGCGGTACTCGCTGGAGACGGCTACCTCTACGGGCACCCGGCAGAGCTTCTCCAGGGCGTGCTTGCCGACGAGCCCCGCGTGGTAGGCGGTGCCGCAACCCAGGACCACCACCCGCTCTATCTCCCGCAGGCCCTCGATAAAGGGCTCCGGCAGGTCCGCGGAGAGGTCTACCTCTCCTTCGGTCGTTATGCGCCCTTCGAGGGTCTTTCTGAGGGCTGCGGGCTGCTCGTGGATCTCCTTTAGCATGTAGTCTTCGTAGACGCCGAGCTCCACGGCTTCGGCATCCCAGTCCACCTCGCAGGCCCCCCGCCGAACCTCCTCACCATCCAGGGTGGAGACAGCCACCCCCTCCGCCGAGAGCTCCACGATCTCGCCGTTCTCCACCACGAGGAACCTGCGGGTCTCGGTGAGCAGCGCCTGCACCGCGCTGGCCAGGAAGTTCTCCCCCTCTCCCAGCCCCACCACCAGAGGGCTCTGGTGCCGGGCGGCGACTATCGTCTCGGGCTCCTCGGCGCTCACCGCCGCCACCGCGAAAGAGCCCTCTATCTGCCGCACGCAGCAGGCGAGCGCCTCCCGCAAGCTCTCCCCGTGCTCCTCTATCCTCTCGGCCAGCAGGTGGGCTATGACCTCGGTGTCGGTCTCAGAGCGGAAGACGCGCCCCCGCGCCTCGAGCTCGCGCCGCAACCGGGCGTGGTTCTCGATAATGCCGTTGTGAACAACCGCCACCCGGCCCCCCTCGCCGCCCAAAAGGGGGTGGGCGTTGGCCTCGTTGGGCCTGCCGTGGGTCGCCCAGCGGGTGTGCCCGACCCCGGCCCTCACCCGGAAGAAGTCCCCGTTGCGTCCCCCGAGGTCGCCCACGGCACCGGCCAGGTTGACCAGGGGCCCTACCCGCTTGAGCGGCTCTATGCCGTCCTCCAGCTGCAGGGCCAGGCCCGCCGAGTCGTAGCCCCGGTACTCCAGGTTCTTGAGGCCCTCCATCAGGACCTCCACGCACCGCTCTCTGCCCACGTACCCCACGATTCCGCACATCTGCTCTCTATCCTCCTGACTCCGCCCCGCCCAGGCCGGGCAGCGGCGAACATTACTTGCTAACGATAACCGTCAGGAACCAGAAAAGGTCGTAGGGAGCGGCTGTGTCACCGGCAGAAGCCGGTAGAGTACTTCGGGCCCGGAAGGTGCTTTGTCCCCGGTGTCACCACCGCGTTTTGTCACCTTGCCTAACGACCGCCCGGAGGCCGAGACGCCACCCGCCGAATGCTTCGATAAGCGTCTACCTCGTCAACTCCAGCCCGCTGAGGCCGGAGTCCTGGCGCTTTGGTTTTTTGCCGTCCCTGCGGCTCTGTCTGCCTGCGCGGTTCTGTGCCGGCCAACTCCGCTGTCCTCTGGCGTTCCTCCTCGCTCCGGTTCTCTAACAGATGGCCTACGGTACCAGACGCGATCGAAACCGGCAAGGCGGC
Source organism: Actinomycetota bacterium (assembly GCA_004563715.1). GTDB lineage: Bacteria > Actinomycetota > Rubrobacteria > Rubrobacterales > Rubrobacteraceae > SIRX01. Next base: position 24,721 of record SIRX01000141.1, on the reverse strand, counting down.
CGGTAGTAGCTCAGAGAAAGCCGACCTCGATAACGCCGAGCACAGCCAGCAACGCCACGAGGACGGGCTGGTGAACCAGGTAGATAAACAGCGAGTTTCTCCCCAGCGGCGCCAGCAGCCGGGCTACCAACGGCGTCTTGCGTCCGGCAGCGGGCGGACGCCGCCCGCTACCGTACACCACGTTCCCGACGAAAAGGCCCAGTAGCACGACCCCGAACCAGGGCAGCAGGGGCCGGTAGTCCGGCATAAACAGGCCCTCCGGCACCACCCCCAGGGGCAGGAGCCAGGCGCTCTCCGAAGAGGCGTTCAGGGCCTGCACGTAGAGACCCCCGGCTATCACCGAGAGCCCGAGAAACAGATTCAAGATCCCGAACCGTAGAAACGGGTAAGCCAGGATTATGGAGACCCCGATGAGGTGCAGTATCCCGAAAGCGATGACCCCCATCCCGAGGAGCCAGGTAACCAGGGTCAGCAACATTCCGTAACCGAAGATCCTGGCCCCCCGCCCGAGGTACTTGCCGAAGAGGCCGCGGGCCGGGGAGCTATCTTGCGCCCGGGACCAGCTTATGGCCAGCGAGACACCCACCAGAGAGACAAAGGCGAACGCGGTGAGGTCGGCGAACCGCGCCCAGAAACCGGTGGTGGCCTCCACGTCGTAGCCGCCGAAGGTTTCCAGGTCGTAGAGGAGATGGTAGAAGACCATCATGAGTATCGCCACCCCCCGGGCGGCGTCTACCTCCCAGAGTCTGGCCTTCTGTGCGGGCTTCCGTTCCGCCTCCGGCTCCTTTCGTGGCCCTGGCGGGCGTGTGGGAGGGATCATAACCCGCCCTCCGCTCTTTTCGTTAATATTCCCTCATGCCTGAGCAAGAGTTTATCGTGCGCCCGGGACGCCGCGACGACGCGGCCGACGCCGCGCGCCTCTGGGTACAGAGCGCTGAGGAGCACACCCGCTACGATCCCATCTACGCCACCTCGCCGGACGCCAGGAATATTATGCGCCGGTTTCTCGCGGACCTGACCAGCAGCAGCCACTCGTTTCTTTTCGTGGCCGTCCTGAAGACGACCATCATCGGCTTTATCTCGGGCGAGTTGCGTGAAGGTTCCCCCACCTTCCAGCCCTACACCTGGGCCTCGGTAGACGACGTGTACGTCGTGCCCGGGTACCGGAGCCTGGGTGTGGGGAAGGCGTTGCTGGAGAACGTGGAGGCCTGGGCCCGGGAGAAGAACGCCAACGGCATCTCCCTCCAGGTTGCGGCCACCAACGAGCGGGGCCGCAGGTTCTACGAGAAGCTCGGCTTCCGGGAGGTCTCGGTCTACGAGGTGCTGGAGTTCCGGTAGACGCCGGTCGGTTCCTCCCGCTGGAGCGGCAGGGAGCGCGACAGGAGGCGTACTTCTTTCTCCGGCCCGTAGCCGAGCGCAGCGTAGAACTCCCTGGCCTCCTCGTCTACCGTCTGGACCTCCACGTAAGATACACCCCGGGCCGTACACCGCCCGTGGGCCGCCTCGACCAAGGCCCGTCCCGCACCCCGGCGCCGGGCCTCCGGCCTCACGTAGAGCTCTTCGAGGCTGGCGAACAGGCCTGCGGCGGAGACGCTGGGCCGGAAGTGGAGGACCAGCACCCCGACGGTTTCACCGGTGGTGTCGCGGGCCGCCAGGATTTCCAGTTCGCCGCCGGAGATCGCCCTGCGGATCTCCCCGGCGAACGCGTCCGGCAGCGGCTCCCCGGCTCTCAGCGTTTCTTCGAGAAGCGCGAGGGGAGCCTGCGCTCCGTCCCCGGCGATCGACACTATCTCGACGGTCATCGTCCGCCGCCCGGCGCGCGGACCCGGCCCGCTGCTTCTACGGCGTTCTCGATATCCCGGTCGTCCACGTCGAGGTGGGTGCAGAGGCGTACCTTACCGGCGCCACCGGACGTGGCGAGGACGTTCTCCCGGGCCAGCGCGGCCAGCAACGCCTTCGGGTCGTCGGTCTGGAGGAGCACTATGTTGGTCTCGGGCGGCTCCACGGTGTATCCGGCCCCGGCGAGCCCTTCGGCCAGGAGCCGGGCCCGCCGGTGATCCTCGGCCAGCCTCTCACGGTGGTGCACGAAGGCGTGCAGGGAAGCGACGGCGATAACGCCCGCCTGGCGCATGCCGCCCCCGAACGCCTTGCGAGCCCGCCGGGCCTCCCGGATGGTTTCCCGGGCTCCGGCCAGCAGGGACCCGACGGGAGCCCCGAGCCCCTTGGAAGAGCACACGGAGAGGGTGTCGGCGTGGGCACACCACTCGCGGGCCGCTACGCCGGTGGCAACCGCCGCGTTAAAGAGCCGGGCGCCGTCGAGGTGCACCTTCAGCCCAAGGTCCCGGGCGGAGCCGGCTACGGCGGCGAAATCCTCCAGGGGCAAGACTTTCCCTCCCGAGACGTTGTGGGTGTTCTCCAGGCACAGGAGCCGGGGCCGGGCGAAGTGAACGTCTTCGGGCCGGACGGCGGCGCGCAGGGTCTCGGGCCGGATAGCCCCCCGCGCGCCCGGCAGGGGCCGTAGCTGAACGCCGGAGAGCAGGGCCGGAGCCCCACCCTCGTAATTAAAGACGTGGGCTTCCTCGTGCAGTAGCACCTCGTCGCCCCGTCCGGTGTTGACGAACACCCCGATCTGGTTCGTCATCGTCCCCGAGGGCGCGTACAGGGCGGCCTCTTTGCCGAGAAGCTCCGCCACGTACTCCTCCAGCCGGTTTACCGTCGGGTCCTCGCCGAAGACGTCGTCCCCGACCGCCGCCTCCGCCATGGCCCGCCGCATCTCTCCGGTCGGCCGGGTGACCGTATCGCTGCGGAGGTCGATCACCGGCGGTTCCCCGTTTCCCCGAGAACCTGCTCCGTGGTGCGAAAGCTGGTCTTCGCCACCTCCCTGAGCCCCTCCACACCCCGCTCCTCTACCACCCGCCGGGCCGCCTCTACCACGTGGGTCGAGCCTCTCGGCAGCCTGAAGCCGATCTTATCGGAGAGGCGTCCGAGGTCTTCCAGATGCCGGGCGCGGGCCAGGATCGACGCCGCCGCCACCGCGGCGTCGTCGCTGTCCGCCCGGCGCCGCACCTCCAGGCGCACCCCGGCCGGCACGGAGGGCTCCAGGTAGGAGCGGGCCGCCCGCGCAAACTCGTCTACCACCACGACCTCCAACTCGTCCGCGAGCTCGCCAATTATCTGCGCCCCGATCTCCCCCAGTAGCAGGTTGACGTTGCCGGCGGCGGCGCGGCGCCGCTCGAACTCGCGGGGGGAGAGCGAGACCACGCGCAGGTTCCCCGGCCCCAGGACGCGCGTAACGCGCTCCGCCAGGCTGGTGGCCTGCGCGACGCTGAGGTCCTTGGAGTCGCGCACCCCGATCTCTTGCAGCTCCCGGGCCGCGCTGCTCCCCGAGACGCGGACCCCGGCGACCACCAGCGGGCCGAAGTAATCTCCCTTGCCGGCCTCGTCTATCCCCAGCCGCCGCGTCGCGTCCAGGGCCGGCCGCGCCGTCTTGCTCCGGCCGCCGGGCGGAACTGCCCGGGGCAGATAACCCTCGATCTCCTGCCGCACCGGGGAGGCCGGACGCCCCCCCGCCACGACCTTGCCCGTGCGGTACACGGTCAGGTTGGCCACGTCCTCCCCCCGGCTCAGAAAGTACTGGGTGCCATAATCCACCTCCCGGCTGCCCGTGACCTCTATCCCCGCGGCGCTAAGAAACGCCGCCATATCCCGGGGCACGGCGTTCAACGGACCTCGAACCCCCGCAGGTCGCCGCCAGCCTCCCCGTAGTCGGCCTCCACGTTCTCGACGTCGGCCTGAGACGGCCCGCTCTCGCACCACCCGACCATCTCCCGCACGCTCTCGGTCGGCCCCTCGAAAACCGCCTCTACCCGGCCGTCGGGCAGGTTTTCGATCCAGCCCACCAGGCCTAGTTGCTCGGCCTGACGGCGGGCGGAGTCTCGGAAAAACACCCCCTGCACGTTGCCCGACACCCGCACGTGCGCACGCTCCCTGTTGGTCGACATAACGCTTCACCTCCGTATATAACCTGTGTACACCGGCGTCCTCACACCAGTTTACCCCCGCTTTTGGGCTCTTTCGCCGGATATGCTAGCCTAGTTCGATCATGGGAGCGGAACACCAGCTAAAGGAGGAGCCTAGAACCTCCAAGAAAGCGCTTCTCACGTTGGTCGTGCCCACCCGCAACGAGGCCGAGAACGTGCCCAAGCTGGTAGCCGAGATCCGCCACACCCTCTCCGGCATAGACTACCGAGTGGTCTTCGTGGACGACTCGACGGACGAGACGCCGAAGATCATCCAGTCCCTGGGCGAGCAGGACGGCCGCATCTCCGTGATCCACCGGGACGAGGCCGAGCGCGAGGGCGGGTTGTCTACGGCGGTGGCGACCGGCATCGACGCGGTCGCCGGAGAAAGCGTCTACACCTGCGTCATGGACGCCGACCTGCAGCACCCGCCCGAGAAGGTGCGCGAGATGCTGGACACCGCGCAGAGCACGGACGCCGACGTGGTGGTGGCGAGCCGCTACACGCCGGGCGGCAGCTACGCCGGGCTCTCGGGGCCAGGACGCCGCGCCGTCTCTTTAGGGACCAAGTACCTGTCCCAGATACTCTTCCGGGAGGCACGCAAGACCACCGACCCGCTCACGGGCTTCTTCCTGGTGCGCAACGAGAAGATCAGCGGCATCCAGTTTCGCCCCACGGGGTTCAAGATCCTCCTGGAGATACTGGTCTGCGCCCCGGAGTTGAAGGTGGTCGAGGCGCCGTTCAACTTCCAGTCCCGCAACGCCGGCGTCTCGAAGGCGAGCCTGCGCCAGGGCCTGGAGTACCTGCATCACATCCTGAGCCTCTTCTGGTACGTGCCCTCGGCGGGCCGATTCTGGAAGTTCGCGGCGGTCGGGGCATCGGGCGTGCTGGTCAACATGGCGACGCTCATCGTCCTGGCCGAGTACTTCAACGCCAGCAAGGTCATCGCCTGGATGTTCGCCGTCGGCGTGAGCATCCTGAGCAACTTCCTCCTGAACAACGCCTTTACCTGGCGCGACGTCCGGCACTCCAGCCGCATACACTTCCTGCTGCGGGGTGCCCTGGCCTATCCGGTCGCCATAATGGGTATCGGCGCGAACTTCGCCGTCTACTACCCGCTGATCAAGTACGTCACCGACGAGTTTCCCTACTACGTCCTCTTTAACTTCCTGGGCATCGTGGCCGCAACGAGCGTGAACTTCATCCTCTCCTCCAGGCTCGTCTTCCGGCCCTCCGTGCCCAAAAGCCTGGACCCCAAACGCCCGACCAAAGAGATCGTCGAAGAAGTCCGCCGGGAGCTGAAAGCAGACAGGGTGGACCTGATCCGGGTCCCGGGCCTGACTTCCCTGGGTTCGCTCGACAACCTCAACGCTTCGGACCGGAGCATTATCGAGATGGTAGTCAGCACGTGCCACCCGACCTTGACCGTGACCGGCCCCCGGCGGCTGCCCCAGGCCCGGACCAACACCCGCTGGCTTAACGCCCTCGCCGTGCCCGTCTTGCGGGAAGGCCGCACCGTGGGCGTGGTCTACGCAACCCGGTATTCCACCGAACCTTTTACCGAAGAGGACCTCCACTGGCTGACCGCCTACGTCAGCAGCGCCGCCCGCGTCTTCGAGTAATCGTTGCACCGCAACCTTCTCCAAAAGAAAAAGCCCCGAGGATATCCCGGGGCAATGGTCCCTCCACCCTATAAGGGACCCCTTGGCAACGCTCACCCCCCTCCGGCACGAGCGCTACTCGACCATGCCTAATCCCAAAGTTGACGTTAAACTTTGGGTGCATGGCCCTCCCTGGCCAGAAAACTAGCATGACCCTCAAGTCAAGGCAAGCAGAACTCCGCCGCTCCCGCGTTTTCGAGCGCCAGTGCTTGTACAGATTTTCACGATATCTCGCATGCCGGGCCGTCAAGCCACAACAGCTTGTGCTTCGGCCACTTTTTCGCAAGGACAGCACAAATGTGTACGCGGACACGCAGCCTGCAACCTTTAGGTAAAAGTTGACCCTTGCCCTCGTGCTATTGGGCCGCACGCTCCCGGGCACAACCGCTGGTCTCTGGTCAGCGCCGCTAAAGAGTTTCCCCGAGGTTGCCGAAGACCTTGCAGCAGCCCGACCGCAAGCGTTCAGCGAGAAAACGGTATGCCAGGAAGCGACAAGGTAGACAAACTCACCGGCCGGTTGGTAGCGGAAGGTGGCAGCGACCTGCACCTCAAAGTAGGTTCACCGCCGGCCGCCCGGGTGCGTGGCCTGCTCACGCGGCTGGAAGGCTACGAAGTGTTACGTCCGGAAGATACGGAAGAGATCCTGCGAGAGATCATCCCCGGCAAGCTGGTAGACGAGTTCGAGCGAGAGGGAGAAGCAGATTTCTCGTACTCGGTGGCCGAGACGGGCCGGTTCCGGGTAAACGCCTTTCGCCAGCGGGGCTCGATCTCGATCGTTATGCGGCTCATACCCTTCGGCGTACCAAAGTTCGAGGACCTGGGTCTGCCAGAGGTCATCTCACGTCTGGCGCGGGAGGAGCGCGGCATTATCCTCGTCACCGGGACCACGGGCAGCGGCAAGTCCACGACGCTCGCCTCGATGCTGGACCTCGTAAACCGATCCATGCAAAAGCACATAGTCACCATCGAAGACCCCATAGAGTTCCTCCACCGGGACGACCGCAGCCTGATCAACCAGCGGGAGGTCGGGATGGATACGGTGTCCTTTGCCCGGGCGCTGCGAAGGGTCCTGCGTCAAGACCCGGATATAATCTTGATCGGGGAAATCCGGGACGCCGAGACGGCCCAGATAGCCCTCTCGGCGGCGGAGACCGGGCACCTGGTGCTCTCGACGCTCCACACCGTGGACGCTACCGAGACCGTCAACCGGATGATAGACCTCTTTCCGCCGCACGAGCGGGGCCAGGTAAGGACCATGCTCGCCGGCACGCTGAAGGGGATCATCGGCCAGCGCCTCATAAGGACCCGGGACGGTAGCCGGGCGGCGGCCTGTGAGGTCCTGATAACTACCGGCCGCATACAGGATTTCATCCTCGACCCGGCGCAGACGGGCCAGATCCAGCAGGCCATCGCCGAGGGTGAGTACTACGGGATGCAGACCTTTGACCAGGCCCTGCTCGAGCTGGTCGAGAAAAAGCGGGTAGATTACCAGGAGGCCTTGAAGTTCGCGAGCCGTCCTCAGGACTTCAAGCTCATGGTCCAGTCTCTGGGGCTTGGTGTAGCCCGCTAGAACGTATCTTCCAGCCGCGAAAGCCGTCACGTTTTATACTGCGCTTATGGGTCCTATCTGTTTTCTATCGGACTTCGGGCTCGCCGACGACTTCGTCGGCACGTGCAAGGGCGTCGTGGCGACCATCGCACCGGAAGCGCCCGTTATCGACCTGACCCACGAGGTGCCGGGTTTCGCAATAGAGGCGGGGGCTGAAATCTTGCAGCACGCGACCCGCTACATGCCGGCGGATACGATCTACCTGGCAGTCGTAGATCCCGGGGTAGGGACCGGCCGGCGGGCGGTCGCGCTGCGCACCGGAAGCGGCGCGCTGATGGTAGGCCCGGACAACGGCCTGCTCATCCCGGCCGCCGGTTCCCTGGGGGGAATAGCCGAGGCCGTTTCGCTGACCCGGCCCGAGTACCAGATACAGCCGGTGTCGAGCACCTTTCACGGACGAGACATCTTTGCGCCCGCGGCAGCCCATCTGCATGCGGGCGTAGAGCTATCCCGGCTCGGAGAGGATATAGAACCGGAGACCCTCGTGAGCCTCGACCTCGCCAGCCTCGAGACGGAGGCCTACGGAACGAACATCGCCCGGATCATGGACATAGACCGTTACGGCAACGCCCGGCTCTCGATCCTGGAGGAAGAAGCGGACTTCGATTACGGCGCCGCCCTCCGGGTAGACGCCGGCGACGGCGAGATGCCGGTGCGCTACGTGGAGACCTTCGGAACCGCGAAAGCCGGAGAGCTCGTTCTGGTCCCCGATTCGCACTGGCGCCTGAGCCTCGCCATAAACAAGGGCAGCGCCGCCCAGGCGCTGGCGCTCAAGGTTGGAATGGAAGTGAGGTTGACGCCGGAGGGCGGGGCAGGTGACGGAGCCTGAGCCCGAAAACGACGTAAGACCCCTGGAACGCGCCTCTCTCTCCCGCGAGGACAAACGCCGGATCGACCGGGCATCTTTCCTGAAGCCTTTGAACCTGATCGTGCTCGCGACCGGCGCTGGAGCCTTTGCGGTGACCGGCTCTTTCTGGTTCGTGCCGCTCATCCTCGTTACCTACGCTGTGCTCGTGCTTCTCGCCACCCGGGATCCCATCTTCACGAGCCGGGTACTCGGCGGCCGAAACGGCCGTCCGGCCCGCGTCCAGGCCCCGGATGTTTCCCTGGAGCGGCGCGCCCGCTGGCTGCCCCGGGGAGAAACCCGCCGGAAGGTGGAGGATTCGCTCGAGGTCTACCGGAAGGTGATCGCCGCCATCGAGTGGTCAGACGACGTGACACGCGCCGTTGTCGATGACGCCGTTCCCAAGCTCCACGCCGCGGCCGACCGGCTAGTCGAAGTCGCCCACAAAAGGGAGCGGGCCGCATCCGCAATAGCCGAAGCCCGCCGCGTAAGCAACCCCGGCGCGCAGGACACCAAAACGATCCAGGAGCTGGAGCGCGAGGTCCGGAATGCCGACGCGGAGATCTCCACCGCCCACGACAAGCTCCTGGAGCTTCACACCAGGGCCGTCCGGGTCTCGCTGGAAACCAACCCCGAGAACCGGGCTACCGCGACCGCGCTCAACGAGTCTCTGGACGAGATGAACCTCCGCCTCGAAGCCCTGGGTGACACCATGTCCCCGCCAGACGACGAGCAGACCTCAGGGGCGCCTAACCCCTGAAGCCCTTCTGCGCGGCCCCGCGTAAAACCCAATACGGGAGCAGCCAGAGAAAACCTGAAACCTCAGGCGGCTCAAGCGGCTCAGGCGGAGTTAGCCTGCCAGCCTGGTTCCTCGCCGTTCTCTTCCGGAGCCTCCGGCTGAACGGGGCGGCGTATAGGTGGGCTGTTCAACTCCTGGCGCGACTCCTTTACCGAAGTAAGAGAATCGTGACACCAGTTTTCCAACTGCCCCAGAATACGCTCCCGATATGCCTCGGAGCCACTGGAGACCTCTCGCGCGTAGCGCTCCGCCGCCTCCACGATCTCCGCCACCTGGCGCTGGGAGCGCAGGTACACGTCCGTATGCTCGACCCGCTCTTCCACCCTGTGCCGGGCCTCTTCGAGTATCCTCTCGGCCTCCTCCTCCGCAGCCGCTACCATCGCGCTGCACTCCCGGCGAACGGACTCCGCCTCCGAGAGCTCCGCCGGCAAGACACTCCTCAGCTCGTCGAGCATTACGAGCACATCCGACCGGTCCACCAACGCCCGGCCCTTTCGCATCGGCACGCTAGATGCGTTGTGGACGATGGCTTCTAGCTCCTCCAGAACACCGCTTATGTACTCCATCTCCTCTCTCATGGTTAACAACCGTAGCACGCATCTTGAGGCTACGCTAGCCTATTCTAAAGTATTTTTTGGAACTTTATCTCAAGTTTAGGTTTAACATAATCTGAAGGTTAAGTGTAAGCTGTTACACGGTCGTTGCGGCCCGAGAAAAGTGGAGCAAAAAGCTCATTTTTGGCTTAAGCGCGCGGAATAATGCGGTTATCCACAGGCCGCGTTCAACTCCACGCGAGGTTAATTTGAGGTTAAACCGTATTTACAACCGGGTTACATGCAAGTAATGCTTGAGGATGGTTTGGGGGATGCGCCAGGGCTCCACGCCGGGCTTCCGGACCGGTTGCTCTTGGTGGTATTTCGGGAGCCGGCTCGGCCGAGGGCTGAGGACCGGCCGGCGGCACGTAAACGTGGTCGCCGTCACTGGCGGTTGGTGTAGACGGCGAAGCCGACCGCGATAAGAGCCGGGAGAAATATAAAGAACGGAAAGTTACCGCCCAGTATTTGGGGTACCATAAACGGCGCGTAGGCAATAAACACCGACACGCCGGCGATAGCCATGGCGAGCGGCCCGCCGTTGCGGCCCCCGGCCCGGTGTACGAGGGTTCCGGCGCCGTACCCGGCGACGGCCGAGAGAATAAACGTGAGAAAGCCGATCTGGAACATGGCAAAGACGACCGGAATCCCCAGGATAGCGATCGCGGCCCCGGCCAGGAAGCTCTTGGCGACCTGGCTGTTCTTCATGACGCCGGCCCGGGCGCCCCGGGGGAGGCGGGCATCCTCGGGACACTTGACGCCGACCTCCGTCTGGTGCATGCACTCCGTGCAGATCGGCCGTCCGCAAGTGGCGCAGGAAACGCGGGTCTCCCTATCCGGGTGGCGGTAACAACGCATCGTTTGGGCCATCAAGACTCCCTACGTATGATCTCACCCCGCGGCATGAGCACGATCTCTCGTCTGTAGCTGCGGTGGATTTCTTCTACGGTTTGTAGGTGCTGGAGCTTTGTCCGCTCCAACTCCCGCCGCAGGCTCTGGTTCTCTGCCTGCAGCTTGGCTATGTGCTTCTCCAGGTCCAGCACCTTTTTGACCCCGGCTAGGTTCATCCCCGTCTCCTGGGTAAGCGTCTGTATGTAACGTCCGAGCTCGACGTCTTCCGGGGAGTAGAGCCGGGTGTTTTTTATGCTCTTGCGCGGGTTGAGCAGACCTTTCTGCTCGTACATCCTGAGGGTCTGCGGGTGCACGCCGATAAGTTCCGCCGCTATACCGATCATGTAAACGGGACGCTTGCGCAGGTCCATCTCACATCCTCGCTCTCCGGAGCAGATCTCCTCGCACGTCTGCGTCGTGCACCTCGTCGAACGCCTCCAGTATCTCACGCTCGCGCTTTTTGAGCTTTTTGGGGACGACCACGGAGGTCTTTACTATCAGGTCCCCGGCCTCGCCCCCCCGGGGACGCGGGGCGCCGGCACCCCGCACCTTGAACTGCTTGCCATTCTGGGTGCCGGCCGGCAGCCGCAGCTTGACCGTCCCACCCTGGGGCTTGGGAACCTCGATCTCCGCCCCGAGTGACGCTTCGACCAGGCTGACCGGCACCTCCACGACGAAATCGTCTCCCCGACGCTTGAAGACGGGATGCTCCTCGACCCGCGTCACCACGAACAGGTCGCCTGGGGGCCCACCGTTCTTACCCCCGCTCCCCCGTCCCGGGACCCGAATTTTCATCCCATCCTTCGCTCCGGGCGGTATCTTGACCGTGACCTGCCGGGAGCTCCGAACCCGGCCGCTACCGCCGCACGAAGCACAGGGCTTCTCGATTATCGTACCCTCGCCACCGCATCGCGCACACGGCTCCGAGAGCGCGAAAAACCCCTGATCCCGGCTCCGCACCCCGCGCGCCCCGCAATCCGGACAAGTCTTCGGCAGCGTTCCGGGCGCCGCCCCCGTGCCCCGGCACTCTCCGCAGGCTTCTTCTACCGGGACGGCGACCCGCGTGGTCACACCGTTTAACGCATCTCTAAACTTCAGGTTGACGTTTGCGGTTATATCCTGGCCTTTAGTCGGGGCGCTCCGGGTCCGGGTCGAACGCCCGAAGATGTCCCCGAGGTCCCCGAACCCCCCACCTCCGAACAAGTCCGAAAAGTCGGTGGAGAAGCTTCCCGTCCCGTCCCGGGGGGGCTGCTGTGCGCCGCCGGCTCCGCCGAAGAACGTGCGGGGCCCTTCGTCGTACTCCCGCCGTTTCTCCGGGTCGGAAAGGACCTCGTAGGCGTGCTGTATCTCCTTGAAGCGATCCTCCGCTTTCGGATCATCCCGGTTGGCGTCGGGGTGGTACTTACGCGCCAGTTTCCGGTAGGAGCGCCGGATGTCCTCCTGCGACGCCTTCTTCGATACCCCCAGGATCTTGTACAGGTCTTTGGTCTCCACGTCTAAACCTGATGCGCAACTACAACCTTTGCCGGACGTATAGGCTTACCGTTGAGCAGGTAGCCGCGCTCGAAGGTCTGGAGTATGACGCCTTCTTCGTGCTCCTCGGAAGGCTGGCTCATCACGGCCTCGTGGACGCTGGGATCGAAGTGCTGGCCGTCGGAGGCGACGGGCGCGAGCCCCTCGTCGCCCAGGACCCGGGCAAAGTGCTCGCGGGTGGCCTGCACCCCCTCGCGTATGTCTCCCTCGGACTCCAGGGCGCGATCCAGGTTGTCCAGGACGGGGAGAAGCTCCGTGACGAGTTTCTCGGACGCCATCTCCCGGACACGCGCCAGCTCTCGCTCCTGGCGCTTTCGGGCGTTCTCAAACTCGGCTTTGAGCCGGCGCAAGGCCTCCAGGTACTCGTCCCGCTCTCTGCGTACAGCTTCTAGCTCCTCGGCCACGGGGACGGTGTTTCCGGCCTCGTCCGCCGTCTCATCCCCGGTATCCGCCTCCGGCCCTGGTTCTTCGGCCGCGGAGTCCCCGGACACGTCGACGTCGTCTACGGATCCTGGGTCTTCGGGAGAGCCCTGGGCCTCCTCTACGGTCTCCGATTCCACCTCGGGCCCTTCCTCGCGGTGTTCGCGAGGCTCCGGCTCGTGCCTGCGTTCTTCGCTACTCAAGACTACCAAGCCCTCCTGTAAGTCCGGCGCGGGCGGCCCGCGAGCAGTTCACCGGCCGCCCGTGCCTCACGCCGTCTTCTACCTGTTCTTCTCGTCTTCGTCGATAATCTCGGCGTCCTCGACGAGGTCTTCGTCCGGGTTCTGAGCACCGGCGCTCGCGGACTCTTGTTGCTGCTGGGCCTGCTGATAGAGGACCTCGGAGAGCTTGTGCGAGGCGGTCATCAAGGCCTCTTGCTTGGCCTTGATCTCCTCCAGGTCGTTACCCGCGAGGGCGTCCTTGGCCTCCTTTATGGCTTCCTCTATCTCGTTCTTGGTCGCCACGTCGAGCTTGCCGTCGACGTCCTTGAGGGACCGCTCTACCGAGTAGACCAGGTTGTCAGCGTTGTTGCGGACGTCGGCCTCCTCGCGGCGGCGCTGATCCTCTTCGGCGTGGGACTCGGCATCCCGAACCATCTGCTCAATCTCCGACTCCGAGAGGCCGCTGGAAGCGGTGATGGTGATCCGCTGCTCCTTGCCGGTGCCCAGGTCCTTGGCTCCAACGTTCACGATGCCGTTGGCGTCGATGTCGAAGGAGACCTCGATCTGGGGTACGCCCCGCGGCGCCGGCGGTATGCCGACGAGCTGGAAGTTGCCGATCAGCTTGTTGTAGGCCGCGATCTCCCGCTCGCCCTGGTACACCTTGATCTCGACCGAGTTCTGGTTGTCGTCGGCGGTCGTGAACACCTCGCTCTTGCGCGTAGGTATGGTGGTGTTGCGCTCGATGAGCTTGGTAAACACCCCGCCCTTGGTCTCGATGCCGAGCGAGAGCGGCGTTACGTCGAGCAGCAGCACGTCCTTGACCTCGCCCGCGAGCACCCCGGCCTGAATCGCCGCGCCGATCGCCACCACCTCGTCGGGGTTGATGCCCTTGTGAGGCTCTTTACCCGTGATCTCCTTGACCTGGTCCTGGACCGCCGGGATGCGGGTCGAGCCGCCGACCAGTATTACCTGGTCAACCTGTCCGGCTTGGAGTCCCGCGTCCTGCATCGCCTGGCGCACGGGACCAGCGGTGGCCTCCACGAGGTCCGCCGTCAGGTTGTTGAACTGCGCCCGGCTGAGCGTCAGGTCCATGTGCTTCGGGCCGTTGGCGTCGGCGGTTATAAACGGCAGGTTTATGCTGGTGCTCGTCGTGGACGAGAGCTCCCGCTTGGCTTTCTCGGCGGCCTCGACGAGCCGCTGAGTCGCCATCTTGTCCTTGCCGAGGTCTATCCCCTCGGACTTCTTGAACTCGGAGATCATCCACTCGACGATCTTGGCGTCGAAGTCGTCGCCGCCGAGGTGGTTGTTGCCGTTGGTGGCCTTCACCTCGAAGACCCCGTCGCCCAACTCCAGGATCGAAACGTCGAAAGTGCCGCCGCCCAGGTCGAAGACCAGGATGGTCTGCTCGTGCTCCTTGTCCAACCCGTAAGCCAGGGCCGCCGCCGTCGGCTCGTTGATGATCCGCTTTACGTCCAGGCCCGCGATCTTGCCCGCGTCCTTGGTCGCCTGGCGCTGGGCATCCTCGAAGTAGGCCGGGACGGTGATGACCGCCTCGGTCACCTCCTCACCCAGGTACTCCTCGGCGTCCCGCTTGAGCTTCTGGAGGATCATGGCCGATATCTCCGGCGGCGAGTACTCCTTGTCCCCCGTCCGAACGCGGATGTCGCCGCCGGAGCCCGAAACCACCTCGTAGCCCACGCGCTCAGCTTCTTCTTTTACGTCGCTGTAGCGCCGGCCCATGAAGCGCTTGATCGAGTACACGGTACGGTCCGGGTTGGTGACGGCCTGGCGACGGGCCAACTGCCCTACCAACCGTTCCCCGCTCTTTTTGTCGAAAGCTACCACCGAAGGCGTGGTCCGCTCTCCCTCGGAGTTCGTGATGACCGTCGGGTCCCCCCCCTCCAACACCGCAACGCAACTGTTGGTGGTGCCGAGGTCTATGCCGATGCTCTTGCCCATCGAATGCCTCCTAGAAAGGTGTTTGTGGTTATCTCAATCGTGCGTAGTATAAAATCTTAGTGCTAGACCTTCAAGTTTGAAAACTTTCGCGGTAGAGATCCCAGCAAAGCGGCAGAGGTTAGATTCCGGGCTTACATAAGGTAGGATAAGGAGGTTGGAGAGTGGTTCAGAGGTAGAGTGGTTCAGAGGTTGGGAGGCTTCCCGAGAGTTTGGAAGAGACGATCCTACTGGTAGACGACGACGCGGCGCTTCTGGAGGTTACCTCCATCGTATTGTCGTCGGAGGGGTACGAGGTCCTGATGGCGGAGGACGGGGCGGAGGCGCTCCGGATAGTGAGCCAAGAGAAGTTGGACCTCGTGGTCCTCGACGTCATGTTGCCCAAGACCAGTGGTTTCGAGGTTTTGAAGAAGATCCGGGAGCAGACCGACGTGCCGGTGGTGATGCTGACGGCAAAGAGCCAGTCGGTGGACAAGGTGGTGGGCCTGGAGCTCGGGGCCGACGACTACATCACCAAACCCTTCGACACCAAAGAGCTTCTGGCCCGCATCCGGGCCATACTGCGGCGGTTCCGGCAGCAGGACGGCCAGGATATCCGGACCTTGAAGCTAGGTCCGCTGGAGCTCGACCCCAACGGGTACACCGTGACCCGGAACGGGGAGCTTCTGGACCTGACCCCCACGGAGTTCAAAATCCTGGCTCTGCTCATCCGGCGTCCCGGCCAGGCGTTTACGCGGGCCCAGATCTCGGACGCAGTCTCGACCAGCTCCCACTACCTGGCGAGCCGCTACATCGACGTTCACATCTCCCGGCTCCGGCACAAGATCGAGGACAACCCATCGAAACCGCGGATCATACAGACCGTACCCAGCGTCGGTTACCGGGCCGCCCGGTCGGCCTGAAAGGACAACTTCGGCGGAGGCTCGGCTAGGGTGAAGGGATTAAAGAAAGGGTTCTTTCCAGACCTCTCCTTCAGGGCCAGGATCTTTATGGCGCTTGTCGGCGTGTCGGCCATCACCAGCCTGGCGATCGGGCTGGTACTGTACTACTTCGCCGGGAGCCGGCTGGTACAGGTAGAAGGAACCCTGCTGGTCCAACGCTCCCGCACGGCCAACGCCGGGGCGGAGGACTTTCTCGAAGGCTTGCGCAACCCGGAGGACCGGACGCTCCCGGCGGCCGAGACTTACGCCGAGGAACTGGTCCGCTCCGTGGCCGACCCCACGGGGCTCGGGGTTCTCTACGTGGGCCCGGACGGCGAACCCCTCGCGGCCCGCGACAGCCTCGGCGAATCTGCCGATCCGCAAGAAACTTACGAGCGCCTGGGCCTCAACCAGGAGGCCATCGAAGAAACCCTGGAGTCCTCGGAGCAGGCGGGCCGGCTCGTGCCGCGCGACGACCGTCTACGCTACATCGCCATCTGGCCGCTCACCGAGAGCGAGGGCAACGTGCGGGGCGTCATGGTCTACAACACCCCGCAGGACGCGCTGCGCCAGACGCTGGCCTTTCTGCGCTACGGGATTCTGGGGGCCATAGGGACCAGCGTGCTCCTGGCGGGGGCCGCGAGCCTGCTGCTCGCCCGGGAGATAACCCGTCCCCTCTCCAGGACCCGGGACGCGGCCATACGGGTGGCCTCCGGCGACTACGCGCCCGTGCCCGTAGAGCGGGAGGACGAGTTGGGCGAGGTAGCCCGGGCCTTCAACTACATGGTGGCGGAGGTCGAGCACTACATAAGCGAGATCCAGGAGCAGAAAAGCCGTCTGGAGGCCGTGCTGGAAGCCTCTCCCGAAGCCGTGGTCGCCACCGACCCGGAGGAGCGGGTGACCATGGCCAACCCGGCCGCCGCCCGGATGCTCGGCATCCACGCCACCGACTACGGGCACAGGCTTGGGGAAATCGGCACGCCGGCAGAGATCCTGCGCTGCCTGCGGGAGGCGGCGGCGACCGGTACGGCGGTGCGCGAGGTCGAGCTGGAGGACAAGAGCTACTGGACCTACGCGGCCCAGATGAACCGGGAAAAAGGTGAAAACGGCGGGAGCACCGGCATAATTCTGGCGGTGCGGGACATAAGCGAACACCGGGCCCTGGAGCAGGCGAAGACGGCGTTCGTCTCAGACGTTTCCCACGAGCTGCGCACGCCCCTCACGACCATCCAGAGCGCGGTAGACCTCATGGGCCGCGCCCGGACTAAGCTGGATCCGCTGGAGCACCGGGCCCTGGAGCTCGCCGACCAGGAGCTCAAGCGCATCCGGGGTATGGTAGAGGAGCTGCTGGTTCTGGCTCAGATGGACTCGTGGCAGTACTCCCTGGAGGTTGGGCCTACGGACCTCGGGGCGGTTGTCTACAGCGCCGTGGACAACCTGCGCTCGAAGGCCGAGCGGTTCGGCATAGACCTCAACTTCGACGACGAAGCCGAATACCCGTGCGTGTGCGACGGGCAGAAGCTCTACCAGGTCTTTCTCAACCTCCTAGACAACGCCATAAAGTACTCGGACCCGGGGGCCCGGGTAGACGTCTCGGTAAGGGAGGAAGAAGACTACCTGCGCGTAAAGATCCAGGACACCGGGGTGGGCATTCCGGAGGAGGATCTCCCCCAGCTCTTCGAGCGCTTCTACCGGGTAAACAAGGACCGGTCCCGGGCGACCGGCGGGAGCGGGCTGGGGCTCGCGATCTCCAAAGAGATCATCGAGATGCACGGCGGCGAGGTGTCGGTCCGGAGCGAGGTGGGCGTGGGCTCGACCTTCGAGGTCCGGATACCGAAAGCCCCGCTCTCACGCTCGGCCAACTATGCGATATAGAAGGCGGCCCGCGCTGGCGATCAGGGCCGCGCTCTTGCTCGCCGCGGCGTTCGCGCTGGCCGGTTGCGCCCACGCTACCGAAGCGCGGCAGATCTCGCCCACACCAGACGTTCAGAGCCGGACCGATGTGGGCCTGGGACCCGGGGTCCGGCCCCTGAGCTCCGGTCCGGGTGAGAAGAGCTCGCCGAGTTGGGAACCGAGCGGGGACCGGATAGCGTTTGTCGTGGACGGCTACGTGGTGGAGAAGCCGCTCGACGCCCCGGACGTCCGGCGGCGCACGACCCGCGACTTCGGGGCTCAAGCGGTGAGCTGGATATCCGGGTCGAGCGATGGATTGCTCATCCTGGGGGCTGACCAGCCTTCTCGCGTATCAGATCCCCCAGCGGATACCCTGACGGCTTACCAGGCCCTTTCCAAAGAAGGCTCTCTGGAGGTCAAACGGCTGCTGGACGGCGTGAGCAGCATGGCCCCCGACCCGGACAGCGGCGGCGTTCTGCTAGCGCTCGAGGACGGTGCCCGCAGCAGGCTCGCTCTCGTCGGGGCCTCCGGCGAGCCGCTGACCTATCCCGGCACCGTAGAAGGCAGGGTAACAGGGCTCTCCCTCTCTCCCGACCGGGACCAGGCCGTAGTCGCCGTGCAGAGCCCGGGACCGCGGGCACGCTTCGAGATACACGCGTTCTCGTCCGCAGAAAACCGCCAGCAACTGCTGGCGCGGCTGGGGCCGGACCTGGAGGTCATCGGCGCGCCCCAGTGGACCCGGAACGGCATCTACTACGTGGCCCGCGAGCCGGACGACGGAAGCCCGGGCGCCGTTCCCTATAGCCTCTACCGGCTATCTCCGGGTTCTGGCGGGCCTGAGCTGGCTCCCGGTGTCGGTAGCGACTTCGTGGCCCTGGGCGTGAGCCGGAGCCCGGACGGCGAACACCTGGCGATAATCGGTCGGCGCAACCCGGGCTCCGCCCCAAACCTCTACAAACTCGACACCGCAACGGGGAGCCTGTCAACCCTCACGAGCAACGAGAACATGGAGATAAAGGCCGGAGCCGGCGACCTGTTCTGGTCTGTGGACGGCCAGTTCATCACCATCGTCGCCCGCTCCCTGCTCTCGGGACCCGAGACGTACCCGGCCCCCGTGGACGCCGTGGTCAGCGGCTTCTACAACCTTTACGAGGTGCCGGTCGAAGAAGCCGTTCGGGACCGGTCCCGATGAAAGGTATACTGGCCCTGCTGTCCGGCGCAGCCGCGGCGTTCTTCCTGACGGCCGGCGCCTTCTTGCTGCTGGCGAACCTCGGGAGCAACGTGGCCGAGAGCGACCTGCCACCCCGTTCTCCGGACACCTCTCCCGCCCCCCCGCTACAGCTGAACCTGCAAGAAGAGCAACTGGCGGCGCTCGAGCCCCGCCCGCAACAGCGTTTCGACCTCGAGGTAAGCAACGCTAGCGCCGAGGCTTTCTCCAACGTCACCCTTACCCTCCGTGTACTTCCCACCGACACCACGCTGGCCGAAACCCGCCACTACCGGGTGGCCGTAAGCGAGCTGGAAGCCGGGGAATCGGAGAAGGTCCGGTTCGAGGTGGACCTCTCCCGCCTCGAAGCTCGCAGCCAGAGAAGCGGCGAACCTTCCGGCGAGACGAAACAGGTACTAATGGAGGTTCAGGCGACGACGCCGGAGGGGATCTCGGCGGTCAGAACCGTGATCTTGCCCTTCTGAAAGAAGCTTCTACCCTGGTAAACGCTTCGGGCGCCGGGGAAGCGTTCTTTAGCCGCGGGAGCTTTACGCGCCCGATTATGTCCCGCGCCAGCTCGCCGATCTCCACCGCGTTGCCCAGCTCGGCCCGGACCACCGTGTACGCCCGACCCCGGTATCGGACGCTCCGGAGCGGATGCCAACCGCTCTCCAGCAGAAACCGGGTCGGCATGTGCCCGGGAACGGCGACGTCGCTGGCCACCGCCTCGACGCCAGAGGCTCCCCGCTGGCGGAGGTCTTTCAAGACCCGGACCAGCAGATGCTTTCTGGTCCTCCGCTCCCCACCGACGTAGGCCAGAAGCACGCTTTGAACGTCGGGCTCGGGATCGGGGAAGAACCTCTCTGCGTGCCGGAGGTACTTCCGGGGGGCGAAGATCGCGAAGCCTACGATATCTCCACCCCGCCGCATCGCCAGCCCCGCCGGGCCCCAACGGTCTCTCAGAAGCTGGAGCCACTCTTCAGCCGGGCACACGCCCTCGGTCCAATGCGCGACAACCGCCTCAAGGCCCGGCACGCTGCCGGCCTCCGGGGGAAGGACCTCCTCGATGGACGACACGAAGGACATACGCTTCATCGCCTCAGGTCTCCCGGTCCTCCCCGGGTCCGGTCTTCGGCGGTCCGTCCAGCCGTTGCCTGAGCCGGGCTCGCGTCTGCTCTACCTTGCGGCGCAGCTCTTCGGACCTGGTGTCCGGGGCCTCCCGGTGGAAATCCTCGCCGGAAACCTCGCGCAGCCGGGGGGGCTCCCGGAACGCCTCCGGAGGAGCCCCCGGCGAGGCCACTCCAGGGCCTGTCTCGTGTTCGGGGCCTCTCGCGGGCTGCCGCGGGGAACCTTCCCGGCTCTCGGCCAGCCGTTCCTGGAGGCGCTCCTGGGCCTCAAAGTAGGTCTCCCGGCCTCTCTCCCGGGCCTCTCCAGCCCGGTTCGCCAGGCTACCTCGCAACTCCCGCCCGCTCCGGGGGGCGAGGAGTATCCCGGCGAGCGCCCCGACCAGCCCACCGAGAACAAACGTTCTGATTCGTTGCCTGTTAACCACCGCTCTGCACCTCCTGGGCTTCTCGCGCCAATTCTACCGCTTCCAGACCCGGATGCCGAAACAGCCGTTTCGTTCTACCGCTCTATGCTCGAATCCATCAGCAGAGAAGCCCTTTGGGAGCGGGCCTTCTCGGCGATCCCCGACACGCGGCTGGCGACGATCTCCACGGCGGCGTCCGAGGTGTCCTCTATGGCGAGGTTCTCTACGGCCTGCACCCCGACCTGCAGCGCGCTCTCCACTATGTAATCGTGGATCTGGCGTATCTCCTTGAAGTGGGCTATGTACTCCTCGGCTGGCCGGCGCATAGAGGTGCCCAGGGCCCGTACCTGGAACCGGTCGCGGTGCATCTCCTCGTCCGAGAGGTAGACCACCAGCGAGCAGACGTTGGGGTGTTCCTGGTAGCGGTGCAGCAGGATCTCGGGCGCCAGGTGAACTCCTTCTATGACCAGGTTGGTCCCCTCCTTGAGCCCCCGCTCCACTATGGCCTCCACCCCCACCGACACCTGCGAAGCCTGGGCGCGGTAGCCGTAGAGCACCCGCTCCTCCTCGGCCACCGGCACCCGGATGTCCTCCGGTTTTATGCCGTAAGAGCTCTTGTGGAGAATCGGCAGGAGGTCCGGGCTGATCGCCCGCCGCAACACCTCCCGGATGGCGTCCGTGCTTATGACGCTCTGGATGTTGAGCCGGCGGGCCACGTCGGCGGCCAGCGTGCTCGTCCCCACCCCGGTCGCCCCGCCAATGAGCACCACCACGGGCTCCGTAGACTCCCGCAGTATCCGCCACTTGTCCAGGCGGCCGACGGTCACGGCGTCCGTGACCTGGAGCTTGGCCCGCACCCGGGCCATGACCTCCTCTTCCTCGACCACGTACCGTTCCTCAGCCAGCAGCTCCGACCGCAGCTCGCTGGCTATTTGGTAGGCGAGCTCCATTCGCGCCCCGGCCTGGGTGAGCGTCTGCGCCAGGATGCCCCGGGAAAACGGCATCTCCCGGCCTTCCTTGACTATGGTGATCTCTCGCTCGTTCATCAGCACCCTCCCGAGGAGCGTCGAAAGCTTCAGTCGCCGAGGATGCGGAGCCCACCGTACTTTCTCCCCCGCCGCTTTCTGAGGCGGTAGAAGAAGTACAGCAAGAACGCGACCAGCACGGCCGACAGCAGCGGCACCAGCGCCGCCAGAACCCCGCCCACGAACGCGACCACATCCTCGAAGCCGCTGAGGAACCGGGCGGATACACCCGCCGCGGGAACGTTGGCCGGCGGCCGCGTCGCGGCCTTGAGGCCCGCGACCACACCGGCGACAACGCCGCCCGCCGCCAGTTCGGGGATAGCGCCGGCGTCCAGGCCCGCCCCGAGCGCCACGGAGAAAAGCGCCGCGCCGGCCACGATCCGGACCGGGATCTGCACCACGTCCACGGCTTTGCCGAGGGCCGGTATCTTGTCCAGCACGCCCTCGACCAGCGCGAGCGCGAACAGGGCTACCACCACGACCGCGTTGTCGAGAAAGCCAAAGGGCGCGGAGAGCTCGAAAAGCCCCAGACCCGCGAACAGCCCGACGATGGCGAGCGGCAGGTAGGCCCTCAGGCCCGCCACGGCGGCGAGCCCCATCCCGATACCGATAGCTACGAGAAGATCCACTTTTTCATTATATAACGGGCGGTATCCCGGTTCCTTCTAAACCCGGTCTCCGGCTAAGCTATACTCTCAGGCTCATACGTAGCGCATTCGATGCAGGCCCGGAGGAAAAACGTGTCACAGACGGTGAGCATGGAGAAAATAGTCTCGTTCTGCAAGCGCCGGGGTTTCGTCTACCAGAGCTCGGAGATCTACGGCGGTATCCGTTCCTCCTACGACTACGGACCTCTGGGTGTAGAGATGAAGCGCAACATAAAGGACGAGTGGTGGCGCGGCGTGGTACACATGCGCGACGACGTGGTCGGCGTGGACGCCGCCATCATCATGCACCCCCGGGTGTGGGAGGCCTCCGGGCATGTGGGCACCTTCAACGACATGCTCGTCGAGAGCCGCACCAGCGGGCGCCGCTACCGGGCCGACCACCTCATCGAAGCGGCCACCGGCCTCGACGCCGAAGGCATGAGCGCCGAGGAGATGACGAAGCTCATCCAGAACGACGACCGGATAAAGGACCCAATGGACGGCGGGCGGAACTTCTCCGAGGTCAGGCCCTTCAACCTGATGTTCGAGACGTACACCGGCCCCGTAAAAAGCCCGGAGAACATAGCGTACCTGCGGCCTGAGACGGCCCAGGGCATCTTCGTAAACTTCAAGAACGTCGTGCAGACCAGCCGGGTCAAGGTGCCGTTCGGCATAGCCCAGATCGGCAAGTCTTTCCGGAACGAGATCACGCCGGGCAACTTCATCTTCCGCACCCGGGAGTTCGAGCAGATGGAGATGGAGTTTTTTGTCGAGCCGGGCACCGACGAGGCGTGGCACGAGTACTGGATCGGGGAGCGCATGAGGTGGTACACGGAGCTCGGCCTGGACCCCGCCAACCTGCGCCTCTACGAACACCCGAAGGAGAAGCTCTCCCACTACTCCAAGCGCACCGTGGACGTAGAGTACAACTTCCCGTTTGCCGGCTGGTCGGAGCTGGAGGGCATCGCCAACCGCACCGACTACGACCTCAAGCAGCACGCCGCGTTCTCCGGGGAGAACCTCTCGTACTTCGACCAGGCCACGGGCGAGAGCTACATACCCTACGTGGTGGAGCCGGCCGGGGGCGTGGACCGTATGGCGCTGGCCTTCCTGGTGGACGCCTACACCGAGGAGGAGGTCCGCGGCGAGCAGCGAACCGTGCTCAAGCTTCATCCCCGCATCGCGCCCGTAAAGGCCGCCGTGTTCCCGCTCTCCAAGAAAGAGCCCGTCTCGACCATCGCCCGCGAGCTCTACGACGACCTCAAGGGCGACTACCGCATCTTCTACGACGACTCGGGGTCCATCGGCCGCCGCTACCGGCGCCAGGACGAAGCCGGTACACCGTTCTGTGTGACGGTGGACTTCGACACCATGGAGGACCGGCAGGTAACGGTCCGGGACCGGGACTCGATGGAACAGGAGCGTATCCCGATTGAAGCCGTCCGGGAACGCCTGGCGAACCTCATAACAGCGTAGAGGAGGAGAGACTTTGAGCGAGAAACCCGTGGCGTTGTGGGCCGTGCCCCGATCTATCTCCACGGCCTTCGAGCGGATTTTCGTGGAGCGGGAGGACTTCGAGGTCTTCCACGAGCCGTTCTCCGTCTCCTACTACTACAGCGACGAGCGCCGCAGCAATCGCTACGCTGACGAGGAGCCTAAAGAAGAGTACCGCTTCGAGAACGTGCTGACGACGCTGACCGCCGACCACGACCGGCCGGTTTTCTTCAAGGACATGGCCTACCACGTGGCGGGCTACATAGACGAAGAGTTCGCGGCCAACTTTCGCAACTCGTTCCTGATCCGGGACCCGAAGCAGATGCTGGTCTCGTTCCACAAGATGTGGCCGGACTTCACCTTCGAGGAGGCGGGCTACGAGAGGCTTCACGAGCTTTTCGGGCGCGCCGAAGAGGCCGGGCAAGAGCCCGTGGTGGTCGAGGCCACGGACCTCGCCGCCAATACGGAGGGCACGGTTGCCACCTACTGCGAGAAGCTCGGTATCCCGTTCAAGTCCGAGGCCCTGTCCTGGGAGCCCCGGAAGGTGCCGGAGTGGCGGATGTGGGACGGCTGGCACACGGACGCCCAGGAGAGCACGGGCATAGAGGAGATCCCCCAGAAAGAAGTCTCGCTGCCGAAAGAGCTAGAAGGAACCTACGAGCGCTGCCTGCCGTACTACGAGGCGCTCCGCGAGAAGCGGATACAACCCGCCGGCCTCTCGGAGAGGTAGTGCCGGCACGGGGAGAGGGGACGGCGGGAGCGCCGTCCCCTCTCCGGTAAGTCCGGTAAGGTCCGGTTGTAGAGTGGCTGTTAGCTGCCGGAGGCCTGTTCCTCCAGGTGCTGCTCTAGAGCTTCGAAACCGTCGGTGCCGTCGGTGGCCTCGACGCCTTCGAGCCACCGCTGGGTCCACTCGGGGTTCTCCCGGAGCCAGTCCTGGGCGACCTGCTCGGGCTCCTTGCCGGAGTTGTCTACCAGGTCTATCCAGGTAGCCTGCACGTCGGCGTCGAGCACGAACTGCTCGAAGAACCGCCGGAGCTCCTCGTTCTCCTCGATAAACTCCGCGTTGGCGAGCGTCTCCACCTGGGACTGCTCCCCCCAGACCTTCTCGGGGTCCTCGAGGAAGAACATCTCGTACTTCTGGTTCATCCAGTGCGGCTCCCACCCGGCGAACACGATCCACTCGCCGGCGCTGACGTGGCGGTCCACCTCCGCCAGCATCCCGGAGGTGCTGGACTCCACCAGCTCCCAGTCCCCGAGGCCGTAGATGTCGCTCTCGATCATGTCCAGGATCAACTCGTTGCCGTCGTTACCGGGCTCGATGCCGTAGATCTCGCCCTCGAACTGCTGCCGGTGCTCGTCGAGGTCCGCGTGCGACCGGACCCCGCCTTCCCAGGCGAGCCTGTTGACCGCGAGGCTGTAGGTCGTCTCCTCGACGTTGACCGCGACCGACTCGACCGT
>SIRX01000140.1 GCA_004563715.1 Actinomycetota bacterium | reverse complement strand
GCCCTGGCGGACTCGGGTCTCGACATCCAGCTTCACGTCGCGCTCGAACTCATGTTTCGGGGTCAAGTGTCTCCCTCCTCACTCAACCCACAACTTACCAGACGCTATCCCCGGTGACGTTTGACGGCACCACAATACAGCATGGTATTGTGGGCCTTTTCCACGCGGGTAAACATAAAGCCGAGTGGAACTTCCCAGTCGTATCCTTCTATAAGACTTGGTATATCAGCAAAATACGCTTGTACTTCTTTGCTACAGTTCTTGTATCGATTGGCAACGCCTCGCCAACTTCCCGGTACAGGTTCTGGCATTGGTATTCCTTTCTAATCCCTCATCCGATCCAGACCCGCCAATATCTCGGAGTTGTCGCGACGGGTCGCCGAGCGGCGGTGGCCGCGTTTGAGGTTCCAGGCGAAGTTCTTGTAGGGGTCGGCGGGGGCGCTGCCGGCGCGGGCGGCGGACTGGACGGCGTCCAGGGCCTCGAAGATGCGGTCCTCGGGGACGCCTTCTATCTCTTCGCGGATGGCGGTGATAGCGGGCGGCTTGGTCATGAGGCCGCGCATGACGGAGAGGACGGAGGAGGCGGCGTCCACCCGGTCCTGGCGGAAGATGCGGCTGCCGACGGCGCCGGGCAGGACAGGGGGGAGGGGGAAGGTGCCGAAGACGGGGAAGGCGTAGTGGGCGTGGCGGCAGAGGAGGCGGCCTTTCTCCAGTTGCAGCAGCTCCTCGCGGGTGGTGCCGGAGAAGGAGCGGTAGCTGGAGTTGGTTATTTCTTCGTCCCCGATCCGCCCATACAGGCTCGTTGCCGCGTTGCCGACGACCTCCTCGTCCACCTTACTGCGGAACTGCTGTGCCCCGAAGAGCGTGAGGTTCAGGTGGCGTCCGCGGGCGGAGATGTCCACCAGGGTGCCCTTGAGGGCGGAGGTCTTCGAGCCGGTCGGGGCGTACTTGTTCAGCTCGTCCACGAAGATGATCAGCTTGTCCACGCCGAGCAGCCCGATCTCGGCCAGCTCCCAGATCTTCTCTATGACGCTCGTTACGATGAGGTCCTGCGGGATGCCGCTGAGCTGCGAGATGTCCACGACCCGCACCTCGTTCGTCTCGAACGGGCCGTCCACGCGGGGCAGATCGTTGTACTCGACCCGGCCGTGGGCCAGCAGGCCGGCGCACTTGCTCGGCAGTATTTTAAAGCGGTTGCGGACCTTGGAGATGGTGGCCCGGTGGTGGCCGTTCCAGCTCTGCTTGTCGCCGTCCTCGAAGTAGTCGAAGATCTCATCCATCAGAACTTCGAAGTCGGCCTGAGTTTTGACGCGTTGCGGCCCGCGCAGCTCCTCGATGAACCCCCGGAACTTGTCGTCCATGTCCGACGGCTCGAAGACCGCCCCGGCGTAGGGCATCACGTCGCCCAGCTCCCAGGCGATGGGGTAGACGCAGCTATCCTCCCCCCGGGCGTTGCGCAGCGTGTTCAGCTTGCGGGCCGGGATGCCGGCGAGGTCCAGCACCCGCTCCCCGGAGTCCATGCCGTAGCGCAGCGGCGCGAAGATACGCAGGTTCTCGAAGGGCTTGACCTCCAACCCCAGCGCCTCGTACATGCTCCGGTGCTCCTCCGGCAGGCCGGTGTGGCCCTCGCGGGCGTAGCGTTCGGCCAACTCCGGGTCGGCGTCGGCTTTAACCTCTACCGGCTTGTCCAGGAACAGGAGGTCCGCGCCCTTGACGTTGAACATGAGGGCGGCGACCTTCTTGTTCTTCGCGGTCTGGAAGACGCTGGAGATGGTGAACAGGGCGTGGCTGGTCTTGGTGGAGAGCCCGCTCATGCCGGTGATGTTGAGGTGTCCGGCCTCGGGGCCGAGCAGGTAGTCCTCGTCCACGTAGACCGGGGTGCGCTGCGGCTGGCCGTCCCGCTCGTTGCCGTTCTCGTGCAGGAGCATCGGGATGGGCGTGCCGGAGTATTCCTCCAGGCCGAGGGCGAACTCGATGGCGGCGCGGGTGGCGTAGTAGATGGGGCCGGTTCGCACCGGGCGCTTGCTCTTCTTGCGCTCCTCGCGGTGCTTGGTGGCGAGGACCTGGGCTCTGAAGACCAGGATCTCCACCCGCTCGCTGAGAGCTTCCAGCTCCGGGTCGCCGTCGTAGGCGTAGAAGTCGTCCAGGAAGCTCTGGAGGTCCGAGTAGCGGCGCGGGTCGTCGAGGACGGCTATGGCGGTCGCGTCCTCGGCCTCGGCGGCGACGATGTGGCCGATGTCCAGGTTCTGGGCGGCCTCGGTCTCGGCGGTCCAGAAGTAGAACTCGTGGGCGGTCGCCGGGTACTCCTCGCTGGTGACGACCCGGCCGATGGGGCCGGCGGTTGTGTCCAGGAAGTGTTCGTGCAGCATCTCAGTTCCTCCCGTTCCTTGAGATGTAGCGTTCGAGCCTCGCGTAGTTCCGCTCGGAGCCCTGCACGAGGGGTTTCAGTATCTTCTCGACGTGGTGGATGGGGTAGATCATGGCGGGCCACCGCGGGTCGGGCCTGGCGATGGGCGCCCGCTCCGCCAGGACCCAGCGTGTGATCTCATCTATCGTCTCCGGCGGCGTGTCCCTGGGGGCCTCGATCCTCATCAGCGACCCGAGGGCGTCGGCCCCCGGCTGGCGCGGCCACACCCGCAGGTACCACGAGGTGCGCTGCTCTCCCGGAGCCCGCCGGAGCTGCCAGTCCGGGACGAAGCTGGTGGTGCGCATACCCGGCTCCAGGTCGAGCAGCATGCCCACGTCCTTGCCGACGAACTCGGGGCGGGCGACGCTCTTTATGAGGCCGACGGCCCGGCGGTTGGACTCCCGGACCTCCTTTAGCTGGCCGTCCACGGCGATCCAGGCGTCCGGCTCCTCAAGCGTCCGGTCGTCGAGCTCCCAGTTGCGGAGCATCCCGCCCTCCAGCCGCTCCCGGAGGCTCCGGACCCGGCCCCGGGCGTGCTCCCGCATGCCGACGTAGTCCGAGGGGTCCACTGCCTCGCCCAAATACTCCGCGGAGTCCAGGACCAGGTGGCGCGACGAAGGGACCTCTTCCGGCCCGAGCCCGGCGAACCCGGCTTCCAGCAACAGGTCCCACAGCGCCGCCACGCTCTCATCTCCCGCGCCCCGGGGCAGGATAACGGCCTGCACCACGGTCGGCGGGCTCTCCAGCGGCATGCGCGAAAACCGGCGCTCGCACCGGTTGATGATCGCGGCGGCCACCGTCGCGACCACCACCGGGGCCATGCCCACGC
>SIRX01000139.1 GCA_004563715.1 Actinomycetota bacterium | reverse complement strand
GCCGCCATCGACGGCAGCCAGCACCCTCAACCTCAGGTCCTTCGAGTATGGCTTCATGCCCGGAGACTACCATATCATGGATCGATACTTACGGGTGTCGCTGTCAGACCTGCTGGCGGGCCCGGGGCCGCAGGTGTCCCGGCCTCTTGAGCGGCCCTCTTTCATAACCGGGCTCTGTGCGCCCCCCGGAAAGAGTCCGCCGCCAGCTACAGGTTCTCGTACTCGTAATGCTTCTGGACGGGCGGCTGCCCGGCGGTGGCGATACGCTGGAGCGGTCCGCCGCCGATGGGCGCGAGAAAGAGCCCGGTGAGACCGGCGGGCAGCAGGTCCCGGGCGATGGTCCAGGCCACGAGCAGCGGCGTACCGGGCGCGAAGTCGGAGCTCTGTATAAGGCTCAAGGGGTCCAGCACGCCTCCGGCCGGGAGCAGGCCCGTGGCGTAGACCCCGAGTATTAGCAGGCCGGAGATCAAACCCATCAAGAGCGCGAGCCCCAGGCTCAGGGTAAACCGGGCGCCGAGCGAGGCCGAGCCTTCACCCGGTTCGGGAGGGCGCCGGAGAAGCAGCAGCCCACCGAATATTGGGGCCGCGATCAGCCCGGCTAGCAGTCCGGCTCCCATGTAGACAGCTACCAGCCAGGTGAAGTCTCCTTCGGTGCCCCTTCCGGACTGGAGCAGCAAGAGGATTATGGGGAGCGGAAACATCGACTTGATGAGCGCGAAACCCGCGCCGTAGATGGCGCCGAGCCCCAGCAACCGGGGGAAGTTCATGGCCCTCCTTTCACGCCGTAGGGAACAGCGCAGCTTGTTAGCGTTTCGATAGCGATCCCGGAAAAGGCGGCTCCCGTGACGCCCCAGAGAACCGGCAGGGGGGAGCCGAAGGAGCTTTCCGAAAGCATCCGCGGGCGCAGCGGGGCCGCTGCCGGTGCTCCCAAAGGGGTGGCGGGCGGCAGTCCGAGAGTAAGATAGTTCATCACGGTATATAGCGTACCCCACGCCGCGAGGGGGTCAGCAAAAGCGTTCACGCGGCGTGGGCGAATCCGTCTACTCTATACCCTCGTTATCGGCGGCGTCGTTGATCCAGACCGTCTTGGCGTTCACGAACTCGCGGATGCCGAAGACCGAAAGCTCCCGGCCGTAGCCGGACTCCTTGACGCCCCCGAAAGGAACTTCCGGGGTGGACTCGGTCATCTTGTTTACGTAGACCATGCCGGCCTCGATCTCTTCTATAAACCGGTCCTGCTCCCCGGCGTCATTGGTCCAGACGCTGGAGCTGAGCCCGAACGGGGAGTCGTTGGCGAGGTTTATGGCCTCGTCCGCGTCCCTGACCCGGAACAGCGAGGCGACGGGGCCGAAGATCTCCTCCCGGTACGCCGGAGAGTCCTCGGGGATGTCCGTGATCACGGTCGGCGGGTAGTAGTTTCCGGGACCGTCCAGCGGCTTGCCGCCGGTGAGCACCCTTGCTCCGGCCTCCACCGAGTCCCGCACCTGTTGGTCTACGTCCTGCAGGATGTCCGGCGTGGCCAGAGGGCCCATGTCGGTGTCCTCGTCCATCGGGTCACCGACCTTAAGGGCCGCCATCGCCTCCACGTAGCGCCGCTCGAACTCGTCGGCTACTTCCTCGTGCACGATCATGCGCTTGGCGTTGATGCACGACTGGCCGTTGTTGAGCGTGCGGGCCGTGACCGCCGTCGAGACGGCCTCGTCCAGGTCCGCCGAGGGCATCACGATAAACGGGTCGCTCCCACCGAGCTCCAGCACGGTCTTCTTGATGTTCTCCCCGGCCTGGCTCGCCACCTTGCTACCCGCCGGACCGCTGCCGGTGAGGGTGGCCGCCTTTACCCGCGGGTCGTCTATAACGGCCTGCACCTGGCCGCTGCCGATCAAGAGCGTCTGGAACGCCCCCTCCGGGAACCCCGCCCGGCGGAAGATGTCCTCGATGGCCAGCGCGCACCGGGGCACGTTGGAGGCGTGCTTGAGCAGGATCACGTTACCCGCCATGAGGCCGGGGGCGGCGTGGCGGAAGACCTGCCAGAACGGGAAGTTCCACGGCATTATCGCCAGGACCGGCCCGATGGGTTCGTAGCGGATGTAGACCTTCGCGCCTTCCAGCTCGATCTCTTCGTCGGCCATAAAGCGCTCGGCGTTCTCCGCGTAGTAGCGGCAGCCCCGGGCACTCTTGTTGGCCTCGGCGACCGCGGCGGCCAGCGGCTTGCCCATCTCGCCCGTTATGATGCGGCCGAACTCCTCGGCCTCTTCCTCCAGGATCTCCGCAGCCCGCGTCAACATCCGCGCCCGCTCCTCGAAGGAGGTCTTCCGGTACTCGCGGAAGGTTTCGGCGGCGCGCCGGATCTTCTCCTCTATCTGATCCTCGGTGAGAGCCTCAAAGGACTCGACTTCTTCGCCCGTCGCCGGGTTTACGGTGGATATTGCCATCTCCAGCCCTCCTTGAAACAGGTCTTTCACCCCGTGCGTTGCGTGAGGTAAATATACACCTTCTTGCCGGGTACCCGGCGACCTCGCTAACTAACCCGGGGCCGCAAGCCGGGCCTGTTTGTCCAGGGCAGCCTGCAGAGTCCTCTGAACCTTCGGGTTTCGCTCCAGAGGCCTTCCGTCGAGCTCCACAACAGCCTCCACCCCGCGAACGTTGTTGACGCAGTAGAGCGGACCGCCAGCGTCTGGCAGCAACCCTCCTTCGGCGATCGCTCCGGCCTCGAGTAGCGCCCGGCGGGCGACGCCGGGGAGTACCCCACCGTCGAGCGGCGGCGTGCTCAGGACACCATCGGCAAAGCCGACCAGGTTGGACACCGTAGCCTCTACGAGCCGGCCGTCGCGGACGAACACCGCCTCGTCGCGGCCAGCGTCTTCGGCCTGCCGGAGCGCCAGGACGTTCGGCAGGTAGTTGAGCGTCTTGTGGGCGGCGAGCGGCCCCCGGGTATCGGGGACCGTGATCGCCCGCAGCGGCGGACGCCTCTCCGGCGGCCCGGAGGCCGTGACGATGACCGTGGGGCTCCCCGCGCTCTGCACGGAAGGGCCGCGGCCTCCCGTTCCGCGCGTCACGGTAACTTTCACCACGCCCTCCTCAAGCCCGAGCCGCGCTATGAGGCCCCGGCAGGCGTCAGCGAGGCTCCTGGTTTCCGGGCCGCGTATGCGGAGCGCCGCCGCGTCCCGGAGCAACCGCTCCAGGTGCCAGTCCAGAAAGCGCGGCCCGCCTCCGGAGACCCCGATGGTGGTGAAGACCCCATCGCCGTAGGCCAGGCCCCGGTCGGTAACGGGGATGCGGGCGTCGGCGGCCGGGAAGTACACCCCGTTCAGGTAGACGAGGCTCACGGCGGATCGGCACCCAGGCACTCCAGGAGGGCGGCAGCTTTCGCGACGGACTCCCGGTACTCGCGGGCGGGCTCCGAGTCGGCGACGATGCCGCCCCCCGCCTGGGCGTAGGCGACGCCTTCGGCCAGCAAGATGGTGCGGATCGCGATGTTCATGTCCATAGAGCCGTGGCCCAGGCAGCCGAAAGAGCCCGTGTAGAGTGCCCGCCGGACGGGCTCCAGCTCCTCGATTATCTCCATACAGCGCACCTTCGGGCAGCCGGTGATGGTGCCGCCGGGGAACATGCCGGCCAGCAGGTCCACCGCGTCCTTCTCCGGGGCGAGCTCGCCGGAGACCTCGGAGACGATGTGGACGACGTGCGAGTAGGTCTCCGTCGTCATCAGCTCGTCCACCCGCACCGTGCCGTAGCGTGCGGTGCGTCCGAGGTCGTTGCGCTCCAGGTCCACGATCATGGCGTGCTCCGCCCGCTCTTTGGGGTCCAGTAGCAGCGCCGCCCCGGCCCCCGTTCCTCGCGGGTACGTCCCGGCTATCGGCCTCGTGACGGCCCTCCGGCCCGAGAGCCGCACGAGCAACTCCGGCGAGCTGGAGACCGCCGCGAAGCCCGGGAAAGAGATCATCCCGCCGTACGGAGAGGGGTTGAGGGCGCGCAACGCCCCGTAGAGCGCGACGGCATCGCCCGGGAAAGGAACCTCGAAGCGCTGCGAGATGTTGACCTGGAACACGTCCCCGGCCCGGATGTACTCCTTGATCCTCTCTACCGCCCGCTCGTAGCCGCCGCGCCCCAGGCTGGTCCGGGCCTCCGCCCCGAAGGTCCGCGGCGTGCCGGAGAGCGGCTCCAGCGCCCGGAGAGCCCGGAAAAGAAATGCGGGGTCCTCCCCCGCCGGGGCCGAGACCCAGGTCTCTCCCGCCCGCGCGCCCACCGTGTAACGCGGCCGGATAAACTGCGCGATGGGCAGCCTCAGGTCGTCGCGCGCGAGGACGGGCAACTTCTCCACGTGGCGGGCCGCGTCGTAGGAGAGGTAGCCGAAGAGGCCCGACCCGCCGCTCATCGGGTGGGCTCCGGCGGTGGTCGCGTCCAGCGCCTCCCGCAGGGCCTCGAACGGCGACGCTTCTTTCTCCACCACCAAACGTCGTTCGGGCTCGAAAGCTAGCACCGAACCCCCCCAGCCCGCGCCGTCGAGGAGCACGAAAGAGTCCTCGGCGGGCGTGAGCCCGAGGTGCGGGATCAGGGCCGCCAGGTCAGGCGCGGCCGCGCCCCGGACCCGGTGGACCTCCCGCGCTCCCCCGTCGAGCCGCTCCGTCCGCACCGCGTCTTCCAGCCCCGGCTTCACAGCCGAATAGTACCGGCTCGCGGGCGGCTCGTCACTCCCGAAGCGAAGCGCGGCGATACAATCGAGGCATGGGAAGCCTACCCGCGCACACGACGCCGGCGGACGCCCGGAAGATACTGGAGAACCGCGCCCGCGAGGCGGGGTTCGACCTGGTCGGGGTCACAGGCGCGGAGCCGTTGGAAGAGGGTGGAGAGCGGCTGCGGGAGTGGCAGGAGGCCGGGATGGCCGCCGACATGGGCTACATGCAGCGGCCCGTGGGGCTGCTCTCCAACCCGAAGAAGCTGCAGAAGAGCGCCCGGAGCGTGGTCTCTTTAGGCGTCTCCTACTATCCGGGCGAACACCCCGAGAACCCCGGCGGCGGACGGGTCGCCCGCTACGCCTGGGGCCGCGACTACCACGAGATCATAAAAGAGCGGCTGTACCGCCTGCGGCGGGAGCTGGAGCAGGAGTTGGGGACCAGGATAAAGGCCCGCGCGTTCACTGACGCCGTGCCGCTACTGGAGCGCTCGGCGGCCCAGAAGGCGGGGCTGGGCTTTTTCGGCCGGAACTCGTGCCTCATAAACGGCGAAATCGGGTCGTACTTCTTTATCGCAGACCTGATCGTCGACCTGCATCTCCCGCCGGACCCACCGGGGACCGGGACCTGCGGGCGCTGCACCCGCTGCATGGACCGGTGCCCGACCGGCGCCATCCAGGCGCCCGGCGTGGTGGATGCCCGGCGGTGTATCTCGTATCTGACCATCGAGAACCGGGGCGAGATACCCCGCCACCTGCGCCCGCTCGTCGGCGACTGGGCCTTCGGTTGCGACATCTGTCAGGAGGTCTGCCCGTACAACAAGACCAAGGCCTCGCGGAGCCCCTGGCCGGAGTTCGGCGCGGCATCCGGGGCCGGCCCTTACCTGGAGATAGAAGAGGTTCTAGAGATCCGGACCGACGAGGAGTTTGAGAAACGGTTTGCCGGCACGCCGCTCACCCGGCCGGGCCGCGAGGGGCTGCTGCGCAACTGCTGCGTGTCCGCCGGCAACCTGGGGCTGCGGGAGCTGGTGCCGGCGCTCGCCCGGTGCCTGCGGGAAGACCCCTCGCCGCTCGTGCGGGGCCACGCGGCGTGGGCGCTCGGAGAAATCGGCGGCGACGCAGCAATCAAGGTCCTGCGCGGCGGCGCGGAGGACGACGCCTGGTGCCTCCGGGAGATAGAAGCAGCCCTCCGAAACGCGGACCGGAGCGCCTCCGTAGGTTAGAATAGGGCGACCATGGCGGATCAGATCAACTACTACGAGGTGCTCGGCGTCTCCCGCAGCGCCTCCCAGAGCGAGATCAAGAATGCTTACCGCCAGCTGGCCAAGGAGCGCCACCCGGACTATCCGGGCGGCAGCGCCGACGAGTTCGCCCGGCTTCAGGAAGCGCACGCCGTTCTCTCGGACCCCAACCGCCGCCAGCAACACAACGAGGCGCTGGACCTGGCCCACGCCGCCGACCAGCTCGCGGGCCTGAACCTGGACTTCGACGCGCCGGAAGACGAGCTCTCCACCCGCCGCCAGCAGCGCGAGTCCCGCAGCGGACCGGGCCTCGGCGAACGTCTGCGCGGCCGCTTCGGGCGCAAGGAGCCCTCTGGCGGCGGGGGCAACAGGAACACCGGCCGGGTCCGGGGCCGTTACCGGGTGGACCACGAGGCCCGCTGGTACGAGCCTCACGACTTCGACCCCGACCCGGTAACCTGGACGAGCGGCGCGATCTCGTTCTTCGCCGCTCTCGCCGCTTTCGTGGTGCTGGGCCAACTCGGGGCGTGGGCCACCGCGCAGGTGCCCGCCGGCTTTATGGCCCCGCTCCAGTACGCCGCTCCGCTCATGCCCATCCTGTACATCCTGGGCGGGATGGCGGCGGCTTACCTCGCCTTCCGGGCCGCGGGCTACGCCGCCCTGGCGCTGGTCTTCGTGGCCGCCCTCATCGTCGGGGGCCAGGGCGGGAGCCCGGAAGGGCTGCTGCAGTTCGTTACCCTGGGCATCATCCTCCTGCTGGTCATGATCTGGCTCGGCCACCGCCGCGACCGGGCCGCCCGGCAGCGCTAAAGATCCGCCCGAAGACCCCGTTACCGAACCGAGGAGCAGCATGATCTCTTCCGCCGCCGTAGAACGCTTTGTACGCCGTTTCGAGGAGCGCGCCGCGCCCGCCGAGAAAGCCGCGAGCGAGGCCTGGTGGGTTCTGGCGACCACCGGCACCGAGGAGGCCCGGAAGGAGCTGGTCCGCACCGGCAACGAGTACAACCGGCTCTTCTCCGATAGCGAGGAGTTCGCGCGGGTGAAAGGCTGGTACGAGGAGCGGGGCTCCCTGGAGAACACCCTGCTCCGGCGGCAGATCGAGGTGCTGTACAGGACTTACGCCAGCCGCCAGGGAGACCCCGAGGTCCTGGAGCAAATAGAAGAGCTGGAGGCCGAGGTAAACGCCGTCTACGGCAACCACCGGGGCAGGATCGGGGGCCGGGAGGTCGGGGACAACGAGATTCGGGAGATACTGCGCTCCTCGGATGATGAGAAGCTGCGCCGGGAGTCCTGGGAGGGATCGAAGAGCGTGGGCCGCCGGGTCGAGGAGTCGGTGCGCGAGCTCGCCCGGCTCCGCAACCGCCTGGCGCGCGACGCCGGCCATGAGAGCCACTATTACCGCTCGCTCGAACTGCAGGAGATAAACTCCGGGGAGCTTGCCCGCCTCATGGACGAGCTAGAGTCCGCCACCGAGGCCCCGTTTCGCGCTCTCAAGGAGGAGCTCGACGAGAACCTCAAAAAACGCTTCGGCGTGGAGGAAGTCCTGCCGTGGCACCTCCCGGACCCGTTTTTCCAAGAGCCCCCGGAGGACGAGGGGCTCGACCTGGACCGTTTCTTCGACGGTAAGGACCTCGAAGCGCTGACCCGCAAGACCTACGACAACCTGGGCCTGGAAGTGCGGGACGTGCTGGCGCGGAGCGACCTCTACGAGCGGGAGGGCAAGAGCCAGCACGCCTTCTGTCTCGGCGTCGGGCGCGATTACCCCTACGACGTGCGGGTGCTGGCCAACCTCCGGCCCGGAAAGCCGGACGCCTACTGGGCGGAGACCATGCTCCACGAGTTCGGCCACGCCGTCTACGACCGGCACATCAACCCGAAGCTGCCGTACCTGCTGCGGTCGATCGCCCACACCAACACCACGGAGGCCATCGCGCTCATGATGGACTCCCTGATGGACGACCCGGCCTGGCTATCCGGTGTCGCCGGCGTCCCGGCCTCGGAGCTCGACGGAGACCGCGAACGCCTCGCGCGACGCGGAAAGGCCGACCGGCTGGTCTTTACCCGCTGGGCGCTGGTGATGTTTCACTTCGAGCGGGAGCTCTACGCCGACCCCGACCGCGGGGACCTAAATACCCTGTGGTGGGATCTGGTCGGCCGTTTCCAGCTCGTCGAGCGTCCGCCCGGCCGCAACGAGCCGGACTGGGCCGCCAAGCTGCACGTCGCCCTGGCCCCCGTCTACTACCACAATTACGTGCTCGGGCACCTCACCGCCGCCCAGCTCCGGCACTACCTGGAGAGCTACATCACCCACGGGCCGTTTTTTGCGAGTGAGGCGGCCGGGCGTTACCTGCTGGAGGCCGTCTTCGGCCCCGGCGCCCGTGAGAGCTGGCAGGATACCGTGCTCCGGGCCACCGGCGAGCAGCTCAACCCGGATTACTTCGTCGCGTCCCTCCGGTAGGGTGCCAGGTCCGGCACCGAAACCCCGTAAAGGGCCGGGCGACTCCTAACCGGTTCCGTACACCGGCACCGCGACGCCCTCGAAAGAGCCGTCGCGGGCGCTCTGGATTCCGGCCTTCAAGGTAGCCTGGCCGCTGAACGGCGGCAGGTCCAGCGTGGTTTCGAAGTAGCCCCAGGTGCTGGCCCAGTCGTTGCCGGTCACGGTCTTCCGGGCCAACGTCTCGCCGTCGGCGCCGATCACGGCGATCGTGTTGTTAGCCTCAAAGTTGCGGGAGTAGCCGCTGACGATGAGCGGGCCTTCGACCCGGGTTTCCCGGCGGGGCTCGGTGAGCACGGTGTTGCCGCCTTCGGCGGGGAGCGGTACGGTGAGGGCCGCGCTCGAGGGCTGGAAGTCCACCACCAGCCGGGAGGGCTTTAGCAGCTCTATGACCCGGTAGGTAAAAGCACCTTCGGCGAAGACGTCCACGAATATCCCGCCCTCCGGGGCCCGCACGACGTGGAAGTTCTTGAGCAGCGAACCGTCGAAGTCGCCGTCCGAGACGCCGGTCGTACTTACCGAGGGGAGGGTAACCCGCAAGACGCCGTCCCCGGTCGGGCTGCTCAGAACCCACTCCGGCACAGACCCGGCAGGCTCTTCGCCGGTGCCGAGGTCTATCACGACCCGCTCGTAGCCCTCGTGCAACCCGTACCGGACGGCGAGTATGCTGTCCGCGCCGTACCCCGCGCCCCCCCGCGCCCGGGGGGCCTCTACGAACGGCGCCGGCGACGACGCCTGGACCTCGCCACCGGCTGCCGGCTCCGGGGCACCCTCGTCCGGGAGCTCGGCCTCCTCCGTGGTCGAAGCCACCCCTACCGTCGCCTCTGCAGAATTCGCGACCGGCTCGGAGACGGTCGTGGGCGCCGTAGGCTCCCGCGAGGCCCCGCCGTCCTCCGAAGCCCCGGTAGGCTCCTGGACGCGCTCGGCGGGCTCGGAGACGGTGCAGCCGGCCAGGGCTACCGTCAGGCCCGCCAGCAGCACGATCCCAAAGAAAAGCCGCGGGAAAGACGCGGCCCATCTCATAGCGGGCTCGGGTTTCTACCGGCGGACATGGGGCGCATTATAGGGGAGAAGCGTTGCCGCGAGTTTAAAGAAGGGTTTCGGGTAGGTTACAATACCCGCTGTTTCCTGCTCTCATCGGGCTGCACCCGGTTTACAAAATCCTAGCGAGGGATGGTCCTTGGCGGACGAGAAAACCAACAGGACGGGTCGGATACACCTGCTGGCGCTGGCGCTCTACGCAGCCCTGGCCCTCATCTTCACCTACCCCTTGATCTTCAACATGGACCGGGTCAACGGGGCCGGGGACCCGGCGGTCATGGTGTGGAGCATGGCCTGGATCTCCCACGCCCTCGCCTCCGACGCCGCGCTCTACGGCGCCAACATCTTCTACCCCACACCGGACGCCCTGGCCTACACAGACCTCCTGCTCCCGAGCGCCGTGTTCACCGCCCCCCTCTACTACATAACGAACAACCCGCTCCTGAGCTTCAACGTCGTGCTCCTGCTGACCTACGTGCTCTCCGGCTACGCGACCTTCCTCCTGGTTCGGCGTCTGCTGGCGGGCCGGAGCTACGCCGTGCCCGCGGCCCTCTTCGCCGGGGGGATCTACGCCGTCTGCCCCTACCGCTACGGGCATATAACCCAGCTAAACACCATGACGACGTACTTCCTGCCCCTGATCCTGCTGTTCCTCCACCGCTATCTGACCGCCCGCCGTCCGCTGGACCTCTTTCTGGTCGGCCTCTTCTTCGCCCTCAACGCCCTCTCCGGACTCTACTACGGCGTCTTCGCTATCCTGATGATGGCCGCCTTCTACGTCGTATGGTCCTTCTTGCAGCGCGACCCGCCCCGCCTGCGGGACTTCGCCTACGGAGTACCTATCTTCGCCGCCTTCGGGGCCGGGCTCGCCTTTCTACTCTGGCCCTACATCGCCCAGAGCGGAGCCGAGGACCACAGCCGGGACCTGGCGACGGTGGCCGGCGGGTCGGTGATACCGGCCGCCCTCTTGACCTCGGTGCCGGAGAGCTGGCTCCTGGGCTGGACGCCGGAGTTCTTCGGGATTACCCACGAGAACGGCAAACCCGTCTACGAGCTAACCCTCTACCCCGGCCTCGTCGCCGCTTCCCTCGCCCTCTACGAGATGGTCCGGCGCGGCGCCACCCGGACCACCGCCCTTTTTGCCCTGCTGGGCCTCACCATCTTCGTGCTCTCTTTGGGACCCAGGGTCCATCTCGGAGGTTGGGAGATACCCTTCCCCTACGCCCTGCTCTACGAGTACGTTCCCGGATTCGGCAGCCTCCGGGTGCCGGCCCGGATGTGGGCTATCGTTATGCTGTGCATCGCCGTGCTCGCCGGCTTCGGGATGCGCGCCCTGATGGCGAAGCTCGGCGGCCGGCGGGCGTTCGCGGTGCTCGCCGTGCTCTCCGTGGTCGCGGCGCTGGAGTTCATGCCGACGCTCCCGATAGACCGCTTTATAGACCGCGGTCCGCCCACCCTGGAGCCCGCCTACGCCTACCTCGCCGAGAACGCCGGAGAGGAGGCCGTGGTCGCTGAAGTTCCCTTCGCCAGCCGACAAGACGCCTTCCGGGAGACCCCGCGGATGTACCGCTCGACCTTCGGCTGGTGGAACCTGGTAAACGGCTACGCCAGCTACTTCCCCGAGGGCTACTACAAGACCCGCGACGCCCTGAACACCATCCCGGACCCCGAAGCCCTGGCGGAGCTGCGTCGGCTGGACGCGGACTACGTGATAGTCCACCCGGAGCGCTACGAGGAGGACGGCCTCGACGGTCAGGCGGTCCTGCGGGAGGTCGAGAACGAACCTTCTCTAGAGCGCGTGGCCGGAGATGGGGAGGCCGTCCTCTTCCGGGTCTCCTAGAGCCGCAGCCCCCGGTGAACGCCCGCGGCGAACGGCGAAGCTCACCGTCTCGCGGAGGCAGACCCCCGCGCGGCTTCCAGACGCTCCCGGCGCTCGCGGTCCCGCTGCTCCCGCAGCTTCTCCATCTCCACTTCGGGGTGTTCGAGCCACTCTTTCATCCGCAGCTCTATCTGGTCCCGCACCAGCCGGAACCTCTCCAGCATCGAGTCGTAGGGGAGGTCCTCCTCGCGGCGAGGGTCCTCGAAGATCCACGAGAACGTCGTTCCCACACCGGGGAAGGTCTTGGGGCACCGCTCCTCGGCCCGGGCGCACACGATAACCAGGTAGTTGAAGTACTCCTTGCCCATGTACTCCTTGAGCCCCTTGGGGTGCTGGCCGGAGATGTCGATGCCAACCTCCCTCATAGCCTCCACGGCGCAGGGGTGTATCTCGTCGGTCGGGTCGAGGCCCGCACTGTAAGACTCGAACCGGTCGCCCCCGTAGTGCCTCAGAAAACCCTCGGCCATCTGGCTTCTCGCCGAGTTCTGGGTGCACAGAAACAGCACCTTGATCTTTCTCTCGTCTCTCTCCTCCGTCAT